>VFJW01000119.1 GCA_009885845.1 Geobacter sp.
AAAGTGTATGGAACGCCAAAAGAGACCATTAACTCCATGCTCCGCGACTTTGTTGCCATGCCGGGTGTCGAGGTATGCCAGCAAACCGATTTTGGCGCCGTGCTCTCGTTGTGGCCGTCAAAGATTGCGGATTTTGGTGATGCACTGATTGCTGCAACGGGAAAGGCGATGAAGGGTGCTGCCATCGTCACGTTTGATGTGAAGTTTAAATCTGCGTTGAAGAAACTTGGGCTGGATTCATTGTAACTATTCGGCTACGTCCGGTCCGCTCTGCCTTTAAAATAACTAATCAGTCAGTCATTGTCAGAAGGAAGAACGTAGGGACGTTCCCCCAATTGATTATTAGTACGGGGACGTCCCTGTTCATTCATCCGGTATTTGAAGGTCACGACAAATCTTTTTTGCCAGAAAATCATTTATTTCCCGGTGTCGGGGAACGGCAGATGAACGTTGTTTTTCACGATTGATGTAGACAGAATGATTGCCACCTTCTCGAAACAATTCACAACCATGAGACAACAAATAGCGAATCAGATCAATCCGTTTCATGCTGCAAGCAGAAACGGTTCTCTGATAATATCCAATCCTTTGATACGTTCCTCGGCAAGGTAACGGTTTGCCTCCATCACCATTTCAACCGCCTCCACCAAGTTGGCGCGAGCCTCCTCAAGTGTTTTACCCTGGGTGTTCGCGCCAGGCAACTCTTCAATGAAAGCAATATATCCTTCGACAACTTTTTGATAAACTGCAGTAAGTGGCATTTTGCACCCCTTTAATATTGTTAAGTCTATTTATACAATCAGCCAAACCGGCTGTTACCACTCATCGCGTATGCTCCGCTGAGCTGCGACTGCGTCCCCTTTCCAGGAGAGACCGCCGCAAAGATCGGCAAAGTTGTATTTTGTCGTCGGTGTTTTACTTGTCTTTCCCCGACGGGAAAGCAGGAATTGATAGAAGTCCCGCACCTCGCGTCGTGATGTCGGGGGAAGTGGTGAAAGATCAAGTTGATTGGTCATTGCAGTCATAAATTGCCCCTCATTATAAACTCATGCGACATGCCACAAGGAGCCCCGTCATTCAGCAATCCGTGTCATCGCCCTGAATTTTTTGTATCGCCCTTCAACAAGATCGTCACCGGAAAGCCTGTTCAGCTCGGCAAGGTTGCGGGCAATCGCCTCTTTCATGTTCCTGGCGGTGGCTTCGTGGTCGCGGTGGGCACCGCCGACCGGTTCCTTGATGATCTCGTCGATAACACCCAGCTTAATAATGTCCTTTGCTGTCGGTTTGAGTGCCTCTGCGGCCTGGGCACCTTTCGTGCCGTCCGACCAGAGAATAGCGGCACACCCTTCCGGAGAGATGACGGCATACACGGAATGTTCCAGCATCAAAATCCGATCACCGACAGCGATAGCCAGCGCCCCCCCCGATCCTCCTTCACCGGTGATACAGACGATAATCGGAGTGCGAAGGCTTGCCATCTCACGCAGATTGCGGGCAATTGCTTCAGCCTGGCCACGCTCTTCAGCGCCAATGCCGGGGTATGCTCCGGGGGTGTCGACAAAGGTGATCACCGGCAGCTTGAACTGTTCAGCCATCTGCATCAGGCGGAGCGCCTTGCGGTATCCTTCCGGATTCGGCATGCCGAAGTTGCGGTAGACCTTCTCTTTGGTATCGCGCCCCTTCTGATGTCCGATAACCATCACCGGCTGACCGTCGAAGCGTGCCAGACCGCCGACGATCGCGTGATCATCGCCATAGTTCCGGTCGCCATGCAGTTCGACAAACTCGGTGAACATGAGGTTTATATAGTCCTGGGTAAAGGGGCGATTGATGTGGCGGGCCACCTGTGCGGTCTGCCATCGGGACAGGTTGGCGAATATATCGGCGCGCATTTCCTCAACCCGCTCCTCAAGAGCGGTCACATCGGCGGAAATATCCAGACCTCCACCGGCCAGAGCATTCAACTCCTCAATTTTCTTTTCCAGCTCAACAATCGGTTTTTCAAATTCAAGATAAAACGGAGTAGCCATGGAATATACCTCACTTCATATTTTCTAACACAGAGACACAGCCAAAAGTAGGCGCTTCTAAGCGAGAACACAGAGTATTGAAAAACGAAAAGGCAGGGGTAACTCCCTTTAATTTTCATGTTTTCTCGGTGTCCTCTGTGACTCTGTGTTTAAATGGCTTCAGATTCTGTTATTCAAAAGTGGCGGCATTATACCCTAACAGTCGCTCCACTTCCAGCCTTAAATCATCACTTGCCGCCACGTTCATTCCCGCCTGCAACGGCATGGTAGTGCGACTCCGCCCCGGTATCAGGAACTGGACGCAGGTTGGCACAGCTCCGGGGTGTCGTTCGATAACCTCTTTGAGAAGGGTGATCTGTTCGGCGGATGTTTGATCAATACGCAGGTTGAAAGATACTTTTCTGGTCGTCTGGGCTCTGGCTTCCGAGAGCAGTTTGATCTGTCCTGCCGGACCGCGGTCGCGCTGGAACTTCCTGCCGTTATTCTCCTCGCCACCCTTCATGATCAGTACCTTGCACCCTTTTTCCCCCTTTTCCAGCTTGCCGATCACCAGCAGCGGGTCATCAGATTTCAGCAGAGCGGAGGTGGATACGTAGATGTCGGAAAAGACCGTGATCTCAACAGAACCGGTCAGATCCTCGATAGTCACAAATCCCATCCGGTCACCCTTTTTGGTCGTAATCTCCTTGAAGGCGGAGACGATTCCGCAGATTCGAATCTCGCTACCTTCAGGCATTTCCACCATACTGGCAATGTCGGTGTTGGTCAGACGTTTGATGTCGTCGATGTAACGATCCAACGGGTGACCGGTAATCAAAAATCCGAGAGCTTCTTTTTCATACGCCAGCTTCTCCTTGTCATGCCATTCGGGGGTGTCAGGCAACTTCATGCCGCCGGTCGCATTGCCCCGTGACACCTCCTCGGCTCCGAACAATGAAACCTGGGCACTTGCCTTTTCTTCCTGGATTTTCTGACCATAACTTGAAGCGGTCTCCAGTCCTTCCATCTGGGAGGAACGGGTTGCTCCGGTAGAGTCAAAAGCGCCGCACTTGATCAATGATTCGATCACCCGTTTGTTGACTCTCCGCAGGTCAACCCGTTCACAGAAATCGTACAGAGTATTGAACGGGCCTTCCATGCGTGCTTCCAGAATGGCCTCGATTGCACCGGAGCCGACATTTTTCACCGCTCCCAGTCCAAAGCGCATCGATGTTCCAACGACAGTGAAGGAGAGTCCGGAGGTGTTGATATCCGGAGGCAGTACCTCGATGCCCTGTTCGCGGCAATCGCTGATATTTTTGACAACTTTGTCGGTATTGTCCATGTCGCAGGTCAAAAGAGCAGCCATGAACTCGACCGGATAATGAGCCTTCAGATAGGCGGTCTGATACGCGATCAGAGCATAGGCGGCAGAGTGGGATTTGTTGAAGCCGTACGCGGCGAATTTTGCCATCAGATCGAAAATCGCCCCGGCTTTTTTTTGATCGACTCCCTGTTGTGCCGCACCTGCAAGAAAGGGGACTTTTTCCTTGTCCATGACCGCCGCATCTTTTTTTCCCATCGCGCGGCGAAGAAGATCAGCCTGTCCCAGGGAATAGCCGGCCAGCGATCGGGCAATCTGCATGACCTGCTCCTGATAGACAATAACCCCGTAGGTGTCCTTCAGGATCGGTTCAAGCTGTGGCAGCTCATATACAACCTGCTGGCGACCATGCTTGCATTCGATGAAATCCTTGACCATGCCGGATTCAAGCGGACCGGGGCGGTAGAGGGCGCAGGCGGCAATCACGTCCTCGAAACAGGAAGGCTTGAGCTTGACGAGCATCTCCTTGATGCCGGTGGATTCAAGCTGGAAAACCCCGGTAGTGTTACCGGCGGAGATCAGATCATAGCTGGCCTGGTCGTCGTCACGCAGCGTGGTGATGTCGAAAAGCGGCTCGTTCACTCGCACCAGTTTAACGGCGTTTTCGATCACGGTCAGATTTTTCAGTCCCAGAAAGTCAAATTTGACCAGGCCGACCAGTTCGACATATTTCATTGAGTACTGGGTATTAATCGAGCCGGTTTTCTGATCCTTGTAGAGCGGCAAAAACTCCTCGAGCGGTTCCGGTGCTACCACGACCGCAGCGGCGTGGGTCGAAGCATGCCGTGTCAGCCCCTCCAGGCAGAGGGCGGTGTCCAGAAGCATTTTGACCTGAGGGTCGGCAGCTGACATTTCGCCCAGTTGCGGTTCCTTTTGCAGCGCATCTTTCAGGGTAATGTTCAAGTCGTCCGGGATCAGTTTGGCTATCCGGTCGACATCACCGTACGACATGTTAAGTGCCCGTCCGACATCCCGTATGGCGGCTTTGGCTTTCATGGTGCCGAATGTAATGATCTGGCAGACACGGTCGCGACCGTACTTCTCGACCATGTACTGGATGACTTCGCCGCGTCGATCCTGACAAAAGTCGACGTCGATATCAGGCATGGAGATACGTTCCGGGTTGAGAAAACGTTCGAACAGCAGGTTGTAGGGGAGCGGGTCAAGATCGGTGATCGAGATGCAATATGCAACCAGCGAACCGGCTGCCGAACCCCTGCCCGGACCGACCGGAATGCCGCGATCCTTGGCCCAGCGGATAAAGTCGGAGACGATCAGAAAATAGGCGGGAAATTTCATGTCGCTGATACAATCCAGCTCAATTTCCAGACGGTCGAAGTAGCCCTGCTGCTGCTCCAGGGTCATGTCGGGATATTTGGCCAGAATGGTTATCATCCGCTCCTTGAGTCCGGTTGTTGCAAGTTCCCGCAGCATATCGTCATGATTCTGCCCTGCGGGGGGGTCAAAGTGCGGGAAGTAGTAGGTTTTGCCATCCACCGCCAGTTCGAGATTACAGCGTTCGGCAATTGCAAGCGTATTGCTGATTGCCTCCGGTGCGTAGGAAAAAGCCTGTGACATCTCATCCGGCGACTTGACGTAGAACTCGTCAACCGAAAATTTCATATGAGTCGGGTCTTCCATGGTCTTGCCGGTCTGGATGCAGAGCAATACCTCGTGAGCACGGGCGTCCTCACGGTTCAGGTAGTGGCAGTCATTGGTTGCCACCAGCGGCAGCTTCAGTTCAGCCGCCACATCCATCAGACGTTTATTGACAACATCCTGTTCCGGGATGGTGTTTTCCTGCAGCTCGATATAGTAGCGGTCGGGGAACAGTTCGCTGTACCAGCGGGCGGTGGCGACGGCATCTTCCATTCTGCCGCGGCCGCACTGCATGGCCACTTCTCCTTTGAGGCAGGCGGACATTGCAATCAGCCCCTCGGAGTGCCCGGCAAGAAGTTCGCGGTCGATGCGGGGGCGGTAGTAAAAGCCCTCTTTGTAACCGGCCGAGGTCAGGTAGGAAAGATTCTTGTATCCCTGCATGTTCTCACAGAGCAGGATCAGATGATAGGCAGCTTCAGAGATGCCTTTGGCGTCCCGTGAAAAACGTGAATCGGGGGCCAGATACAGTTCGCAACCGATAATCGGCTTAACGCCTGCCTTTTTACATGCAAGATAAAACTCCGCTGCTCCGAACATGTTGCCATGGTCGGTAATCGCAATTGCCGGAGCATTATGTTCTTTGGCCTTAGCGATCAGGTCATCAAAGCGGATAGCACCGTCGAGGAGCGAATATTGGCTGTGGAGATGGAGGTGGACGAATTGGGAAGATGGGTAGTTTTCTATGTTAGCGGGTGTTTCCATGGGGTACTGCCTCCGGTGAATCAATGAAGCGAAATTATGCATTATAGCAAGATGTGGTGTCAAGAAAAGGGTAGGGAGGCTGTATTTTGTGGGTAGAGGTGAGTAGTTGTTCTATATCTCAGCCGTAACTTCAATGTAGAAGTGTATTCAGCTCAACCAGTTAGCAATCAGCAATTCCGGAACATGTTCAAAATGCTTCGTATTATTCGTAACAAGAGTGGCTTTACGGCTTCTGGCATGAGCTGCTATCAGCATATCCATACTACCGGTGGGGGTGCCGTTTTTCTCAAGTGATGTTCTGATTGAACCATAATGATTCGCTGCCAACTCATCCCATGAAATAATTTTGAGCCGGGACGTGAAATCATCAATCTCTCGACGAATTGCTATGCCCTTTGGGTGCCGAGCTGCTCCATAGTAGAGTTCAGCCAGTACAATCGAGGAAATTGCCAGCAGGTCAGCGCCAATTTCATCGAACCGTTCTTTGACGGATAAAGGATGATTTTTGAGAATGTAGCTACAGATGTTTGTATCGAGCATATACAACATCAGAAAAGGTCCCTGTCTTCAGGAGAAGTGTCTTGACGGTCACTCAGGAAATCAACCGGCACTTTTGAATCACGTGAAAAAAAATCATCCCACCCGCATGGTTTGGGGCGAAGTGTAACGGTATCCCCATGTTTCTCGATAATTACTTCCCGTCCTGAAAAACGGAATTCAGCAGGCAGGCGAATTGCCTGACTTCTGCCGTTCATGAATATCTTTGCCGTGTGTGACATGGTAACCACCTCCTGATATATACCAATAGTATATTACAGACATGGACTTGGCAAGAGAGAAGTTTGTATTGGAAATTTGCATGTAGATGCCTCGAAAGAAAAGTCTATTTCACTTTAAACGTCACTTTCTTCACCTATCACGCTATCGACATGCTACCATAATAGCTCAATTAAACAGTCGCAACTAAAATTGTTATTCAAACATTTTTCCTCTTTTCCACACTATTTTTCTCTGCTATAAGCATCGGTCAAACAATGTACCGGAGGGTTTCATGTCAAAGTCATTCGGCGTCTGTCTTGGCGCCAGTACGATAAGTATTGCAGAGCGAACTGATACTGGTGTGGTTTATTCGCGGATAACCCATGACGGCAGGGTTATGGGGGTTCTGGATGAATTCTTTGACACAGCCCTGCCGGCTAACATCGGTTTTACAGGCAGAAAATTCAAAAAACTGATTACGATTCCTACCGTTTCCGAACCGGAAGCGGTTGAACTTGCCTACCGGCAGATACGACCATCTTATCCGGATATTGACTGTATTGTTTCGGCGGGGGGGGAAACCTTTCTGGTTTATATGCTCGACAGCAAGGGAAATATCCGCGGAGTCCATACCGGCAACAAGTGTGCGTCAGGAACCGGAGAATTTTTCTTTCAGCAGATCAAGCGAATGGAGTTGGGGATTGAGGAGGCTGTTGAACGTGCCGCCGGTTCAGAATCGTATCCGGTGGCAGGAAGATGCTCGGTTTTCTGCAAGAGCGACTGTACTCATGCGCTTAACAAAGGAAGGGACAAGGGAGAGGTTGCGGCGGGACTCTGCCGGATGATGGCGGGCAAGATCATCGAGCTATTACAGAAAGCCCAGGCGAAAAAAATCCTGATGATCGGCGGTGTCTGCAGCAACCGGGTCGTGCTCGATTATATCAGAGAATCATATCCGGACACTGTTGTACCTTCCGAAGCGCTTGGTTTTGAAGCTCTCGGGGCGCTGCTCTGGGCAGAAGAACATGGCATTGTTGTTACTGACAGGGAGGCGCTGATTTCAGCAGCATATCACTCTTTTCCGACCTTTCCGGCACTGAAAGAGGCGGGAACCGGTGTTACGTTCAAATCTGCGCCACGAGGTGAATTTTACGAAGGAGAATACGTCTGCGGACTCGATGTCGGCAGTACCACCACCAAGGCGGTGCTGCTCCGGACGGACACTATGGCCATCACGGCCAGTGTGTATCTGCGCACCAACGGCGATCCGATTGCTGCAAGCCGTGAATGTTATCGTCAGATACTTGCCCAGGTGCCTGCCGGGGCGGCTCTCGCAATTACCGGTCTCGGAGTCACCGGCAGCGGCCGACAAATTGCCGGACTCCATTCGTTAAGCGAAGGGGTTATCAATGAGATCGTGGCGCACGCAACTGCTGCGGTTCATTTTGATCCGGAAGTGGAAACAATATTCGAAATCGGCGGGCAGGACGCCAAGTACACCTCCATAACCAATCGGGTTGCCAGCGATTACGCCATGAATGAAGCCTGTTCGGCCGGTACCGGTTCTTTTCTCGAAGAGGCATGCAGTGAGTCACTCGGTATTAAAACGGTTGAGATCGCAGGCATCGCCTTTGAATCCACCGCTCCCCCCAATTTCAATGACCAGTGTGCGGCCTTCATCAGCAGCGACATCAAGACAGCCGTTCAGGAAGGTGTGGCCAGAGAGGATATCGTCGCAGGTCTGGTCTATTCCATCTGTCAGAATTATCTGAACCGGGTCAAGGGTAACCGGCCGGTAGGGAGAAAAATCTTCATGCAGGGGGGCGTCTGTTATAACAGTGCTGTTCCTGCTGCAATGGCACAGCTCTGCGGCCAGGAAATCATCGTTCCACCGGAACCGGGTTTGATGGGTGCATTCGGTGCCGCACTTGAGGTGTACCGGAAAATTGAGAGGGGTCTCCTGCAGCGACAGGTTTTTGATCTGACAGAACTGGCTACCCGTGAGGTCGAGTACAAAGAGCCGTTTGTCTGTGCCGGCGGTGTCGAAAAGTGTGACCGGAAATGCTCTGTCGCACGGATCACCGTAAAGGGGAAAACGTATCCCTTCGGCGGAGCATGCAATAAATATTACAACATCATCGGCAACAAAAACGCATATGACACGAATGAGTTTGATCTTGTCAGACTCCATGAAGAGCTGGTCTACCGGAAGTACACACCTGCTCCGCTCAACAATGGAGGGGTCAGGGTCGGCATCCCGGCATCGCTGT
Organism: Geobacter sp.; assembly: GCA_009885845.1. Lineage (GTDB taxonomy): Bacteria > Desulfobacterota > Desulfuromonadia > Geobacterales > Pseudopelobacteraceae > JACRCG01. The sequence continues at coordinate 8,784 of VFJW01000119.1, forward strand.
TCTCCAATACTTTTTATCCGCTCTATGCCCACTTTTTTGCCAATCTCGGGGCTGAGGTGATTCTCGGCGACACTCTTGATCCGCGTGGTATGGAGGCGATCGGTGCCCCGTTCTGTTATCCGGTTGTGCTCAGTCACGGCCTGACTGGGGGACTTCTTCAGAAAGAGCTGGATTATCTGTTCATTCCCCATGTTCTCAGCTCAGCTGTTGAAAGCGGCGATGAAGCCAGCTGTACCTGCCCGTTTGTCCAGGCGGAACCGTATTACCTGAAGGCTGCATTCCATGAACAACTGGCGCCCCGGCTGATTACGGCGGTGCTCACTTTTGACGACCACAAAAAGCTCCGGAAAGCTTTTGCCGGAATCGGCAGGCAGTTCGGTGTCTCCGCCCGCGCGGCAGGTCGCGCCTTTGACGATGCCTGGAGAGTTTTGCTGGCGATGCGGTCCGAAATGAGAGAAATTGGCGCGCGTTTTATTGCCGGTCTCTCCGAGAATGAAACGGCAGTAGTGCTGTTCGGCCGCTCTTACAATGCCTTCAACCGTCATGGCAACATGGGGATTCCGCATAAATTTGCTACACGCGGCACGAAGATCATCCCGCACGACTTCCTGCCGCTGAATGATTCTCAAGGTGACACGGTTGAGTGGATGTACTGGACATCGGGTCAGGGAATCCTCTCCGGCGCGACGTATATTCTTGATAAGCCGAATCTGTACGGCGTCTATATCACCAATTTCAGCTGCGGTCCCGATTCATTCATTACCGGATACTTCCGCAACATCATGGGACAGAAACCGTCTCTGACTCTGGAACTTGATGCCCATACGGCAGATGCCGGGGTCGATACCCGGATTGAAGCGTTTCTTGATGTAGTCAGAGGGTATCGTGAGTTGAACCTGCCGCGACCGGTTGAGGATACGTTCGTGCCGTCTGAACTGCTCAGCAGAAAGAGCGGCATGTTTGTCCGGACAGGTAACGGGAAGGAATACCCGTTGACCGATCCGAAAGTCACGGTATTGATACCATCCATGGGTGACACCGCAGCCAAGGGACTTGCAGCTGCATTCCGCCATGCGGGCATCAGATCGGAAGCGCTCCCCCCTCCGGGTCAGCAGGAACTGATGCTCGGCAAGGGAGAGGCCACCTGCAAGGAGTGCCTGCCGCTGCTACTGACTTCCGGTTCACTGCTCCGTTATCTGGAAGAACGCAAGAGACATGACGAAGTGGTTGTCTATTTCATGCCGGCCGCCGATGGTCCCTGCCGTTTCGGGCAGTACAACGTGTTCATGTCCAACCATATCAAAAAAAATCACCTTGATAACATCGCCCTGCTCTCTCTCTCCTGCGAAAACGGCTATGGCGGCATGTCTACTGCTTTTACCCGGCGAGTATGGCGGGCTTTCAGTATCAGTGACGGGCTTGATGAAGTGTACGCCGGAGTGCTGACTGTAGCACAGAATCGCGAAGAAACGCTGTCGATTTACGAAGCCGGCAAAGCGCGCATCATTGAGAGCATCGCTACGGACAAATTTGCAGATACTTTGAACGTGCTTGAAGAGGTGATGTGTGCCCTCGGTCGCTGTGCCAAGAAATATCCGGTGGGTGATGCGGTGATGGTGAATCTGACCGGAGAAATCTACGTTCGTCGCGATGGATTTTCGCGGCAGTATCTTGTTGAACAGTTGGCCGACCGGGGGGTGCTCGCACGTACAGCTCCCCTTACGGAATGGATGTACTATACTGATTATCTGGTACTGAAAGGTATTGCGAACGATTCTTCCTTTGGTGCCCGTCTCGGTATTCGTCTGAAAAAACTGTTCATGCGCAGTGATGAGGCCGACATCCGGAAACGACTTCTCATGAGCGGTTTTTACCACCCCTGTGATGTTGACGTGGAGGATCTGATGGATCGCGGCGCGGCACTCATCAACCCCGCCTTGAGCGGTGAAACTATACTGACGGTCAGCTCGGTACTGACCGAAGTGGGGGATGATACTCACGGGGTCATCAGTATCGGACCGTTCGGTTGCATGCCGTGCCGCATTGCCGAATCGGTTCTGAACCATCGGCTGATTGACGAAAAAGAGAACTTCTCCCGGCACGACGGTGCTTTCTGGGCGGAGCATAAAAACGAACTCCCGCTGCCGTTTCTCGCCATAGAAACCGATGGCAACTCGTTCCCGCAGGTTGTTGAGGCACGCCTCGAGAGTCTGGTTCTTTCGGCTCAACGTCTGAAGGCGGAACTGGATAGAGGGGCACATTCCAGTCATTAAGCAAGTCATGATGAAACACCAGCATGAGAAAAGGGCGTCCCGGATGGGGCGCCCTTTTTTTTAAAATGGAATTACGGGGGCATTATTTTTTTGCCGCAAGATTTATTTCGGCATCAGAAGCGCGCAGGTAGATCGGCAGCAATTGGGACGGCTTCAGTAATGAGCCGTTATTGACGGTATTCAGCGCGAGCAGAACACCATTGGAGGCATGGGGGATATGGAGTGGGAAGGGGGCAAAAACCGCCAGCTTGCCAAGACGTTCAGCAATCTGATCGTGATAGCGTACCGCGCCGTCGCCGACGAAGATGACCTGCCGATCGGTCAGAACGGCAATTTGATCGAGAAGTGCAGCAGGGGAGAGAACGCAATCAGCGACACGAGGGGAGGGGACAGGAACAGAACAGTCATACAGTGCGGCGTACACCTCACTCTTTCGGGCATCAAGCATCGGACAGACCAGTGTGGACTGGAGAGAAAAATTCATGGCCAGCATGGCTAATGAAGAAAAACCGGCGCATGGTTTATCAAGCGCCAGTGCCAACCCCTGAATTGTCGCGACACCGCCACGCACCCCGGTGAATGATCCGGGCCCGATTGATGAAGCAAAGAGCTCGATGTCGGCAAGTGCCAGTCCTGCTGTTGATAACAGCCGTTCTATTTCGGGTAGAAGGCGGGCGGAAAGGGTACGGTTGGTATTTAACAGCGACTCGGCAACGATCTGCTCGCCAACGGCGATGGCAATGCTGGCGCGGGATGTTGAAGTGTCAATGGCAAGGATGTTCATTGTTACCCCTGACGGGTCACAAAATACCTGATGATATCGTTGTAGAACGCCAGAACCATGAGGCCTAACAGCAACACCATGCCGATCTGCTGGGCATATTCACGAACTTTTTGCGGGACAGGACGCCGGAAGATAAATTCCATGAAATAGAACAGCAGGTGCCCGCCGTCAAGTACCGGAACCGGCAGCAGGTTAAGTACTCCCAGGTTGACAGAGAGAAGCGCCATAAATGCCAGAAAAGGCGCAATGCCGGCCGAGGCCTGCTCTCCGGCCATCTTGGCGATCATGATCGGTCCGCCGACACTATCCATCGGAACAATACGCTGCACCATTTTAACCAGCGACATGAATGTCAGGCCGATGACCTTCCCGGTTTGCTCAGTCCCTTTAACGACCGCTTGAACGGGATTGTAGTATTCGGTGACAAATTCACCCGCTGAGGCGACTCCGATGGCATAACCATTAATTTGTTCACCGAACAGGTTTTTTGAAATACGCGGTTCAGGAGTAATGGTGAAGGAGATATCCCGGGTTTCACGTGTTACCGTCACAATAAGCGGGCTGCCGTTGCTTGCAGAAACCGCATCGGCAATCTGATCCCAGCGGTTAATCGGCCGGTTGTTGATCGCAGTGATAAGATCATCTTTTTGAATGCCGACTCTGGCAGCTGGTTTGTCCTTAAGCGCCTCACCTATTTTGGTGGTTACGGTAGGAACACCCATCATGCAAAGTACGATAAAGATAAGCCAGGCAAAGAGCAGATTGAACATCGGGCCGGCCATGACTATTGCGATCCTCGCCAGTACCGGTTTATGAGAAAAGGAGCGGGCTTTCTCGTCTTCGGTCAGTTCACGAAACACCGGTTCAGAAGTAACATCCGTCGGAGAGTTTTTGTCTTCCGGGCGGGGATCCGACTCCCCCCCCTCAATAAACCCTCCCTCGCCGAACATCTTGACATATCCACCAAGCGGAAAGGCTGAAAGCAGATATTCGGTCTCGCCGATTTTTTTACCGATGAGTTTGGGTCCAAAGCCGAGAGAAAATTTCTCAACACTGACCCCCATCCATTTGGCCAGCAGAAAATGTCCCAATTCATGCACAAAGATCAAAATTCCTAACACAATTATTGCATATATAACGGTCATTTCAGTATCCCATTTCCTTGCAAATTTCCCGTGCAGATTCTCTGCCCCAGAGATCGGCCTTCAGAACCTCATCGATGGAGCGCAGATGATGTGGTGTGTGGGCATCCATGGTGCGCTCAATAGTTTCGGCTATCCGGGTGAAGCCGATACGTCCTTCCAAAAACTCAGCAACAGCAATTTCGTTCGCGGCATTCATAACGGCCGGCATGCTTTCTCCTGCTGAAATGGCGCGATAGGCAAGGCCAAGGCAGCGGAACTTTTCGATATCCGGGTTAAAGAAGGTGAGGCCGGAGAAGGAAGTTAAATCAAGTGGTCTGACGCCAGTGGTTACCCGCTCAGGATAGGCCAGAGCATAGGCTATGGGGGCTTTCATATCCGGCGTGCCAAGCTGTGCAATAACGCAGCCGTCCACATACTCCACCATAGAGTGAATGATGCTCTGCGGATGGATATTGACCAGTATTTTTTCTACCGGAGTGTTGAACAGCCAGCGGGCTTCGATCACTTCGAGTCCCTTGTTCATCATGGTGGCAGAATCGATGGTGATTTTTTTACCCATGTTCCAGTTGGGGTGGTTGAGGGCATCCCGCACCGTTACTGTCGATAGTTGCGAGGCCGGAGTGGATAAAAACGGACCGCCTGACGCAGTCAGGATTATTTTTTGTATATCTTCGTTGCGATGTCCTTCGATTGACTGAAAGATAGCGCTGTGTTCGCTGTCAACCGGGAAAAGCCGCACACCGAACTCTGCTACCAGATCCATGAAGAGATGACCGGCGGTAACCAGAGTCTCCTTGTTGGCGAGGGCAATATCCTTGCGGGCCCGGATGGCGGCAGCTGTCGGAACCAAGCCGGCGGCTCCGACAATTGCGGCCACTACCATTTCGGTTTCATCTGCGGTTGCTGCGGCAATCAAGCCTTCCACACCACCCAGGATTGTGACGTCCAGGCCGCTGCACAATTCTTTCAGGCGTGGAACGTCATCCTGTGAGGCAACAACTGCAATTCGGGGAGCAAACTGCTTGATCTGTCGTACAAGCAACTCAAGGTTTTTTCCGGCAGTCAGTGCTACAACCCGGAACCGGTCGGGGTGAGCGCTGATGATTTCCAACGTGCTGACGCCAATAGAGCCGGTTGAGCCAAGGATAGTGATGTTTTTCATGGGTCAGCCTTTGAAGAAGAACAGCACGTAATAGTAGGTAACGGGTGCGGCAAACAGGATGCTGTCAAGGCGGTCAAGCACGCCGCCATGCCCCGGAATGAGGGTTCCGGAATCCTTGACGCCGAAACTGCGCTTCAGTAGAGATTCAAACAGATCTCCCACCTGTCCGACCATGCCAACTACGAGGGCTGTTATGATGGCATCATAAAAGGTCAATTGCGGGAAGAATGTAAATTTTGCCAGCATGGTTCCGCAGATACTGCCAACCAAGCCGCCAATTGCACCTTCAATACTTTTTTTCGGGCTTACCAGAGGGTAGAGACGATGCTTGCCAAAGGCGCTGCCGATGTAATATGCCGTTGAATCATTTGTCATCACGATCAGCATGATGACAAACAGCCACTTGACTCCGAATGGTGTTTGTCGCAACAGCACAATGTGCATCATCAGGAAAGGGATGTAGAGGAACGCCAACAGGGCAAACGCCACATCACGCGCGGCAGTTTCAATGGTGTGGACGCGGAACAGGAACAGTAGTGAAAAACCAAAAAAAAGGAGACCTAATGCGGGGATGAAAAGTTTGTCATTACCTGCAAAAGGGACAAAAATCAGTGTTGACCCGGTTACAGCAGAAAGCCAGAGTTCTACCTTCCGCTCCGGTAGCGCCATACGATAGAATTCAGCAATACATATTGCGGAAAGAAATGCCAGAAAACAGGCGAGTGTAAGCTGACTCCCCTTCAAGACAATCAGGATGATGATTGGCAGCAGTATGCCTGCAGAGATCAGGCGTTTGATAGGCCGCCCCTTTGTGTTATCTGGTCACCGGTCATTCCGAAACGCCGCTCCCGAGACTGAAAATCTGCAAGTGCTTTTTGCAATTCATTAATGGTGAAATCCGGCCAGTTCGTTTCGGTGAAATAAAGTTCGGTATAGGCAAGTTGCCAAAGCAGGAAGTTGCTGATGCGTTTCTCACCGCTGGTGCGGATCAGAAAGTCAGGGTCAGGCAGGTTGCTTGTGTCCAGATAGCTATCAATCAGTTCGGTGGTGATCTCGGCTGTGGATAATTTACCGGCAGCGACGTCTTCTGCAAGGCGGACTGCTGCCTGGCATAACTCTTGCCGACCACCGTAGGAGAGGGCCAGTGTCAATACCATTCCAGTATTGGAAGCAGTTTTGTGTATGGCCTTATCCATTGTTTCGTTAACATCGGCCGGTAGTTCACTTCGATTGCCAATAATGTTGTAACGGATATTATTACGCATCATGCGCGCAGTTTCGTGGCTGATATACTTTTTGAGCAGGGTCATCAAAGCCCGTACTTCTAACGCCGGCCGCGACCAGTTTTCCGTGGAGAAGGCAAAAAGGGTCAGGTATTTGATCCCGAGCAGGGACGCCTGCTCAACAACCATTTTTACTGTTTCTGCCCCTCGCTGATGCCCGACTATGCGTTTGAGCATGCGCTGTTGTGCCCAGCGGCCGTTACCATCCATTATAACCGCCAGATGAACCGGCATTTTGTGCGGATCAAGCGGTGCCATCAGACTTCCAGGACCTCTTTCTCTTTATGTGCAACCGCATCATCCATCTTCTGCTCAAAGCTTTTGGTAACTTCCTGAACATCTTTTTCAAATTTTTTGAGTTCGTCTTCTGTGATAGCTTTATCTTTTTCCAGTTTTTTCAGCTTGTCAATCGCATCACGGCGGATGTTTCTAATTGCTATCTTGTCCTCTTCAGCTTTTTTCTTAAGTCCTTTTACAATATCTTTACGGCGCTCTTCAGTCAGAGGAGGAAGATTCAGGCGAATGGATTTGCCGTCGTTTGAAGGGGTCAAGCCGATGTTGGCGTTCATAATTGCCTTCTCAATGGTCGGAATAATCTTGGCTTCCCAGGGAGTTATAGTAATAGTGCGAGCTTCAGGAACAGCCAGGGTTGCTACCTGGCTCAGCGAAGAGGTGTTGCCGTAATAATCGACGGTTATGGCGTCAAGGATGCCTGTTGTTGCCCGTCCGGTGCGAATCTTCTGGAATTCGTTTTTCAGAACCCCCAACGTTTTTTCCATATGGATTTTCATATCATCAAGAATGCTCTTCGGCATGGCTATTCTCCTTGTACGATGGTGCCTATCTCTTCCCCACAGATAACTTTCCTGATGTTGCCTTCAGTTGTCAGATCGAAAACAATAATCGGCAGATTATTATCCATGCAAAGCGATATAGCAGTGGCATCCATAACCTGCAACCCTTTTTTAAGAACCTCAATGTAGGACAGCTTTGATATTTTAACCGCGTCACTATCTTTTTTGGGATCGGCGGTATAGATACCGTCAACTTTAGTCCCCTTGAGGATCACCTGAGCGTTCATTTCCATGGCCCGGAGGCTGGCGGCCGTGTCGGTTGTAAAGTAAGGATTTCCGGTCCCGCCGCCGAAAATTACCACTCGCCCTTTTTCAAGATGCCGCATGGCGCGGCGACGAATGTACGGTTCAGCAACCTCCTGCATAGCAATAGCTGACTGCACTCGAGTCGAAACGCCCTGCTTTTCGAGGGCATCCTGCATGGCAAGCGAGTTGATTACGGTGGCCAGCATCCCCATGTAGTCAGCACTTGAGCGATCCATTCCCTTGGACGAGGCAGCAAGACCGCGGAAAATGTTTCCACCGCCGATAACAAGCGCCAACTGCACGCCGCTGTCGACAACTTCCTTGATCTCTCGTGCGATAGTACTCAGTGTATGCGGGTCAATGCCATACCCCTGATCGCCGGCCAGAGATTCACCGGAAAGCTTTAAAAGTACCCGGGTGTAGGATTTTCTGCCCATGTCATGCCTCCGGAATTCTTAAACTATTTGGTAAAAACGAACCTGAAAAACAGTTGTAAATTCATAAAAAAAAGCCGGCCATATCAGGCCGGCTTCGATGAAGGATTAAAGTCCGGCAACTGCCGCCACTTCGGCGGCAAAGTCACATTCCTTCTTTTCCAGTCCCTCTCCGAGGGCATATTTGGTGAAGCGGGTGACCGTAATCTTCGTGCCAAGCGCTTTGCCTGTTTCAGCAGCAAATTGCAGGATAGTCTTGTCAGTATCTTTAACAAACTGCTGTTCAAGAAGGCAGATGTCGGCGTAGAACTTGTTGACCTGGCCGTCGATGATCTTTTCGATGATATTTTCCGGTTTGCCGGTTTCACGTGCCTTGGCACGATAAATATCTTTCTCCCGCTCAAGTACCGCCGGGTCAACTTCACATCGCTGTACATACAGAGGTGAAGCAGCTGCGGAATGCATCGCAACATCTTTTACAAAAGCGGCAAAGAGAGGGTCTTTAGCGGCAGCAGCGTTGTCGCAGGTTGCTTCTACCAGAACACCGATTTTTCCGCCTGCATGAATGTATGAGCCGATTACGCCGGCACCCGGGAGAACAAAGCTGCTGAAGCGGCGGATCTGCATGTTTTCGCCGATGACGGAAATAGCTTCATTCAGCATTGTCTGAATAGTTTTGCTGCTGTCGCCACAGTATGGCTGAGCGAACAGCTCCTCAACAGTTACAGGATTAGCCTGAAGGATATGGTTGGCAATGTCTTTTACAAAGCCCTGAAACTTCTCGTTTTTTGCTACAAAGTCGGTTTCACTGTTGATCTCAAGCAAAATACCTTTAGTGCCATCTGAAGACACAGCCGCGGCAACCATACCTTCAGTTGCAGCGCGCCCGGCTTTTTTTGAAGCGGCAGCAAGGCCTTTTGTACGAAGGAAATCGACCGCCTGGTCAAAATTTCCGTCAGTTTGTTCAAGCGCCTTTTTGCAGTCCAGCATTCCGGCACCGGTTGATTTTCTCAGTTCTGATATCTGCGCAGCAGTTACAGCCATTGTTATTCTCCTATCCTTGATACAACAGAAATTAAGTAATGTAATTTATTCGGCTGTCACTTCAGCAGCAGCTTCAACAACCTCTTCCGCAGCAACCACTTCAGGAGCATATTCTTCAGTGCCTTCTGTATCTGTCTGCAGTGCGGTTCTGCGTGCCTGAATTCCTTCAAGAACAGCATCAGCCATTTTTGCCGAAAGCAGACGAATGGCACGGATTGCGTCATCGTTACCTGGAATAACATAATCAATCGGGTCGGGATCGCAATTGGTATCAACGACAGCAACAACCGGAATGCCGAGCTTGTTGGCTTCCTGAACGGCGATCTCTTCGTTTTTGGGATCAATGACGAACATGACGCCGGGGAGTTTGTTCATCGTTTTGATGCCGCCAAGAGTTTTCTGCAGTTTTTCGCGGTCACGGGTAAACTGAAGTGCCTCTTTTTTGGTGTAGGCATCGATAGTACCGTCTTCGAACATGGCGTCGATCTTTTTGAGACGATCGATACTCTGCTTGACGGTGGCAAAGTTGGTCAGCATGCCACCCAGCCAGCGCTGATTGACGTAATGCATGCCGCAGCGGGCTGCCTCTTCAGCGACAGAATCCTGAGCCTGCTTTTTTGTGCCGACAAACAGAACAGTGCAGCCGTCCTGAGCGGATTCTTTAACAAAGCTGTAGGCGGTTTTGAAATAACGGACGGTTTTCTGCAGATCGATGATGTAAATGCCGTTACGTGCACCGAAAATGTAAGGTTTCATTTTCGGGTTCCAGCGTTTTGTCTGGTGACCGAAATGGACGCCAGCTTCCAACAGTTCTTTCATACTGATACTTGACATGTGCTTCTCCTTTGGTTTTTCCTCCGCCCCGTCGAATCCCCGACATCTAACAACCGAGGGACACCACCGGATTTACCGAGGCGTGTGAATTGAACAGCGGAACTTTATAGCACAGTAATTTCAGTAAAATCAAGGGAAAATACGTTGTTTGTCAGGAATCAGGCAGGCTTTTAACTCACTGCGGCAAGCGGACAGGATACTACGCAGCATCCACAGGAGTCACATCGATCTGAATCCTGTATCTCTGCATATTTGCGGAATCCGGCGACTTCGAGTGAAATAAGATTGTGAGGACAGACAGCAACGCATCGACCGCACCCGCTGCAACGGGTTGCGTCTATGACAGGAACGACGGAGTCGCTTTTCAGAGTCCCAGTTCCATCTGTTGCCATGTAAACTCGCGCTTTATCTGCTTGCGGTTAAAGGGGTAGTACCGGGGGCATTTGGCAACAACGGCATTTGCCGCCTGCTTGCAGGTACGGCGGCATGACGTACAGAGCTTATTTACGGCTGGTTTGTTGTGTGCAGTCTTTTTTGGTGGCATGGCGACTTGTGATCCATGCCGGGGCGGGTTCAAACCCGTCCCGGCGAAATGTGGATTAAACGACGAACCTGACCCAACCGAACTCATCCTTCAGTTTTCCGGTCTGAATTCCGGTGAGGGTATCATAAAGACGTTGCGTGATATCTCCAACCCTGCCGCCGCTCAACTGCAGAACCTCATTCTTGTAACAAAGTTTTCCGACCGGAGTGATGACCGCTGCCGTGCCGCTGCCAAAAGCTTCGGTGACTTTACCGGAACGGATATCAGCCATCAGATCGTTAACATCAATCTGTAGTTCCTCAACGGTATAGCCAAGCGTCGGAGCCAGTTTAAGTACTGAATCACGCGTTACGCCCGACAGAATCGAGCCGGTTAACGGAGCGGTTACGATATGATTGCCGTAGGCGAAAAACATATTCATGGCACCGACTTCTTCAATAAAGCGACGCTCCCGGCCATCCAGCCAGAGCACCTGATCATACCCTTTTTTCTTGGCTTCGAGTCCAGCTTTGAGCGAACTGGCATAGTTTCCGCCGGTCTTGGCCTCGCCCGTTCCACCCGGCACTGCCCGGACGTAATGATCTTCCACCATGATGTTGATAGGGTTGAATCCGGCTGCGTAATAGGCGCCGACCGGAGAGAGGATGACGAAGAAATAAAAATGGTTTGAAGGATGAACCCCCAGAAACGGTTCCACGGCAATCATGGCCGGGCGGATATAGAGCGACGTGCCGGGGGCAGTGGGAATCCACTCCTGCTCCAGTGCAACCAGCTTGTTTATGCCGTCAAGAAACAGCTCTTCCGGCACTTCCGGCATACAGATGCGGTCACCGGACTGATTGAAGCGGCGGGCGTTCATCTCGGGGCGGAACAGGGCCACGCGCCCGTCAGTCCACTTATAGGCCTTGAGCCCTTCAAATATTTCCTGGGCATAATGGAACACCGAACAGGATGGGTCAAGTATGAAGGGGCCGTATGGTTCGATGCGGGCATCACACCATCCCTGGCTGTCCTTCCATTCAATAACCAGCATCCGATCGGTGAAGTATTTGCCAAAGCCGAGTTGGGATTGATCAGCAATTTTTGATTTCATCTTCTCAGCCGGTAACGGCACTATTTTTATATCCATGATTCACCTCTTTTATCTGTCTGAACGTTTGCTGTACCTACCATATTCGGATAATTGCGGCAAGATGAAAAAGCCTGCGTCGTGGGATATACAGGCACTTCAAGCTTGAATTGTTTTACATGATCAACAATGGTGTACGGCTTTCTCTCTTGCCAATTCGTAAAAAACCATAAAACGGCAGGTTTAAGCGTAGATAGACTCCAGGCCCTTCCTCTTGACAATATTAAGCAATGTTATGGCCGGGCCGCTCGGGTGTTTTTCGCCTCGTTCCCACTTGCTGATGGTTCCCAGAGACACCCGGAAATAACGGGCAAAGACTGCCTGACTTACCCCGGCTTTGTTTCTGACTTCAACAATTTCTTCCGGCTTCATGTCCTCAATCGGCGCAAGGCACGAGGAATCAAAGCGTCGCATCGTTTTTGCCGGCACAATGCCTATGTCGTGCAAGCCCTGCATAGATTCATGGAGCGCTGCAAGTGCTTCGCTTTTATATTTCTTCGTCATTGTAGTCTACCTCCACAAGTTCTTTTTTATCCAATGCCAAGGCAATTTGTGCGTCGGTAAGGCCAAGATATATTGCCGTTGCTTCCCGGTATTCCTTCACCTCGGCATTGTCGAGATTATCTTTTTTGCTTTTGGGGAAAGAATAAAAGAAGATGCTGCGCGTTTCCGATTTAAAGGCAATGATGCTTCGGTGCCCGCCGCTCTTTCCGCCGCCTTCCCGCGCGATTCGTTGTTTAATCATCCCTCCGCCATAGTCGGCGTCGATAAGCCCTTTTTCTATCTGCCGGACAGCCTCCACCAATTTTGCGTCGTCGATGCCTTCTTTAGACGCATGGCGCGCAAACCACTTTGTTTTGAATACTCTCACATTTCCCTCTGCTTGATAATAGTATAGTTCTTAGTGTTATAAATCAAGCAATATAAAAACAAAGAAAAAGGGTAGGGCGACATTATATCTGTTTGTTCACTTTTTCAACGATGTCCTGCATTTGTTGGCTGTCACAGCTTTCAAGTTCTCCACCGCCAGATTCCTGACTTCCAGAAGATCGAATCCATGTTTCGACATCAAGGTGTCACCGATTGTGTTGAGTTCTGTCATAACTGAACTGATCTCGCACGCGATTGCTTCAATCCGTCGGAAGACGTGCTCGGATTGATCCTGCAAGAATATTACGGATTCATTTTCCCTGTGCAGTCGGTGCACGAGCCAGTTGCGTTCGTCCTTTAGCTTCCAGATCCGGTCATCAATGCCCGGTGGCAGCGGAAACTGCTTGCGAATATTTTGCATCAGTGTGCCCATAGTCTGCCTGTTTGCCGACTCCAGTGCGGCCTGCACTTGTGTCATGGCCTCAGATTTCTCCAGTCGGAGAGATGTTGCAAGGTACGCGGCAAGCGTGCTTTCAATTAATTGCGCCTGCAAAACAACGCATCCAACCTGCCTACAGAGTTCGTTAAAGTGTGGAGGTTCGTCCATTGTCATTCTCAATTCAGCCAACATAATTTAGTAGCTCCACGATTTTCACTCTCCGCCCTATTTTATACCCCAACGCCAATAAGGGACCTCAGTTTATCGGTAAGCTCTCTCCTGAACTCTGGTAGTTTGTCTATAATCTCGTATGCTTGGTCTTGCTGTTTAAATAGCTTGTCAAAATCTGCTTCTTGAAGCATGTAGCCATGATTAATTTGTGATTCGACTCTCTTTTGCTGATTCACAGCCAAGTACATTTTTTTGAGGAAGTTTTCAAAATCTGCTTCAAGGGTTTTTGGCAGCAAAATTCGATTGATTTCGAAGTAATTGAAGAGGACTCGGTAACTGTCGATAAATGCTCCGTAAAGTTCATTGAGATCATCCATCGGTGTCATAAAGGATCTGATTTTGTTTTCGAAGTCCAATATCAGTTTGTACATCTCAATGATTACCGTAGCCTGTTTTTCAAAAATGCCGCTGTATGAAATTTGCAGGCGAATTCGCTCTTTCTCAAGGTTCGACCGGAAACTTTCGATTTCACTCTTCGCTTCTGATTCCAAGTTGCTCTTGAATTTTTCAATGTCCTTAGAAAGGAAATGTTGGAGAATTGTGCGCGCCAAAAAACCAAGAACTGCTATCATGATTGTGTTAGCTGCAATTGCTCCAATAATGATCTCAGTCATGGTTCCTTGTCCTTCATCTAACAATCAGTGAGGAGTTGATCCGATGAACGGTCTAACCTCGTAGTTAGGGAGTTTTTTCGTGATATCCTGTGAAACAAGCGAAAACATTTCGCTCTGCCTCATGCGCCCTGCGCAACGATATAACACGGATAGTTTCATTTTTCCGCATAGTAGTAACAAAGAAAACTACTTTACCGTCGCTGTCTACTGTCATGTGTTCATGCCTGCGTTCATAACTTGTACAGGCGTCGCGTGTAATAAAAGGGCGCACATTAACCGGGAGGATTAAATGTTCTAGCAGGTTAACTGCGCTTGCCAGGGAATATTTATGTTTCGTTCGATTGTGTTCTTCTTTGTCTGCGGCGTAGTCGATCTTTGTAGCCCCAATTACAACACGGAAGTCTTCTGCTTCCCAGTACGGTGACTCCATAAATTTCTCCGATATTTTAATAACCGCTAAATAATCACCTCAGATGGGATTACAGAGTCATCACGAGCAACGGCAATCAAATACTGACTTTTTACCTTTTCATCAGAAAAATGATGAGGTTTCATCTCAGATAAAATCATCGGAACTTTCCATATTTTTACATCCCATTTTCCGCTTTTTAGCATTTGCACGGTCTTGTTTAGATTGTCAATATTACGGAGATACAAGGTAAAACACCCCACACCCCCACCATCTAAAACCGGACGAGCACACACTGAGTCGCCCTCTAAAACATGTGTTTTTGATGTTCCGTTTATAATTTCAAGTGCCTCTTGAATTATTGAATCTAATTTTACCGCCTCTTCTATTATCACCTTCCGAACGTATTCGAGGTCTTTTGCCGGTGCCCAATGACATGACCTTTCGTCTCCAACATATCGTCGCCATCTAATCAACCAAGTTCCATTACGTTTCCTGACCAAGATCATGCCAAAAGTTTCATGAACACCAGTATTTTTTTTCAGCTTACGCAAAATTGCATATGTATTTTCACGATCTGAATAGGCAGGATTCTGATCTGCTAAGGAAGTGTGCTTGTATGGGAATATTTCGATTGATCTATCATAATCTTCAATTGCTTGTTGGTAATTAAATAATGCAGAATATGACCGACCTCGCTGGCGGTACACATCGGCGTCGTTTGGATCTAATTCGATAGCTTTGTTGAAGTCTTCAATTGCCCGCCACTTGTCTCCCATATTAGAATATGCAAGTCCTCTGTTATGGTATGCTTTAAAATATGTAGGGGCGATCTCGATAGACTTAGTAAAATTATCAATCGCTTGGCTATACTCACCTAATACATAATATACACATCCACGTTTATTGAATGGATCCGGATTCTTTGAGTCAATTTTGATAACGGCATCCAGATCCGAAATAGCATTTTGTTTATCACCTACGTAATAATATACAATGCTGCGACAATAACGCGCCTCAACAAATTCCGGGTTTATCTCAATAGATTCGCTATATTTGGCTATTGCCTCACCGTAAACTCGTTTAGCTTGAAATCGGAAGGCTTCATTGAATAAACCGTCCAGTTGGCTATTACCAGTTGAAATTTCAATAATTCCCCCATTTTTTGCCCATTCCACAGCAACATATATCGTCCCATCCTGAGGAACACGAAATGCATTTGCACATGTCTGCATCAGTAGCTTGTCAGTTATATGTATTTGCCTATCTACCGCAGCAACCACTCCGCCTATAACAGGTACAATTGCTTTATCGTTAGCATTCATTCTTGCCCTCCAATTGTATCAACTCCTGCTGCAATTTCTGACGTGTGATACTGAAATATTCATCCCAATCCGATATTCGTGCAACTTTCCGGTAGGCATCAGAACCGCGTATAATCCTGGCCGTTCTGGCAAGCTCCGTTACTCTCGTACGCATGCGAACCACTTCTATATGGAGCCTCTGGGCATCACTCAAGGTGCCGCTGGCTGTGCTAAATATTCCCTTGCGCAGGTTGTTGTATATTTCCCTAACTGCGTCCAGATCATTGCACTCGTTGGATTCCATAAGTCGATGGAATATACGTGCCGCCTCGACTTTTTGCTCTTCGGAAACAAGATCAGGATGGCAGAATTTAGAGCTGGCGCGAAAGAGTGCTTTCAACTCCATCTGGTCTTCGATTGCAAGTACTGCAACCTCGTTCCGACGGGCTTGCTCGTCATCCTGAGTAAATTCTTCGTAGTCCCTCTTTGCATCTTGATATGCCTGTTCTTTTTTAGGTGAGGCGTGAACGTCCTGTTGCAGACGTTCAGCACGCAGAGAAAGAAGCCTGCGGATTATCTCCCCCAACTCGATGGCATGACGAAACTGGTAGGTACGCAGCAACCGCTCCATTTCAGCCTTCTCATCCTCCAAAGCCGCTACCTGGAGTTCCAGCACCCGAAGTTCCAGCCTTACCTCGCCGATCTCAGGGGCAACATAGA
This sequence comes from Geobacter sp., assembly GCA_009885845.1. Taxonomy (GTDB): domain Bacteria; phylum Desulfobacterota; class Desulfuromonadia; order Geobacterales; family Pseudopelobacteraceae; genus JACRCG01. Next base: position 25,103 of record VFJW01000119.1, read on the forward strand.
CGGCAATCTGCTTGCGTGAACGGACAAATGTTTCAATGCCGGCAATCGCCTGATCCAATTGATCCGCCGCTATCTGGGCGATTATTTTATTCACTTCGGCGTACTCAACGCTACCAGCAATAAGCTTTTTCAGCTTTGCGAGTTGAAGAGAGACATCATCCTCGTCATCCAACTCAATCACATGGCGTAGCGCCTCAAGCCGGGCAACGATCTTGCCGAGATCAGCCCCGACAACACCCTTGCCGGAATGACGTTCAAAGATCGACTCGAATTCCTGAATAAACTGCCGGGCCAATTCGGGATGCTCGGAGATGACGGTGATGTTCTCGCTATTCTGCTGGGCCTGGCGGCTCCAGTTGTAGGAACCGGTAATGACGGTGGCGCTGTCGATTACGCAGAACTTGTTGTGCATGATGGCGGAACTCTTCTTTTTGTCCCCCACCATCATGAACACGCCGCCCAGATCGCGCAGTCGCTCATATGCAATGCCGCTCTTGCGGTTTATGGAGTCGTTGATAATGATCAGCTCCACCCGTACACCGGAACCGGCCTTTTGGCAGAGCTGCTCGAATATTTCCGGATCGGTAAACCAGGCGACAGCGATATGAATAGAGGTTGCTGCCTTGCGGATTTCATGCAGAATTTGAAGTTGGATATCATCGAAATATGCCTGGGTTTGCATTGATTGAATCCCCCTGCGGACACTCTAGCACAAGTATGCGACAAAATAAGTCATGCGGTGAAATTAAAGGGTGAAGAATGAAACTTCTCTGGAACCTGCGTGCGATCGTTATGACTCTCTTTCAATGGCTGCACGTCATAACCTGAATCCATCAAAGAATGATATCCAGACGCCTTTGCTGTCATTGCCACGGTCATTCATGTCCGGAATTTCGAATTTCAACCGTACTGTGCTGCTTCCTCTAAAACGTGAGTTGCCCACTGGTTAAGGCTTTTCCCTGCGCTTTCGGCGGCCATGATTGCAGCGGCATGAACTTCGGGAGGCACACGTAATAAAACCTTTCCGGAAGCAGGCTTGTGCGGTGGTTGCCCCAACACGATACACGCGGCAAGATAATCATCAACGGCTTCATGAAATGAGGTTTCAAGCTCCTCAACAGATGTCCCGTGAAATCCTACAATATCGCGGATTCCCGCCAGATGTCCGACAAAAATCCGGTCGTGTGCGTCAAATTCAACCCGCGCGGCGAATCCTTTATATTTCATACTGTTCATGGTTTTACTCCGATTGATTCGAGAAAATACCTGGCATCCGTAACTCTGTACCGTAAAGACTCTTTTTGGGGATGAGGCCGGTGAAAATATGCCCGCTTTCCCAGTTTTTCAAAAGTGACTGAAGAACCGGAGCCTTCCACCACGACACAACCCACAGCAATTAGTAATGCTTCTATCCGTGACCACTCAATAGTGCTGTTGGCAGGGTTACTGAATATGGCTTCAAGTGTCTTCCGGTGTTTATTGTTCATGGTTAATGATAACAGATAGTGATAGCATGTCAACGTGATTTTCAAAAACTACGTATGCTCCACGATAAAGGACGTATCACGCTCCATGCTATAGACAGCTACTCATTAAGAAATTCAGCCCACTTCCCGAATTTATTTCTAACTTACTAGCCCCGGTAACCGGGATAAGTGCGTTCACAAAATTATTTCCTGCATAAAACTGCAGAAATCATTTCTAACTTACTAATTGACAAACACGACCCAATCTGTTTTAGTGCGAACAGTTATATCCGTAACTATTTAAAATAACTGAATATTTTTAGTTTTGCTAAAAAAATTTATCTTGGAGAATGTACTCAAATGGAAAAATACCGGTTTCGTAAAGTCATGGCGGCAAATCGAGGCGAAATTGCTATCCGCATCTTTCGCGCCTGTACCGAGCTTGGCATCGGCACTGTTGCACTCTATTCTGAAGAAGATAAGCTCTCTCTTCACCGCTATAAAGCTGACGAGGCATATCTGATCGGTAAAGGGAAGTCGCCGATCGATGCGTACCTCGGCATTGACGAGATCATTGCTCTGGCGCTCAAGGCTGACGTAGACGCCATTCATCCCGGGTATGGCTTTCTGTCTGAGAATGCTGAATTTGCCGAGGAATGCCGGATTAACGGCATAACCTTTATCGGCCCTACCGCTGAAATGATGCGTGCGCTGGGGGACAAGGTTTCCGGGAGACGGGCCGCTATCACCGCCGGTGTCAATGTTGTACCGGGAACGGAAAATCCGATTGAGAAAGAAGAAGACGCGCTGATTTTTGCCAAGGAACATGGCTATCCGATCATCATCAAGGCTTCGGCGGGCGGCGGTGGTCGCGGCATGCGTGTTGCCGCCAATAAAAAAGAGCTGCTTGAGGGGCTTGTTGCGGCCAGCAGTGAGGCCAAAGCCTCCTTCGGTAATGCCGAAATTTTTCTGGAACGCTACCTGGCACATCCGAAACATATAGAAGTTCAGGTGCTGGGGGATAATTACGGCAATCTGGTACATTTTTTCGATCGGGACTGCTCGGTTCAGCGTCGTCATCAAAAAGTAGTCGAATTTGCGCCGTCGCTCTCCCTGACGCAAACCCAGAGGGAGGAACTCTGTACGGCTGCGCTTAAAATTGCGGGACACGTAAAGTACCGCAATGCCGGAACCATTGAGTTTCTTGTGGACACCGAAGGTAAGCACTACTTCATCGAGATGAATCCCCGCATTCAGGTAGAGCATACCGTCACCGAGATGATAACCGGCCGTAACCTCGTGCAGAACCAGATCCTGGTCGCCTGCGGCCACAAACTCTCCGATCCCGAGATTAATATTCCGTCGCAGAGCGCCATCGACATGCGGGGCTACGCAATTCAATGCCGAATTACCACTGAAGACCCGTCTAACAATTTCGCCCCTGATTTTGGAACGTTGACTACCTATCGCTCGGCTGCCGGTTTCGGTGTACGTCTTGATGCCGGCAATGCGTTTACCGGTGCCAAGATCACTCCCCATTACGATTCGATGCTGGTTAAAATATGTGCGTGGGGTCTCTCCTTTTCAGAGGCTGCCAATATCATGCATCGTGCCCTGCAGGAGTTCCGTGTCCGCGGTGTTAAAACCAATATCGCTTTTCTCGAAAACGTCATTACTCACCCGGTCTTTCTTCGCGGGCAGTGTGACACCTCCTTTATCGAAAAACATCCGGAACTGCTCCATTTCCGAGAAAAGCAGGATCGGGCCAGTAAGGTGCTTAACTTCCTGGGCGAAGTGATTGTCAACGGTTCTCCGGGGGTGGCGAAGCCGCTCAAGTCGGGAGAGCTGATCGAGGCCCGCACTCCGTATGTCGATACCACCAGACCGCGGCCGTCCGGCAGCAAGGATCTATTCATGCAGCTTGGAGCCGAGGGGCTCTCCAAATGGATTCTGGAACAGAAGAAACTGCTGATCACCGACACGACCATGCGCGATGCCCATCAGTCCAATCTGGCAACACGAGTTCGCAGCTATGACCTTCTCAAGATCGCCGAACCGACCTCTTATCTGGGTGCCGAACTGTTTTCGCTGGAGTGCTGGGGCGGGGCAACGTTTGATGTCTCGATGCGTTTCCTGCGGGAGGACCCCTGGCAGCGACTCCATAAACTGTCAGAATTGATTCCAAATATCCTTTTCCAGATGCTGCTGCGCGGCTCAAATGCCGTTGGATACACCAATTATCCGGACAATGTGGTGCAGAAGTTCGTGGAAGAGGCAGCTGATTCCGGCGTTGATATCTTCCGTGTGTTTGATTCACTCAACTGGACCACCGGCATGAAGGTTGCGATGGATGCGGTGCGCAAATCAGGAAAAATCTGTGAAGCAGCCATCTGTTATACCGGTGACATTACCGACCCGAGACGGGATAAGTATCCGCTTGAATACTACGTCAATATGGCGAAAGAGCTTGAGAATATGGGTGCTCACATTCTGGCTATCAAGGATATGGCCGGCCTGCTCAAGCCACTCGCTGCCTACAAACTGGTAAAGGCGCTCAAGGAAAATATCGGCATCCCGATTCATCTGCATACCCATGATACCTCTTCAAACGGCAGCGCCATGCTGCTGAAAGCCAGTGAAGCCGGTGTGGATATCGTTGATGCTGCGCTTTCGTCACTCTCCGGTCTGACTGCACAGCCCAACCTGAACGCACTGGTAGCTACTCTCGAAGGTAGTGAGCGCGATCCGCTGGTTAATGCTCCCGGTCTGCAAAAACTTGCCAACTATTGGGAAACGGTTCGTGATTACTATTCTCCTTTTGAATCCGGCCTCAAGAGCGGTACTGCGGAGGTGTATCACCACGAAATTCCCGGTGGCCAGTATTCAAACTACAAGCCGCAGGTTGCCGGCCTCGGTCTGATCGAGCGCTGGGATGACTGCAAGGAGATGTACCACAAGGTGAACATGCTGTTCGGCGATATTGTCAAAGTCACCCCCTCCTCAAAGGTTGTCGGCGACATGGCCATGTTTCTGGTCAAGAACAATCTGGAGCCGCAGGATGTTTTCACCAGCAAAGAGGACCTGGCTTTCCCTGAATCGGTTGTCGGCATGTTCAAAGGAATGCTTGGCCAGCCGTATCAGGGATGGCCGCAGGAACTCCAGAAAATTATCCTGAAAGGAGAACAGCCGATTACCTGCCGCCCCGGTGAACTGCTGGAACCGGTGGACTTTGAAGAGGAAAAATTGAAACTGGAAGAGAAGTTAGGTCATCGGGTTGATGATCGGGCGCTTGTTTCCGCTATTCTTTACCCGAATGTCTATCCCGAATTTGACCGTCATCGCCAGCAGTTTTCCGACATCTCGGTTATTCCGACTCCGATCTTTTTCTATGGTCTCGAACCGGGGCAGGAAACCTCTCTGGATATTGAACAGGGAAAGACCCTGATCATCAAGCTCAACGCGGTTGGAAAAGTGCAGAGTGACGGTACTCGCGCGGTGTATTTCGAGCTGAACGGCAACAATCGTTCGGTTGTGATCCGCGACCAGTCGGTACAAAGTGATCAGGCAGTACGTGTGAAGGCTGAAAAGGGCAATCCCTGTCACATCGGGGCACCGATGCCGGGCAAAGTGTTGAAGGTGAATGTCAAGTCGGGTGATCTGATCAAGGCAGGAGATGTATTGATGGTCACCGAGGCGATGAAGATGGAGACCAACATCAAGGCCAAAGCGGATGGCACAGTTGCAGATGTGAAGTTTAAAGAAGGGGATAAGGTTGAGAAAGAAGATCTGGTGATTGTCATCGTGGAATAGATTTTTCTCAAACAATCACGATTGCAACTATTACGCCCCGTTACCGAAAGTAGCGGGGCGTAATAGTGTTTAGCAGAGTAAAAGTATACTTAATTCAACGCGTATCAGGAACATCCCATTTCCCCGCGCAGGTACATCTCCTCAACCTTGACTCGGGCCCACGGTGTCCGACGCAGAAATTTCAGGCTGGACGAAATACTCGGTTCATGAGTAAAACAACGGATTTCGATGGTTCTGCCCATCTCCTCCCAGCCGTACTGTTCTACCAGGGCAGTCAGAATCATATTCAAGGTTACGCCCTGCAGGGGATCGCTGCTGTTTTGACCGGACATCCTGTTTTCCTACCTCCTGCCACGGTTTCATAGGACTAAACCGGCTGTAAATATTTTTAAGCTTAGAAAAAACAGTTAAACACAGAGGCACAGAGTTCACAGAGGATAAACCTTAGAGTCAACAACAGGATGGCCGGTTAAAGACAAAAAATAAGGTTCACCCATATGGTGTTGTAATTCTTGTTTAAAAGCTCAAAGATTTCTCTGTGTTCTCTGTGTTCTCTGTGTTCTCTGTGCTCTCTGTGTTTCAAATGCCGGTTTTAGGTTAATGGAACCCGTCTCCTGGGATCTGCTACCCGAAGTGATCGATCAGTTCCTCATCCCGGAAATAGCTGCTGAACTTGCAGTCGTGCAGGATAATGTGTCTGACCAGCCAATCTTTCAGATACAGTAACATGTTTTCGGTAAAGTCCGGCTTTTCGGCCAGAAATTTCTTTTCGAAGTGCTCCAGTTGTTCGAGGAGAAGAGTGTGTTCGGTCTTGTGCGTGTCATATTCCGGATAATTATTAAATAACAGGAAACGTTCTTCCGACGCAAAGTGATTTCGCACGCACTGTTCGAGTGTTTTCAGGCTGTCGCCAATGATCTGGGTTTGAAACTCCTTGTGCGTATCAATGGTGCGGTTGATATCATTTATCAAGGAGACCAGAAGTCTGTGCTCATTGTCGATGGCAGGTATGCCGACGTTGTAATCCTCTATCCACTCCAGCGTACTCATAAACAATTCCTTTACATGCGAAGCTTGATTTTTCGAATGCGGATGTGTGGGCCCGTATAAGAGCTATGAATTGCAACTATAAATTGCAACTTAATGAGAGCATAGCTTATATCAAAGTAAGTTACATTGTAAAGATCTGCATGATGGCCGACAAGTCATGCTATACATTCACTCAAACTCAGGTGAAATCAGGATTTCCCCGCTCCATAACACTCTTCAACAGCTCCCGCATCTGGGCAAAGCTGTACGGTTTACTGAGAAAACCGGCTACTTCTCCATCTGTTATATGTGAGTTGATATCGACATCGCCAAACCCGCTGGAGATAATAATCGGCAGCTCCGGATTGATTTGTTTGATCTCCCTGAGCAACTCGTAACCATTCATGACCGGCATACCCAGATCAGTCACCACCAGGTTGATATATTCAGAGTTCTTACGATACAACTCCAGAGCTTCACTGCCGTTTGATGCTTCAAAAACGGAGAATCCGAGAGCCTTCAACAGATTTTTAGCAACAAGCATGAGCTGTGGTTCGTCCTCCACCAACAGGATTGACCCGCTCCCCTGCCACGTTAGCGAGTCAGTCTGCTGAAGTGGTTCCACAGAGGAGTCGCTGCTCTTGGTGGGTAGATAGACCTTGAAGGTTGAGCCGTGATCAGGTTGGCTGAACAGCTGCAATGCTCCCTTATGAGAGGTGATGATGCCAAGGGTTGCCGACATCCCCAGACCGCGCCCGGTAAATTTTGTGGTGTAGAACGGTTCGAAGATTCGCTCTTTGGTTTCATCATCCATGCCGCAGCCGGTGTCAGTGACTTCCAGACAGACGTACTGACCAGGCGGAATGATTTTTCCCAGATGGTCCTTCTCCGTTTGTCCCGCAATTATCTCGGTATTTATCAAAGATACACAGATTTCACCATGTGCCTCGCCGATAGCTTCGGATGCATTGATAATCAGATTCATAACGATCTGCCTGATCTGGCTGGTATCACCCGTGATGCGGGGAATATCGCCGGATCGATTGGTTTTTATCACCACATTCTGATTGAGGGTGGCATTCAGCATCTTGAGCGTATCATCCACCAACGCTGAAATATTGAACTCCTTGCGGATTGTCATGGACTTTCCGGCGTACGCCAGCATCTGGTGGCAGAGTTCAGCAGCCCGCTGGGCGGCTTCTTCAATCTCGGGGATAAGCTCTCCGGCCATCTGCGGCCGCTGAGTTGCCAGGTCGCAATTGCAGATGATAACCGCCAGGATGTTGTTGAAGTCGTGGGCGATGCCGCCGGCAAGCACCCCGATACTCTCAAGTTTCTGGGCATGCTGGAGTTGCAGCCCGAGTGAATGTTTTTCCTGTTCGTCGCTTTTGCGGGCGGTGATATCTGTAAAAAAACCGGTAACTTCTTCGACTTTGCCATTTATGACGAGCGGATTTCCCGTCGCCCGGGCCCATATCCGCTCCCCGTTCTGGCGAACAAACTGAACTTCCACATCAAAAGGTTTTCCGTGGCTGACTGATTGTTCAAAAGCATCCGTGATGACCGGTATATATTCCGGAGCATAGTAGCTGATACATCTGTTCACATCACTTGGGTTGAAATCCTTTTCGACCCCATAGATCCTGTACACTTCATCCGTCCAAGTGTGACGGCCTGTCGCAATATTGCATTTCCATCCGCCCATTTTTGCTAAACTCTGTACATCATCCAAAAGTTTATTGGCACTCTTTAGTTCATCCTCTATCTGCTTCCGCCTCGCCAGTTCATGCTCAAGTTCGCGGGTACGACCAGCAACGAGACTTTCAAGCTGGTTTTGGTGCATAATCGACTCCCGCTTTCTGCGGTCAATTTCGAGGAAAATGTCGAGTTTGCCTCGCAGAACCTCTGGCGAGTATGGCTTGGTTAAGTAGTCGACACCTCCTGACTGGTATCCCTTGAAGATCTCAAGCTCGTCCGCTAAGTGGGCAGTAAGAAACAGAATCGGGATAAGCCTGGTCTTCTCGTCTCCGCGCAGGTGTTCTGCCAGCTCATAACCGCTCATCCCCGGCATCTGCACGTCCAGAACGGCCACCGCAAATTGGTGGTCAAATGTCGCGGCAAGGGCCTGATTGCCGGAGGTGGCCTCTATGACATCGGCATCCACCGTGCTCAGAACGTGCCTGAGGGTAACAAGGTTTTCCTTCTTATCGTCCACGATCAGGATTTTCTGTCTATCCGACATCGCACTACCTCCCGGAATACACAAGGTATCTTTAATAACCGCACAACGTATCCCTCCCCTCAATCCCCTCCCATAAAGGGAGGGGAGGTTTTATCTCTCCTCCTATGGAAAGGGTAGGTTTTAAACCCTCTCTCCCTTTATGAGAGAGGTAGGTTCTAAGCCCCCTCTCCCTTTATGGGAGAGGGTTGGGGAGAGGGGGGAAGTAGACTCCTTCAAAATATTTTCCAATACTCCATCAATATTCGTCAAAATCTCATTATTCCAGAACCGCAGAACCTTAAACCCTTGACTGTTAAGCCACATAGTCCTGTCTTCATCATTGTCTCTGTTATCAAGATGCTGACCACCATCAGCCTCAATAACAAGCGATGCTTCGTAGCAGACAAAGTCTGCAATGTAATATCCTATCTGTTCCTGTCTGCGAAATTTGAGACCGGATATCTGTTTTGTTTTAAGGCGTTTCCAAAGCAGGCGCTCGGCGTCAGTAGAGTTCTTCCGCAATTTTCTTGCTCTGTCTGTTAGGTTGATGGTCATTAGTACTACTCACTTTATCACCCTCCCCTCAATCCCCTCCCATAAATGGAGGGGAGGCTTATTCTTCCATAAAGGGAGGGGAGGTTTTTTCTCTCCTCCTATGGAAAGGGTAGGTTTTAAACCCCCTCTCCCTTTATGGGAGAGGGTTGGGGAGAGGGCTGCTCTTTTCACCAAGTCCTGCCAGCATCTGCCCGATCTTCTCCGCGCTCAGTACTGTATCAACAGCACCGGTATCAATAGCCGCCTGAGGCATGACCGGAGTTTCGGCGCTGGCCGGATCCTGGGCGACGGTGAGACCACCGGCTTTTTTGATTGCACGGATACCATTCGCTCCGTCAGCATTAGCTCCGGAAAGAATAACCGCTATCACCTCATCCCCCCAGGCCAGGGCAGCGCTCTCGAAGAGAACATCTATCGATGGCCGTGACCAGTTTACCCGCTCATCTACTGAGAGGCTTATTGTGCCGTCTCTCTCCATAAGCATATGGTAGTTAGAGGGAGCGGTGTACAGAT
>VFJW01000111.1 GCA_009885845.1 Geobacter sp.
CATTCATCTGGGTATGCCGTTACCGACACCCTCAAGCAACCAACCCGGAGGCACGGGCGGGCCGCCCTTAACGCCCCCCTATTTGGTCTTGCTCCTGACGGGGTTTACCTGGCATCCGACGTCACCGCCGGACCCGGTGAGCTCTTACCTCACCCTTTCACCCTTACCTGCCGAAACAGGCGGACTTCTCTCTGTGGCACTTATCCCTGGGGTCACCCCCGCTGGACGTTATCCAGCGTCACGCCCTATGGAGCCCGGACTTTCCTCCACCGGATAAACCGGCAGCGACCATCTGAACTACTTCAACCAAACTTTACCGCGAGGCATATCACCCGTGGGATAATTATGCCCAGCCGAAACCGGTACCGTCTTACTGCTGCAGCTTGAGGATCAGGATCCGCTGGCAATGAGGGCAGGCAAGCAGTTCCTCATACTTGTACAGATTGTTATACAACTGAGGTGGCAGATGCATATTGCATCCCATACAGTAGCCGTCCCGGGCAATTGCCAGAGCTTGGCCACGACGCTGTTCACGAAGCATGGTAAACTTTTTGACCAGACTGGCAGGCATCCCTTTGGTCACTGTTTCCCTGCGCTCAACATCCGTATCGATATCCGACTGGATTTTATCAATTTCAGCCTGCTTGGCGGCAACCCGCTGAGCAGAGTTTTCAGCCAGTTCATCAAGTTGTCCTTTTTTTGCAGCAAGCGCAGCTGCAAGTTCTTCGATCTGGCTGATCTTCTGCAGCAGCAGCTCTTCAAGATCTGTTACCTGCCGCCGGGCCGCGGTAATTTCACGACCAACTGCCTGAAACTCCTTATTGGTCTTGATTTCTTTCATGTTTGTTTCAGATCTGACAATATTTTCCAGCTCTGCTGCATGGGTGGCCTCCAGGACGGCTTTTTCCGATTCAAGCTGAGTCAACCCGGACTCAAGAACCGCTACCTCCTCCCGCGAGACATCCACTCCCTGATTAATCCCGCTCAATTCGGCCTGTAACCCCTTCTGGGCAGCCCTATGGGTGTCTATCAGTTGATCTACCTCCTGCAATTCCTCCAGCATGTCCAGTTTCTTTTTCAATTCAATTCCCCCTTGCTACAAATTATTTGTAATTTACTCTAAATTCGAAACGGATCAGTTTCCGTTTTGCACGATTCGATCAGGCAATGCGTGTATCCAGCCGTATTGAGGGCCCGGCCGAGTCGTTCCGTAATTTCATGCACCATGATAATTTCCGTGGGAAAATGGCCGGCATCGATCAGGGCCAGTCCATGGTCTTCAGCATCACGCGCCTCGTGATATTTTACATCGCCGGTTACCAGCAGATCTGCCCCTGAGCGGTGCGCTTCATGCAGCAGTGATGCTCCGCTTCCGCTGCAGAGTGCCACTTTTGAAATCCGGGCAGAGGGATCGCCCACATAACGAAGTGTGGGGGCCGACAAAACAGTTCTGAGCCGGTTGGCATACTCCGCCAGCATCACCGGTTCCGGCAGACACCCAATCCGTCCAATGCCACGTTTTTCTCCTTCATTCAGAAGCGGATAGATATCAAAAGCCGGTTCCTCATAGGGGTGGGCAGCAAGCAGAGTCTTCACCGCACGCGGCAGCGTTCCTCGCTCTATCAGCATTTCCAGCCGTTCTTCCGACACCTTTGCCAACACTCCTATCGTTCCGGCAAATGGTTCAGCTCCATCAACCGGCGTGAATGTTCCTGATCCTCCTGCAGAAAAAGAGCAATCCCGATAATTTCCCTGACTCGCGGCAAAAGGCAACAGCACAGACCGCAACCGCTCAACGTGCTCTGTCGGGACGAATACCACCAGTTTAACAAGCTCTGAAGATGAAGTAACCTTGAGTGGTACAACCTCTGAAAGTCCTATTTTAGCTGCCAGCAGGTCATTTAGTCCTCCACTGGCAATATCATAATTGGTGTGCATCGAGACTATCGACAATCCCCCCCGTATCGCCTTCTGGATGGCTGCTCCGTGCGGTGTGGCCGCTGAAATTGACTTGAGTGGTTTGAAAATAAGGGGGTGGTGGGTGACAAGCAGTTGGCAGGAACCGGCTATTGCCGCACTGATTACGTCAGGAGCGGGATCGAGAGCAACCATAATCCGGGTTACTTCAGCAGCGGGGTCACCGATCTGAAGTCCTGTATTGTCCCACGATTCCGCCAACGAAACTGGCGCTATTTTGTTAATGATTCCAACTATATCCGCAGTTTTAGGAATTTTCATCGGCTACAATTAAAAAGAGTGCAACCTTGCGGTGTGCACTCTCGTGGTGAGGTATGATAACGGGGCGTTCCCAAATATCTGGCCGGCATCCGGCGTGTATCCCTCGATGTATGAAATGGTGGGCCCACCAGGACTCGAACCTGGGACCAACCGGTTATGAGCCGGTGGCTCTAGCCAACTGAGCTATAGGCCCGTAGGGGAGGTTCATAATAGAGGAGGCTCCAGCCACTGTCAAGCATTTTTATAGCAGTTTTCAGCAGTTATGCTCTCGAAAGAAAACGGCCGTCCCTCGTATCAACCTTTACCTTTTCACCGGACTCAAGATACGGAGGCACGCGGATCTTCAGTCCGGTTTCGAGAATCGCTTCCTTCGTCTCGGCGGTCGCAGTGGCGTTTTTCATGACCGGCGGTGTTTCCATCACGGTCAGTTCAACAGTCATCGGCAAATCAACCGTAATCATGCGCCCCTCAAAGAGACCCAGTACAACTTCGGTGCCATCAAGCAGATAGAGTGAGAGAGGCTCAAACTCTTCGGCCGGCATTTCAAACTGCTCATAATTTTCGAGATCCATAAATACCCCGTTGCCGCTATCAGCATACAGGAATTGTCCTTTATGGCGTTCGAAATCCGCCTCATCCACCTTGTCGCCCGAGCGGAACGTTTTCTCCAAGACCTGACCGGTAATCAGGTTGCGATATTTGGTCTTCACCATTGTGTTGGCGCCACGCGCGGTCGGCGAGCTGATGTTGATATCTGTGATCAGGCAGGGTGCGCCATCCAGTTGGATGACCAGCCCTTTTTTAAAGTCAGACGTTGCAAACATGACTGATGAATCTCCTTGGTAATTTGTTATTTCTTCCGGTATTCAGCGGTCGGCCAGAAGGGGATGCCGCCGCGCGGCGTAAATTCTCCGCGCACTGTAAGCCAGGCCGGCTCAAGCAGCTTCACCAGATCATTGCAGATGCGATTAACACCCGCTTCATGAAATTCGCCATGCATCCGGAACGAGCCGAGATACAGCTTCAGGCTCTTACTCTCGACACAAAGCTGTCCAGGTTGGTAGTCGATAATTATCTTACCGAAATCCGGCTGCCCGGTCATCGGGCAGAGGCAGGTAAATTCAGGGCATTCTATATGCAGCGTCCCGACTGCACCGGCCGGGTTCAGCTCCGATTGAGCGAAAGGGCTCGGAAACGCTTCCAGCAATGCAGCGTCCGGCTTGTCATAGTTATAGGTGGTCACGCCTGAACCGAGAGTTTTCAGCTTGTCATGCAGTTTCATTCAATCACGTCCTGAAATCCGATTTTCAAAAAAACGGTGGAAAAGATAGCAACAAAGAGCTCTGCGGGCAATCATTTTCATTATTGCGACATCATAACGCTGCAACCGGCAGCACGCACCCCGCCTCCGGCATCAGATAACAGCGCCATCCGTCAGGCAGCATGCCGACCGCCAGACCCATCGCCTCATCGAGCGTTCGTGCCGGAATCATCCCCATTTCTTCTACCTGGCTCCCCGGAAACTGCGACACGAGGATGATTCGGAAGCGCTGTGCTTTATGCAGCAGTGAATAGGCGGTCTGGCCGTTGATCTCGTACTGTTCACGCAGCGCCGCTTCAAACTCATCCATAGTTTTATGTCGAAACCAGTTGAAGAACGTTCCGTTACCAAAGCCGTCACGGCACTCCGCCAACAGAATCATCACTCCATTTTCTTTGAGAGCCTGCGCGGCATACTCCATCGATTTGTGGGCCTGGATAAGGTTGATATCTTTAGGATAGCCGCCGCAGGAAGCAATCACCAGATCACACTTTTCTTCCAGAGACCGTGTAAAATGCTGACGGTAAAACCGGCAACCCGCAGCATGAGCTTCGCGCCAATCTCCGGCAAATGCCGCGATGATACGTTTGTCTGTATCAAGCACTGTATTCAGAATAAAAGCCGGCTTTGCCAGCGCACATCCTTCCTCCATCGCCCGATGGACCGGGTTGCCATCAAGGTTACCGGTGATCGCCAACGGATTTTTGCCGCTCCCGGCACCCGGGTTAAGCACGGCGAAATGGCTTGCCATGCAGGCTTTTCTGCTGGCGATACCCGGCAGGACACTTTTGCGACCTCCACTGAAACCGGCGAAGTAATGGAATCCGATCGTGCCGGTCAGAATCAGGTGATCAGCCTCCACCGCTGTACGACTGATACTGACCTTGATCCCGCTTGAGGTCGTACCGATAAAGGTCAGGGCATCATGGTCATCACAATCATGATCTGAAACCCGGATTCTGCCGAAGAGAGTGCCAAGGATCTTTTTATGCTCGTGTTCTGTCTGCGTGCGATGGATACCGAGGGCGATCAGTATTTCAATGTCACCATCAGTTATGCCGTGGCGATTAAGACGCTCTACCAGCAGCGGGAGGTATATTTCACTGCCGGTATACCGGGTGATGTCGGAAGTAACAATCACCACCCTGTCACCAGGCATAAAGGAGGCAATAAAGATGCTACAGGCATCCAGTTCAGCTTTGATTATATCCGCGGGAGATTGGTCAACGACCGGCAGTGAAGGGGCGATCACTCCCGCCAGGTGTTCCGGCGGGAGGTCAAGGGTATATGCAGTTAATCCGTATTTCAGCTCCATCCGGGGGTATTCCGGCTAAATCCAGGCGTCGCCGCCATCATACTCATAATCCGCACCCCTGGTTTTGGATGAAGTTCTGAATTTTGCTTCACGGGCAAGTCGTTTCACGCGGTCGGTTGCAGTTTCACCAAGATCGGAAAGCTTCCCGCGAATTTCACGTCCCGTTGCCGGAGCCAGCAGCAAAGCGGCAGCAGCGCCGATTACGGCACCGGAAACAAAAGCGATCACAGCAGCAGCGGCATTATCGTTGTTGGTTGACATGGCAGACTCCTTGTATGTAAGAAATTCGATTGAAAATTTCACTCAGGCTTTGTATTTACCACATCCGCCTGCGGGAATAAAAGCAAAAATTACAGAACCCGGGCCAGATGACGCCGTACCATCTCTTCAAAATCAGCATCACGACCGCCGCTGTAAACCAGTGATGAGCCTATTTCTGCCGCCAGTATTGCGCAGAGGTATTTCTTCGGCAGTTTATTTATCCGCTGCCGGTATACAGCTGATTCCTGCAGCATACGCGGCAGGTGGCTTAGTATAGCCTGACGGAAGGGGGGCTGTAGGCAGAGCTCGGAGCGCGCGGTGAAAAATTCGAACAGTCGTGAGTAGTAGCTGTTGATGTTCTGACTGATGGTCTCGGAAATTTCACTGCAGAGCAGTATTCCACCGGATTCCTTCCGACGCCGCAGGATGAGACGGGCCTCATCGGCAGCCCGCTTTTCCAGAATGGCAAGGACGTCAGCGGCATAACGCTCCTTCTGCTCCATAAATTCCCGCTCTGAAAGCAGCAGATTTGCAATGATCTCGTAGGATGACGAAATAACCCCGCATTTATTGGCCGAAGCGTCCCGCATCAGAACCACTCCGCACTTTTGCAGTTGAATCCGCGCTTCAGGAGTAATGTAGGAATTGGCGCCTTCAATGATCACCCGTGACGATGGCACTCCCGACTCATCCAGAAATGACTGCCAGTTCTGACCATCAATCGTTTCCGGACGACCACCGGCCGGGATGAAAAGATCAGCCTTGACTGAAAAAACGAGGCTGTTGTAGAGACGATTGAAGTCATCAATATCCAGCCATTCCTCAACAAGACCTTCAGCCCTGCGCGAGACCTTCTGATGCGACTCTTTCAGCCCTTCCACGCGCCGGCCGGTGCGGTACACAATATACCCCCCCTCCTCGATAAATTCAGGGTTAAAGGCATCGAGGTCGTGTGCCAGAACAATGCGACGTAATTCGTCATGATGAATGCCGCTTGGCGCATACAGAGCTGCCGTACCATCCAGAATAAGTCGCACCTCCACTCCGGGGCAACGATCCAGCATGATGCGCAGTGCATTGCCGGCAACATCGCCATTCGGACCACCGGTCATTTTCAGCGAAAACCTGTCCTGACGCATATCGATTCCGAGAACTTCGGCCATGGTGATTTCCGCAAAAGTCACCACACCGGTCGAGGTGACGCCGTACTCCTTGTGATTGATGCCAAACCGTTTACTGGACATGATGCCAACGCCAAGGAGGTATCCCCGTTTTTTCGACAGAGTGGCAATCGCCTCGATCATCCCGTCATGCATGTTCTCATCAGGACCGATTTCAATCGGCTCGTCATCTCCGTAGTAATCAACTACCCTGCGATCCTTGACAATCCCGTTTTCAGTAATGAAAATATCCAGAAATGCGTTCGCAATACTGTACTGAAGCTTGTAGAGCCGACAGTTCTCCGCCTCGCTCCCGACCTGTTCAAGATCAGAGGCGTCAAGCACGAGCGCCAGCTTGGAACCGCCTTCATAGATATCCTTGTTTTTCAAATGCTGGGTATTAGCCAGCACATATACTTCACGGAAGATGGTATTGGCGGAGGTGATGAAATCATCAGCACTGCGTGCGATGACGGTACGCCAGCCGCCCCGGGCGATATCCGAGAAACCGACATGATAGCCGGCACCGAAACGGCTGAAGAAAAAGGTTACCCGGAAAGGGAGGTTTTCCGGAAGATCGGCGGTAAATTCCTTGCCGAGAAGCCGCAGATATTCCGGGTCGAGTCGGAAAGCCAACGCCTGCTTCTCGACTACAAAGAAGTTTGTTTTGAGGGTATGTGTGACCAGCAGCAGGCAGCAGCGATAGACCGCGCGCCGGATGTCATCCAACCAGCGATGGCCGGTGTTGTACCCTTCTACGGCCGCCCGGACTTCAGACAAGGCGTCGGGGTAAAAACCCTCCCTTCCCGCAAGATCAGGATCGAAACGTAGCCGGAACAGACGAATCAGAAGCTGTGCCATTTCGGGGTGATCGTAAAAAGCCCCCTGAACGTCATCCAATCCGAAGCGCTCCGGTTGGCCATGGGCCAGACTGGTATGGCAGAAAGCGATGCAGGCATTCACCAATGCGGCATCCTCTCCGGAGATGAGGCCTTCCACTACATACTGATGATACGCCGGTGATTTGGTAGAAAGGATTTGCGTCGTACAGAGCTCTCGTTTCAATCGCGCGGCAAGTAGACTTTGGGGAGATATATCTTCGCCCTGCCGGCTGATAACAAGAAACGAACCGAGGAAATAAGGATGAATTCCATTGGATATGGTAATGCAATATGCTCTTCTGATCCCGATATCGAGACGGTTAAAGACCTCCAGCAGCTGGAGCAGAAACTCTCCCTGCGGCGGGTTGCCTACCGCGAACAACACACGGGTCTCGCAGCTCCCGTCGCGATCTACCTGAGCAATATCAAGAAACAGTCCGCCGGAAGCATTAGCACTGTCGAACAGCCAGACCAGGTACGCGATTCGTGACGGCGGAGACATCCGGATATAGTTTTCATTATTCAGCCAGAGTATTTTCAGCAGCCGGCCGAGTTTTTTCAGATCAAATGCAGGGAATGAAGTGCGGAGCTCCTTCCTCACCCTGCGTACCAGTGCTGCCGGGATGTCAACCTCACGATTCAGATTGATTTCATGATTCTGACGGCGATCGAATTCAAAGCGCTGAATTTCAAGTTCCCGTTTAATGCCCGGCATATCGGCATTTGAATGGGAAAACATAGCATAAGAAATATCACGTTCCCCGATCCGGCGTAGCGTCCCGTAAAGTGAACCGGGACTATTGACGCAGGCGACCACCAATCTCTTTTCCTGATCGGCAAGGATCAGATGCCGGTTCTGCTGTAAGCGCCCCATCTCACGTGCAAGCAGTGTCAAGGCGTCCTCTTCGTCTGCCATGGCCTGAAAAAAGTACGGGCTCATATGCTGCTGGAGCCAGGCGGCGTTCTCTTCGGCGGCATCACGGGACGCGTGAGCTGTGCGACGGACAAGCGTTAACAGGTTCATGATCTCTTCTCCCTGGAGAAAATGTCGTTGTGTCAAAAATTCTTTGACGTTTTCTTTAAAACTGATTTTATTTCAATACATTACCAATCAAAGTCTTGCCTCCCCCCAGAATACCGGTTAAGAATGTTCATTATGGGGGTGTAAGCTCATGTCGTACTTATCTAAAACTGCCAGGTTTGTTGTCTGGATTTGCTCCAAGTTCACAAAAACCGAGATTGAACAGATTGTCTTCGGGTTGTCTGACGTTCTTGAAAACCGTAATCCTGAAGTCAAGCCGAAGGACGATTTCAAAGAGAAGCATCCGAACTACAGAAACTTCATTGTCGATCCCAAACCGCCTCTGACCGAACCACCAGAATTTAAAAAAAAGACCTCGATCAGAAAAACTACCGGGAAATCCTGATTGAGTACGAAACCCTTCACGGTAAGCCTCTTGCCCCAGTCAGGCTGAGAGCTGGTTCATCACTGGTTCCGACCCATATCGTCTGCCCCTGCTGTGGCGCACCAAACATCTATCTCTACTTCAACGACGGAAAGAAACGTTCCCAGATTCTCTGCAAGGTTTGTTCTCTACTCTCCCAGGTTGGGCAGCGCTTTAAAACCAACAGGAAGTCAAAGCTCTTCTGCCCCCATTGCGGTTTGGCTCTCTTTCGCTGGAAGTCACAAAAGGAAGTGACCATCCACAAGTGTCCAAACGATAACTGTCCTCACCGTATCCAGGCGCTTGCAAAGCTCAATAAATCCGAGCTGGAGTTGATGAAAAAGAAAAGTTCACAGTTCAAAATCAATTACCAGTACCGGGAATATCACTACAAGCCAGAAGAACTGGAACACTCTTCACCAGACAAACCGCCGGTCGAGTTGGCCAGAATACATAACAGCGAGAATGTCCTCGGTCTGATTCTGACCTTCTATGTTTCGTTTGCCGTGCCGGCCAGAAAAACCGCTCAAATACTGCGCGAGGTCTTCTGCATCAAGGTTTCTCATCAGACAGTCCTCAATTACGCCGCTGGCGCCGCCTGGTACTGCCACCGCTTCAATCTGAAGCACAAAGGCCTGATAGATGATATCTCCGCCGGTGATGAGACTTACATCAAGATCCTGGGCAAGCACCATTACGTTTTCTTCTTTATCTCAGCCAAGAACCTGAAGATCACCGCGTATCATGTGGCAGACAACAGAGGAACTCAGCCTGCCGTTATCGCTATGAACGAAGCCATCAGGACTGCATCAGACGATCAGAGAATAACTCTCGTCAGCGATGGAAATCCTTCGTATCCGGCAGGCATCCATTTCATCAATGCCCAGTTCGATGATCCACTAAAGATTAAGCATAAAAAGGTGATTGGACTCCAAAATCTTGATGATGAGTCAGAGAAATTCAGAGCCTTCAAGCAACTCGTTGAACGCCTCAACAGAACTTACAAGTATCACGTAAGGCCAGCAGCAGGGTTCAACAGCACAAACGGGGCGGTGTCTTTAACTACGCTGTTTGTGACCCACTACAATTTTCTCAGACCTCATATGTCACTCAAATATCTGCCGCCGGTGCCTGTGCAGGAGTTGAAGGCACTCCCAACCATTCAGGCCAGGTGGACCAAGATACTCTCGCTTGCAGCCTGACTTCCCGTTTTCAAAGAACAATTTACTGCTTGTTGTTTTAGCCTGATTCACAATCTCCCGTGTCTGGCCACAGAGTGGCTTGCCCAGAATTCCTCCAAGTAACCACAAAACCGA
>VFJW01000132.1 GCA_009885845.1 Geobacter sp.
GCCACAATCAACTCCTTGAGCCTCACCGGCAGCAGCAACTTCAGCCTTGTAAGCCCTCTTGCTTCTGCTCTTCCGCTGACAGTTGCCCCCGGCGCAACCCAAACGATCACGGTAAAATACGCCCCATCAGCTGCAGGTGCCGCAGCTGCGAGCAGTCTGGTGATCACCTTGAACGGCGGCACAACCAGCAGCATCACCCTCACCGGCACCGGAGTAGCGGTACCGGTAATTGGAGTCAACCCCATCAACGTTATGTTTGGTACTGTTGCTCTTGCCAGTAACAGTATCCAGACGCTGACAGTTGCCAACAACGGTACCTCAACCCTCACGATTACCAACATGTCTGTTGGCGGAGCAGTTGGCTACACATTACTGTCTGGTACCACCGCGACTATCCTTCCTGGTGCAACAGCCAACGTACTTGTTCAGTTTACGCCTGCAACAGCTGGCTTGAAGAGTGATACACTGACGATTACTTCAAACACCGGAGCCGTAGCCGGAACGACAACCACGGTTGGCCTTACCGGCACCGGCATTGCTGCTTCACTAACTCCTAACGTTACAACACTGGCTTTTGGTAATATAACCCTTGGCACTAACGGCAATCAGACGGTAGTTGTTACTAACACCGGCATCACCGCCGCCACAATCAACGCTCTTGCCCTTACTGGCAGCAGCGACTTCAGCCTTGTAAGTCCGCTTACCTCGACCCTGCCGCTGACAGTAGCTCCTGGCGCAACTCAGGCGATCACAGTAAAATACGCCCCATCAGCTGCAGGTGCCGCAGCTGCGAGCAGTCTGGTGATCACCTTGAACGGCGGTACAACCAGCAGCATCGCCTTGACCGGAACCGGTGTAGCAGTACCGGTAATGCGCACAAGTATTGCAAACTTTGTTTTTGGCAGTGTGTACGTTGGCAGCAGTGGCACGCAGATAATGACCATAACCAACCCTGGAACAACAACGCTTACTATAACCAATATGGTTGTTGCCGGCGGAAGCGGATTCAGCGCACTGTCCGGTACTACGGCCACAATACTTCCAGGAGCCAGCGCTGACGTGCTGATTAGGTTTACCCCCTCTGCTGCCGGCTTGCAGAGCGGAACTTTTGTTATTACCTCTGACACGGGAGGTGTCGCTGGTACTAATACCACTATCGGACTGACCGGCACCGGGGTAGCTTCATCATTCCTGCCTCACCTGAGTACTCTTGACTTTGGCACTATAAAGATTGGCGCAAGTACCGATTTAAATGTTGATATAACAAATACCAGTGGAACTTCTGCTTTAATTAATGCGCTCAGCATTACGGGTAATGCATTTAGTCTCAAGAGCCCTTTAGCGAGTACATTACCGCTTACAATTGCTGCAGGAGCTACTCAGAGAATTACGATTACATTTACCCCTTCAGTTGTTGTTACCTTTCTCGGTAATCTTGTTGTCACCAGTAACGGCGGATCCACTACGACTATCGCCCTGACAGGCATTGGAGCATCTACGGCAGCAGTGGCGGCACCGGATATTCTGGTTACTTCGCCGCTACAATTCGGCACGGTTGCTGTTGGCAGTAGTGGCACTCAGACGTTATCAATTGGCAATAGTGGCACTGCGCCACTTATTGTCACCAACATGGTGCTAAGCGGCGGATCAGGTTACACCCTGCTTTCCAGCAACAGTGCAACTATTGCAGTTGGTGCAAGTACCACGATATCGATACAGTTAAATCCGGTATCGGCAGGTATAAAACAGGACTTGTTGACAATCACCTCTAACACCGGTGGAACTGCCGGTACTACAACCACTGTTGTTCTTAATGGTACTGGTCAACAGGGAGATTTAGTCCCAAATCTTTCGTCATTGGCATTTGGCAGCGTAAACGTTGCTGATAATAGAGATCAGACTGTGGTGCTGCGAAATAGTGGTACTGCTGCTGTTTCAATTTCTGCTCTTAATCTTTACGGTACCAGTGACTTCAGCCTGGTAAGTCCGACTGTTTTGCCAATTACTCTTGCTGTAGGAGCATCTCAGTCGGTAACAATCAAATACACTCCTTCTGTCGCCGGAGTTACTGTTGCGAGCTCGCTTGAAGTGATTAATGACAGTGGTCCTCCGGTTACAATTGCTTTGACTGGTACGGGACTCTCTACCACGACAACAACTCCTGGCGCCACTACCAACATTGCTCCAACTACCAGTTCCACTAAAAGCGGTTGTTTTATTGCTACCGCTGCCTATGGCAGCTACCTCGATCCACACGTCATGGTTCTTCGCCAATTCCGTGATGACGTGCTGTTGCAGAGTGTACCCGGTACTGCGTTTGTGAAGTTCTACTACACGTACAGCCCGCCGATAGCCGACTTTATTGCAAAGCATGATTCTCTGCGTACTCTTATGCGCTTTGCTCTGACGCCGCTTATCTTTGCGGTGAAATATCCGCTGATTGCTGCTCTTCTGTTTGTCTTCGCCTCTGCCTGGTTCATCAGACGCAGATTGGCTGTGAAAGTACAATCTGAAATGGTTCAACAGGCAGGGTAGCAGAGAGTAGGGTAGGGGAGATTTACGAAGTAACCAAGCCTCCGAGGTATTCAAAAACCTCGGAGGTTTTTTTGTATGACATGCTAAAACAGTCGTGGTAAAATTTCATGGTGAATGTTTTTATCAGGCATCATAGCGTGAGGTGAAACAATATGGCTACATCGCCACGGCTTAACCGGAAAGAGCGCTTTACGTATGCAGATTATCTTGCCTGGCCGGATGATGAGAGGTGGGAGATTATTGATGGAGTTGCATATGCGATGAGTCCGGCACCATCCAAAAGTCACCAACTGATATCTGGTAACCTTTTTCGACAAATTGCTGTTCACCTTCATGGAAAACCGTGTAAGACATTTTATTCTCCATTTGATGTACGCTTCACAGAAAATTTAAACCAAAGTGACAATTACATAGATACCGTTGTCCAGCCGGACATAATTGTCGTGTGTGACCCTGACAAGCTCGAAGAGCGTGGTTGCAAAGGCGCTCCAGACCTGGTTATAGAAATATCATCACCATCAACGGGCGCTTACGATCTTACAGTGAAATATGATTTGTACCAGCGGTTTGGTGTTAAGGAATACTGGATTGTTAATCCCACGGAGCAGAGCGTTATGGTTTTCAAACTGCAGGAGGATGGATTGTATGGAGCTCCTGATCGTTTTAATAGCAAAAACCGGGTAGCCGTACCCTCGTTGGGCAACCTGATTATAGATCTTAATGACGTTTTTTAGGCACGAATACTCAAATATTCTAACCCCCTTGGATTTTTTATAGTATTTTGATCAGGGACAAAAAGCTTCATCTGGTTGGTTACATCCGTGAAAATTTGTACAGATCAGATGTTATCCGTGTGCTAACTGCTTTTACTGGGATTATGTGTTAACCTGTCGTGAGGTAAATTATGACTTCATCGCCAAGATTAAAAGAACAGGATCGCTTTACGTACGCCGATTATCTGACATGGCCGGAAGATGAGCGCTGGGAGTTGATTGATGGCGTACCGTACGCAATGAGTCCCGCGCCAACGCGCGAACATCAGGAACTGTCCGGAAATATTCATAGTATTCTGCATCTACATTTGAAGGGTAAGACCTGTAAGGTGTATGCCGCCCCGTTTGACGTTCGTCTCCCTGAAACGCCCACGGTAGCGGATGAGCAGATCGAAACCGTGGTTCAGCCGGATATTGTTGTTATCTGTAATCCCGAAAAGCTGGATGATCGAGGCTGTAAAGGTGCCCCTGATCTCATAGTTGAAATACTTTCGCCACGTACGGCTGAACATGATTTGAAGGATAAATTCTATCTCTACCAGCGTGTCGGGGTTCTGGAGTACTGGATTGTCAATCAGACGGACAAAACCATGATGGTCTTTAAGCTGAATGCAGCCGGTGAATACGGCAGGCCGGAGATGTACGGTTCCCGTGACAGGGTTGCGGTGCCGCTTTTAGGTGATCTGGAGATTGATCTTGCAGAGGTTTTTACTGCATGATGTACAACGGATATGCTGCACGGGTTGAATTTGATGCTGATGACAGGATTTTCACCGGGCGCCTCGCCGGAATTGACGATATTGTCACGTTTCACGGAGAATCAGTGCGGGAGCTTGAAGTTGAATTCCGGACAGCCGTGGATGGATATCTGGAAATGAGCAAACGTTTGGGCAAACCGGCACAAAAACCCTATACTGGAAGGGTTATGCTTCGTGTCCCGTCAGAAGTTCATGCTGCTGCTGCCGTAGCTGCTGCTGCAAGCGGTAAAAGCCTTAATCAGTGGGCAACCGAGGTGTTGAGGCGCGCTGTAAGCTAAAAGCTGAAAGCTGGAAGAAATTTTGGATTTTGGATTTTGGATTACAGGGTGATTCGATTTTTGGATTATTGGCGATTCGATTTTGGTTTATCAAGTTTTTTCAATTCAAAATCCAAAATTCAAAATTCAAAATCCAAAATCAAGCGCGTTAGCGCTTTAGCGTTGATGTTTTAACAATAGACGTAAGAATATTCACAATAGATTCTGCCTCAGACAAGAGAAGGTCCGCTTCGGATTTTGAAATAGTGTTGCTGTCTCTCAGCAGACGCAACCAGTAGCAAGTTTCTCTTGCCTCCTTTGAGGCAATTGAAATTTTTGATACAAAATCAGCACGACTCTGTCCTGCCTGAGCCTCAGAAACATTTGCCCCAATGCTGGTTCCTGACCGAAGTAACTGTTTTGACAAAACAAACTCGTTGGTTTTTACTAAATTCCGGTATAATGCAATGATCTTCAACGCAAAATCATAGCTCTTTTGTTGAATAAGGTTCTCTTTCATTTATCTGTATCCATTCAGAATCCAAAGATTGTTTTCATCTTTCAATCCAAAATCCAAAATCCAAAATCCAAAATCCAAAATCGCCTTCAGCTTTCAATCCAAAATCCATTTAGGCCCACCGGGGTCAAATCCAAAATCCAAAATCGCCTTCAGCTTTCAATCCAAAATCCAAAATTCATTTAGGCCCACTGGGGTCAAATCCAAAATCGCCTTTAATCATCTACTGTTTTCCAAACCGCCTCTGCGCCAGCGTCTGAAGTCGATCCATATAGTAATACACCACCGGCGTAATGTAGAGCGTCAGCAATTGCGACACCAGAAGTCCGCCGACAACAGCCAGACCAAGACCCCTTCGTGACTCCGCCCCGGCGCCCAGGCCGATTGCAATTGGCAGCGTGCCCATCAATGCCGCCATACTGGTCATCATGATCGGCCTGAATCGAACCAGACACCCCTGATAGATCGCCTCCATCGGCGTTTTCCCTTCCGTACGCTGTGCTTCAAGCGCGAAGTCGATCATCATGATGGCATTCTTTTTCACAATACCGACCAGCATGATGATACCGACAAACGAGTAGAGATTGAGATCCTTGCCGAAGATCAGCAGGGTCATCAGCGCCCCGAAGCCGGCCGACGGCAGCCCGGAAATAATCGTCAGCGGATGGATATAACTTTCGTACAGTACCCCCAATACAATATATATCACCAGAATCGCAATAATCAGCAGTAGAGCCAGTCCTTTGGTCGAAGCCTGATACACCTGGGCGGTCCCCTGAAAGCCGGTTGTAATCGTTGCGGGAAGACTCTTTGCCTCCTTCTCGATAGCAGTAACGGCGTCCCCCAGCGGAACGTCCGGTTTCAGGTTGAACGAGATCGTCACCGCGGTTATCTGGCCGAGATGGTTTACCGAAAGCGGTCCGAGACTGTTTGTGAGTGTCCCCAGGGAGGAGAGCGGCACAAGAGCGCCGGTGGCGGAGCGCACATACAGCAGCCCAAGTGCCCCCGGATCCTGCTGAAACTTCGGTTCCAGCTCCATCACAACCCGGTATTGATTATTCGGCGCATAGATTGTCGATACCTGTCTTGAACCGTAAGCTGAATAGAGCGTCTCTTCAATCTGCTGCGCCGTCACCCCCATGGAAGCGGCACGATCGCGATCAATCTGCAGAGTCACCTGCGGATTTTTGATCTGCAGATCGCTGGTAACATCCTGCAGCATCGGCATACCGCGAACTTTCATCTCAAACGCGGCTGCCTGACGATACAGCTCCTCGGTATCGGGGCTCTGCAGCACAAACTGGTACTGGGCTTTTGACGTGGTTGCTTCGAGGCGGATCGGCGGAGGATTCTGCATGAACATCATGATCCCCGGCACCGTCGAAACTTTGGGGCGCAGCTTCTGGATGACCTGATCAGCATTCAGCGTCCGCTCGCTTCGCGGTTTCAGCTTCATGAACATGACGCCGGAATTGGAACCGACGCGGCTGCCGCTGGTGCCGACCGAGGACATGAACGCTTCAATATTCGGCTCCTGCAGTACGATATCGGCCAGCTTCTGCTGCTGCCGCTTCATATCTTCAAATGAGATTCCCTGAGCCCCCTCGGTGAAAGCGAAGAGAGATCCAATATCATCGGCAGGGAGGAGCCCCATCGGAATCCGGGTGAAGAGCCACAGTGTGATCAGCAGCATGACGAACGTGACCACAACCGTAGTGCGCCGGAAACGGAGAACCACCTGGAGCGACCGGTCATACGCATGCAGCATGCCGTTAAAAAAACGCTCCATGCTGTTGTAGAGCCGTCCATGCTTCTGGTCGGCCGGCGGCTTGAGAAAGCGGCTGCAGAGCATCGGCGTCAGGGTCAGCGACACAACGCCCGAAATCAGGATAGCGAAGGTGATGGTAACGGCAAATTCATGCAGCATGCGTCCCAGCATCCCGGCCATGAACAGCACCGGGATAAAAACCGCCACCAGCGAAATCGTCATCGAAATGATCGTGAAACCGATCTCCTTTGAACCGCGCAGCGACGCATCCATTGCCGATTCGCCCTGCTCCATGTGCCGGACGATATTTTCCAGCATAACGATGGCATCATCGACGACGAAGCCTACCGACAGAGTCAGCGCCATCAGCGTAATGTTATTAACCGAAAACCCCAGTGCGTACATGACGGCAAACGTCCCGACGATAGAAAGGGGGAGGGCGAGACTCGGAATGACGGTAGCGGAAAGATTGCGCAGAAACAGGAAAATGACCAGAATAACCAGCGCAATCGTCAGCAGCAGCGTGAATTTGACATCTGCAACGGATTCACGGATCGTATCGGTACGATCGAACAGTGTGTTCAGCTCGATTGATGCGGGAAGCTGGCTGCGGAAGCCGGGTATCTGCTGTTTGATGCTGTCGACGACTTGAATGGTGTTGATTCCCGGCTGGCGCTGGACTGCCAGGATGATAGCCCGGGTGGAAGTCCCCTTCGTGTTGTACCACGCCGCAATCTTGTCATTTTCAACGCTGTCCGATACGACGGCAATATCAGAGAGCCGCACCGGCGCTCCGTTCCGGTACAGAACCGTCACACCCCGGAACGCTTCTGCGTCCAGCAGCTGGCCGGAAGCCTGAATAGTAAACGCCTGCTTGTCACCCTGCAGACCGCCGGTCGGAATATTGACATTCCATTTTGTCAGAGAGGCCGCAACTTCTTCGAGACTGATTTTCCGGCTGGCAAGCAGCCGGGGGTCAAGCTGGACCCGCACCGCATATTTCTGCGAGCCGTATACCTGGACCTGGGCGACTCCGTTAATCATGGAGATACGCGGCGAGATAACGGTATCGGCAAATTCATTGACCGTTGAGAGCGGCAGCGTCTTCGAACTGAGAGTCAGGTACAGAACCGGCTGATCGGCCGGATTGACCTTCTGATAGGAGGGGGGGGTCGGCATATCGGGAAGCTGCCGGCCCGCTTTGGCGATTGATGCCTGAACGTCCTGCGCCGCCGAGTCGATGCTCTTTGCCAGGGTGAATTTGAGGGTGATGACGGAAATCCCCTGACCGTTGGTAGAGGTCATCGAATCGAGGCCGGCAATCGTTGAAAACTGTCGTTCAAGGGGTGTGGCAACCGATGAAGCCATGGTTTCCGGACTGGCTCCCGGCAGCTCAGCCCTGACCTGAATGGTGGGGAAATCGATGCTCGGCAGATCGTTGACCGGCAGCAGTCGATAGGCAAACAGGCCGAACACCATGACCGCCAGCATGACGAGGCTGGTCATGATCGGACGTTTTATAAAAAGTTCAGACAGGTTCATTTCGGAGCGGCTCCCTGCTTATCGTTCCCGACCGGCGGTACAGGTATTCCCGCAGGTTTATCCGACCCTTTGATTTCGACCTTGCCCCCCGGCAGTACCCGCATCTGACCGTCAATCACCACCTGATCGCCGGGCTGGACACCCTTTTCGATGACGGTCATTCCTCTGGAAACCGGCCCGACAGAAACCGGGCGGATTTCAGCCGTTCCGTCCGGCAGTACCGCAAACACAAACAGTCCTTTCTGGCCGGTCTGAATCGCCTGGGAGGGTATAACCACCGCATTATTCAAGACCGCCAGAGTCATGGAAAGATTCACAAACTGGCCGGGCCAGAGCAGCTTCTTTCTGTTCTCGAACAGAGCCTTGACCCGGATCGTGCCGGTGCCGGGATCAATGGTGTTATCGATGAACGAGACGGTCCCCTGCTCCCTGACGCCTGCCGTTTCGGGCAGCTCCGCCGCTACTGATATTCTGCCGGACGCCATCTGGCGTTTCAGTATTTCCAGCTCCTTGCCGGAGATCGAAAAAGAGGCATTGATCGGTGTCAGTTTATTAATCGTGACCAGCACGGTTTCATTGGCCTTGACGACATTGCCGCGATCTGTCATCAGAGCCCCCAGGCGGCCGCTTATTGGCGCTGTAATGGTGCAGTATGACAACTGCGTCCGGGCACTTTCAACGGCCGCTTTATCGGCAACGACATCGGCCTCCGCCGATTCGGCCCTGGTTCGATATCCCTCCGCCTGCTCCTGGGTAACAATACCGTCTTTTACCAGCTGCGAATAGCGCAGGTAATCCTTGCCGGCATTACTCAAAATGGTCTGATTACGGGTCAGGGATGCCTCGGCTTTTTTCAATGCCGCCTGATAACTGCGGGCATCCAGCTGAAAGAGGAGGGCGCCTTTTTGGACCTCCTGACCTTCCTGAAACGTGACGTACGTCAGTTCGCCGCTTATCTGACTCCGGATGGCAACGCTTTCAGACGCCTCCATATTCCCGATCGCCTTGATCAGCAGCGGAACATTCGCCTGAGTCGCCGGAGCGACTATAACCAGGGCAGGGGGGCGCCCTTTCGGCTTTTCCACCTGTTTGGAACAGCCGGACAATCCGGCGTACGTCAGGCAGAAAACGGCACTGCCAATGAGGGAGAGAAATCTGAAACGGTTACAATACATGCGAATCTCCGCTATGTTGGTTGGGGCAATAAATTGAGCGGAGTATATACAAACTGCGAATAAGTTGGAACAAAATATACGCGGTATATTTGACTCCCGTGAATGCTTTTGCTACTATGCAGAAATTAAAACTTTCACGGAGGCTCACATGAGAAAATCTGTTTTATACGGAATGGTTGTTGCGGTCCTGGCATATGCAGTTTCACCGGCAGTGGCGGCAGACATCAATTTTACTTCACCGATAAGCCAGGGTGACTTCAAGAGTTTCAGCCAGCAAATCGGTTCGGTGATCGCCTACCGGAACATGGCCCCGGCGGAACCGCTCGGTATTTCCGGTTTTGACGTCGGAGTAGAAATCTCGGCCATAAGCATCGATAAAAACAGCTCTTACTGGAGATCCGCTTTCAACAACGATGCCCCTGCATACCTGGGTTTCCCAAAGCTGCGGGTTCGCAAGGGCCTTCCTTACGGATTTGATATAGGTGCCATGTATTCGTACGTGCCGGACAGTAATATCAAGCTGTATGGTATTGAGGTGAGTAAAGCGCTTCTAGACGGATCTGCGGCGACTCCGGCGATAGGCGTACGGGCAACCTGGACGAAACTTGCCGGTGTCGAAGACCTCGGCTTGCAGACAGCCGGGATGGACATCTCCATCAGCAAAGGATTCGTGTTTTTGACTCCGTATGTGGGGGCAGGTATACTGCGGATCAGCAGTGATGCAAAGGGATTTTTACAAACGATCGGCCTTACAAACGAAACTATCACCACGCCCCGGTTATTTGCCGGAGTTAAAATAACCCCGATCCCGCTTATCTCGATTACCGCAGAGGCGGAATATACCGAACTGCCGATTTATTCGTTAAAGGTTGCTGTTAGTTTTTGATGCAATTTTGGATTTTGAATTTTGAATTTTGAATTTTGAATTTTGAATGTTGGATTTTGGATTTTGGATTTTGGATTTTGAATGTTGGATGTTGGATGTTGGATGTTGGATTAAATGATTTATCAGGGTGTCGGAGCAGATTTCCGGTGAAAAATTTTAATCGCCGCCCAGGCACAGCCGGCCCCGATCAGATCGGCGGCAACATCACCCCACTCGGCGGCTCTGCTTGTGGTCAAGGCACCCTGCAGTATTTCGATCAGAATTCCCAGTGAAGTCCCGTACCAAAACGCCCACGATGCTGCCCGGAGGCGTGGTTGAAGGGAGAAGTAGGCGAGACCGGTTGCCGCAGCGATGGCTCCGGCATGGTTCAGTTTGTCCCACCCCAGGCCGGAAGGAGACGCAGAAGACGGTATCAGCGCCAGCCAGAGGATCAGCAGCGTCAGAGCGCCGCAGAATACTGCTGAAAGCAATTTTGAATTTTGAATTTTGACCCCTGTGGGCCTAAAGAATTTTGGATTAAACATGAAACCACGTAGGTCAATTTTGGATTTTGGATTTTGGATTTTGGATTGAAAGCTGAATACTGAAAGCAATTTTGGATTTTGGATTTTGGATTTTGGATTTTGGATTTTGGATTTTGGATTTTGGATTGAAAGCTGAATACTGAAAGCAATTTTGGATTTGACCCCAGTGGGCCTAAATGAATTTTGGATTTTGAATTGAAAAAAACTTGATAATCAAAAATCGAATCACCCTGTAATTAAAAATCGAATCACCCTGTAATTAAAAATCGAATCACCCTGTAATCCAAAATCGAATCTCCCCGTAATTCAAAATCCAAAATCCAAAATCCAAAATTGATTTCATACTAGCTTCTTCCTCCGCAGCATTCCTTTCAGTGTTCCCTTCATCTCGTTCATGATCGCGCTGTCTTCCGGTGACAGTTTGGCCAGATACTCCCTGATAAAAACCAGAAAAATCGAGCCGAAGAAGGCGGTGACCGTCGCGAGGATCACAATCAAAGCTCGTTTCGGCTTGCTTTTGCGGAGCGGCGCCACCGCTTCGTCCAGTACCTGTAGCGATGATGAATCGCGGGCTTCACTGATTTTTGCCAGTTCAAACTGTTTGGTAAGCTGTTCAAACAGCGCCTCCTGAGTCTTCAGCTCCCGCAGGCGGCGTATGTACTCCACTCCGATCGCGGGGGCATTGCCGACCGCCGGGATAACCCCGCCACCCCCGCCGCTGCCGCTCATCGAACCAAGCTGGTTTTTGAGCCGGGATATTCCTGCCAGCAGCGTTCTGACTTCGGCACTTTCATCGGTCATTGAGTTGCGCAGCGCTGCCAGTTGCACCTCTCTGGTCACCAGTTCCGCCCGCAACCGGGCGATCCCCTCAATAGCCACCTTGACCTGTTCATCTGCCTTGATGGTTTTGTTCTTCTCCTGGAAGCTCTTCATCTCCTCTTCGGCGCTCTTCAAATCCTGCTTGACCACCGTCAGCCGTTTTTCAAGAAAACTTCGTTCGGTACTCGCCTTGGTCAGGTTCAGCTGCAGGCTTTTTTTCTGGAGTTCGTTTACGAATGTATTAGCCAGCAGAGCAGCCTTGGCCGGATCCTTGTAGTCGGCTGTGATCGTGATGATGCCGTTCTTGGCGGTCTGGAACTTGACCACCCCCTGCAGCCTTCTGCGGGTATCATCGGCATTTTTTGATTTCAGCTCGGTATGCAGATCAAGCTGCTTGATCACGGCATCCGCTACAGAACGACTCTTCAGTATCTCCAGATAAAGATCTGCAGAACCACCCAGACCGCCGGCCAGGCCGGCCAGTCCGCCACCCATCGAGGCGAGCAGCGCCGCCGCGCCGCCACTCGATTCCTTCTGCGGCGGCAGCAGGGTCGCCCTGGCTGTATAGATGTTTTTAAGTGTCAACGAATAGACAACCGAGAGTATCACGGCTGCTGTGGTGATCTTGAATATCAGTGGCACATTGCGCACAACCACCCGCAGGAGTTCCAGCAGATTGATCTCTTCTTCCGCTCCCGTTTCGGGATTAATGTTATTTGCATCATTCATATTCATCCCTTATTTAAACCCGAGAACAATTGTGCCGGCAGTCAGTGCAACATTGGCAAGAATCTGGGTCAAATCCTTGATTTCGCGCATCCAGGCAATCTTGTCAATTTTTTGCGGTACGACCAGAGTGTCGCCGGCATCGAATGAAGATGACAAA
>VFJW01000089.1 GCA_009885845.1 Geobacter sp.
CAGGTTTCACCCTGCCCTCCCTCATCAAACCGGACGTGCAGTTTTCCCGCATCCGGCTTTCCGATGTTCTTCACTACACGGCATGCGCTTTCTTCCAACCTGCTGATGTCGGCACTTTATACAATCCGTAGATATTCAGGGGACATAGTACCTATTATTGACAGGTTCGCTCTTTACTGATATTCTTCAAACAATGATTTAAGGGGGTGCTATGCCGACAATTAGCATGTTTTATGGGATTTTGATTTGTATGTATTTTTACGATGATGAACGGCACAGCCTGCCTCATATTCATGCAAAGTATCAAGGTCAAGAAGCCTCCTTTTCAATTCTCGATGGCTCTTGTCTGAACGGTGACATTCCACAAACAAAGTTTCGCCTGGTGCAAGCCTGGATTGAAATCCATCGCGAGTCTTTACTCGCTGACTGGGAGCTTGCAGTTAGTGGTCAATCGTTAATGCAAATAGACCCTTTGCGATAGGAGGTTTTATGGAAAGAGTCATTAATGCCATTCCCAAAAATAACTTTTCCCTTGAGATTGAGTTTAATACTGGTGAAAAGAGACTGTTTGATGCGCGACCTTATCTTACTAGGGGGATTTTCCAAAGATTACAGGACGAAAGCCTCTTTATGCAGGCATACGTTGCTCTTGATACCGTATGCTGGCCTGGTGATCTAGATATTGCACCTGAAACACTTTACGACCGTTCTATTCCAATTAATTAACTATGGCTCGGCGGTGAACCGGTGTTTCCGATTGAGCCATTACGCTAAGGGGAAGGGAGCTTTTATGATCGAAGTATGTGCGGTTAAAACTTCTCCAGACTTTATGTTGAATCTGCATTTTAATAACGGTGAGAAGCGCACGTTTGACATGAGGCCTTACCTGCATTATACCGTTTTTCGTCGATTGGAGAATGCGGTTTTCTTTTCTCTGGCTCGTGTTGATTACGGTACCGTAACATGGCCCGGTGAAATCGATATTGCCCCGGAGACACTTTACGACCGTTCTATTCCAATAGAGTAATTATGGCCCGCCTTCCACGTCTTGTTGTACCCGGCTACCCACACCACCTGACTCAACGCGGCGTCCGTTCAATGGCTGTCTTCACCTCCGATGATGATCGAATTTCCTACCTTTCCTTTGTTGCTGAAGAGTGCAAACGCCACGGTGTAGACGTTCTTGCCTGGTGTCTGATGACCAATCATGTCCACTTTATTGCTGTGCCCAAGGCGGAACAATC
>VFJW01000044.1 GCA_009885845.1 Geobacter sp.
CAGGCTAATATTTCAAAGAGCGTGATCAATAAATCTGAGACTGATGCGAATATATTTCACGGATAACAATCTCAGCTTTGCGAGAAAAACAGTTTGGGCAACAGGCCGTACACTCTTGACAAAAGTAAATTGTGTAGGTTTGGCCCCAGATGCCACACAGATGCCACAGATGCCATACCTATGGTGTTATACAGGGATTAAAAAATGAAAAAAACACTTCTACTACTCGTAATAATCCTGATTGCCATCTACACGCCTACCGTTCAAGGCGCCGAAGCGAAGAAGGAATCTTCCGCGCGCCCGGCCGCTACGGATGCTGCCAATATTCCGGAGATGCAAGCCGGGAAGTGGAGGATTCGCATGACGGGCGGCCGCGCGAGTGACAGCGAGATGTGCGGCAACCCGATCGATGGGTTCAGTCGTGAGGTGCAGGAGTACGCGAAGAATACTAAGTGGGGATGCACCATGACCACGAGCGCGTCCGGTCCTCGCAGTGTGAGAGTCGTCTATGACTGCCCGTCCGACCGCTCCCCGGATGGCCGCCCGGTTCAGAAGGGGCGGTGGGAAATTTCGCTCGATTCGCCGTCACCGCAGGCGTTCCGGCTCGAAATGAAATCGGCGGTCGATCGCGGGTACGTGATGGAGGGGATCCGGATCGGCAATTGCGAGTAGCGCTGAATGGTGAAGTGTTCGCGCGCGGAGGGGTTTTGGCGACGATGAACCATACGATGTTGAGCGTAGAGAAGTAAACTACTTGGCACAGACGATCTTGATGATGATCGCACTAGGTGTGTTGGGCGTGATGTGAGTCAAACTTTCGCCAGGATCAAACTCTGAAAGTATTTTTCCTCTTGCCATCGGTTCGGAGTAAGTCGAGATCGAGAGCATTCGGTCTCGCCCCTCATTGCAGTCGTATTCCCACAATACCCGTCGCGACATCGCGCCGTCTTTGCCTCTTTCCTTCAGGTCTTGCAACTGCCACACCTTACGGAAGTTGCCGTTCTTGCTGATCGTGGCGGGGTCAATATAGCCGCTTGCTTTTTTGGTCTCACCCACCGACACCCATTCGGCACATGCCGGTGCAGCGACAAGAGCAATCATAAGGCACAGGACTATTCGCATCGCGTTCCCCTTTGATGTGGGTCAATTATAGGGATAAGAATTTGTTTTTTTGACTTGTTGAAAATACGCCCGGCACGGGATAGTGTCAACGCAATTTCAAGAAAAATGGCTCAAGGATCAGATCTACGTATTTGACAAAACCAGATAACCAACGGCTAAAAAAGCGAGGTCCCAACCAGGCAGTTGGACACCGGTCGGGCGGAAAGGCTGCCCGAACGGGTCAACTGCGCGGCCCGTTTATCGCAAGAACCACAAATATAGCAAAGGAGAGTGAGATGATGATTGGACAGGTAATAATTGCATTTGAGTGGGGTGTACCAATCTTGTTCATTACGCTGTTGCTTGCTATTTCCAACCATGCCTTTGCGGATTCGCAAGATGAACTCACCCAAGCGGTGGTGGCGTATGAAATCACCTTGCCTCGTGTTGAGGCTTACGAAGCTGCTCTGGGTGATCTGGTGCAGTGGGCAAAGGCGCATCCAAAAGATACAAAGAAATTCCGCGATAAGAAAAATCGCATCATCACTCTGGATGCAGCAGGCAAGCAATTGGAGAGTGTGCCCGCCACCAAAGGTATTCTCGTCAAGCATCAACTCACAGGAGAGGATATGACTTTGATGCCTGTGGTCCTGCTCGCAAGCAATGCGGTGGTTTTTTCCGAGAAACAGGGCATGACGATGCCGCCTGGAAGTTTTAATGTCGCTGCTGTCGCGCTAATCAGAGCCAACGAACCCAAACTAGAGCAATTGCTCAAACGAATCACGTCGAACTTAGCTGTTTTGCGGGGCGAGAGCAAAGCTGTGCCAGAGACTGTAATTTCGACTGCTAAACATTCCACTCCTGATGCATCGCCCCCCCCATCCCCACCAGGTAAGGACGCTTGCGCCTACCTGACCCCCGAGGTGGTTGCCGAGGTGTTTGATAAGGCGATTACTGCTCCCACTGCATTGGCCGAGGCGGGGTTCTATGGATGTGAGGTCAAAGGCAGCGAAAATCGCTGGTTGCGGGTCAAGGTGTTTTCCGCTAAATCCGCTGGTGCAGCGCAGGCACTGTATGCCGCCGCGCTTAAAAAGGCGAATGCTCGCGCAGGATATTCTCCCGAGGAAGTCAGCGGAATGGGCGATGCCGCCTACTACGATGTCAACGCTGCTTCCATTCGAATTAAACTCGGCACAGAGAATGTCGTGGTCGAGGCGGCCGGCTATGGTGAGCTTGAGAAAATTGTGAAAGGCGCTGCCGCGAAAATCGTTGCGAATATGAAATAGCCAAAATCGAGCAATCTCAAAAAGCCAAACAAATTATTTTGTTTAAAAGGAGAGTGACATGAATCGTGAAAGAACTATCCGTCTGTTTCGTTTTGCCATCGTTTTTGCTAATACGCTATTATTCTTGGCTCCCGCAATAGCCGCCCCCAAAAACAACACTAAGTGCGAGTCTAATCCCTTGTTTGAAGTTTTTCCCAATAGCTATTCGGATAAATGTGAACGCTCTCGCTTTGCCGCACTTGATCTTAAACGTTGGAAGGACATGGAGAAAAAACGCGAAATCGAAAATTTTAAAGTTGAAGGAGAATACTGGTACTACTTCGATTTGATTGAAAAAAACGCGAATGGAAAACAGCCAGGAAAGCTTGAGATACAACGCAATTTTGTCAATGCCGTGCAAGCAGCAAAGGGAACGGTGCTGCATCTACATGACAATAAGGGGCTCACTTACCATGTCAGTAGAAACGACGGCGAATTTTGGGGATACGTGGGGTGCGGTAGAGGTGGCACTGATGATTGCACTGCCATTATGCATAAAATCGTGCGGACTGCCCCCATGGAACAGTCTGTTGTGATAAGTTCCAAGCAGATTGCAAAATCCATATTCGACGAAGGCAAAGCCGTTTTTTATGGTCTTTATTTTGACACTGACAAATCCACGCTTAAGCCTGAGTCAGCCCCCACCTTGACTGAAATCGCTAAATGGCTGAAGGAGAATGCCAGCACGAATGTGTTTATCGTCGGCCATACGGATATGCAGGGAAGTGTCGAACACAACCTATCACTTTCTCGCAGTCGTGCGGATGCGGTGATTGAAGTGCTCATCAAGCAACATGGCATCAAGGCAGAAAGAATGAAGGCGGAAGGGGTTGCCTCGTTTGCGCCTGTCTCCAACAACACGGCAGAATCTGGCAGAGCCAAAAACCGCCGCGTTGAAATGGTGTTGCGCTGAGCGCTATGTTCACAACAACATTGAAGGAAAGCTGAGGGATCGAAACCATCAAGGGGTCAGACTGCATTTAACAATACCTGATAAATAACGGCTAAAAAGGCGAAGTTCCAACAAGACCGTTGGACGCCGACCGGGCGATAAAGCCACCCAGACGGGTCAACGGCTAAGCCGTTGGGCAGGTAAAAACTAGGCAAGCCAATCGATAATAGTAAGGGATGGGATACGTACAAATTCGCGGGCGTTATTGGTAACCAGAGGTATTCCTGACGAAACAGCATGAGCAGCGATTAGCATATCCATTGCACCAATTGGCGTGCCTGTCCTTTCAAGGTTTGCTCGAATATCCCCGTAGACACGAGATGCCTCTTCATCGAAAGAGATAATTTCCAGAGGTGTAATAAACTCATCAAGGGCTTTGGCATTTTTCTCTTGATATGTACTCTTTGCAACTCCATAGCGTAATTCTGAAAGAGTAATAGAAGAAATACCTATATCGCCAATTTGATATTCAAGAAAACGCTTCAGCACGGTAACGGGATGTTGCTTGATAATGTAAATACAGATATTTGTGTCAAGCATCAGCTTCATCAGAAACTTTCCCGCTTGTCCAACTCTGGCTGTACCCGATCAACCATGAAATCGCGGGAAAACTTTTTAAGACTTCCAAACAGGGAATTCCACGAATCACTTCGGGGAATTAACTGTACAACATTGCCGGTCTTTTTAATGAATACTTCACTGTCATCAAAACGAAACTCTTTGGGCAGCCTGACTGCCTGGCTTTGCCCATTTTGAAATAGTTTTGCCGTTTTCATTATCCACCTCCAAATAATATATATTTGAAGTATATATTTTGGCTTTTGTCTTTGCAAGCGATATTTCAGCAGCGAAAATCTTGAACGGCGAGTCCTGCTGGATCTGAAACCCATTAAAATTACCAACGTATTCCAACTCTCGCGGGGACACGGACGCGAAAAAACGCGCTGTCCACACTCATGCCCGCTACCCACCATCCCTCCGCTACAGGTACTTCCCGATAATCGGCGCCAGCTTCAGTTTAGTGGTTTGAGGAATAACCGACCGGTCCGTTATGACGGCATACTGCATGGCACTGCCGCAGGAGCAGGTGCGATCACCCGCGATTTCTGCAACCGCATGACGGATGATGTCTTTGGCCATGGCAACATTCTGATGGATGATCTTGATAATCGCTTCTACCGTTACGTCGTCGTGCGAGTCGTGCCAGCAGTCATAGTCTGTCGAGAGAGCGATGATGCCGTAACAGATCTCCGCCTCGCGGGCCAGTTTGGCCTCGGTCAGGTTCGTCATGCCGATTACGGAGGCTTCCAGCGCCAGATAGGAAAATGATTCGGCACGGGTAGAGAAGGCAGGCCCTTCCATGCAGATATAGGTGCCACCCTTGTGAGTCGTTGCTCCGGCTTTTTGGGCAGCAGTGAAGAGTGTATTGGAAAGATCACCGCAGACCGGATCGGCAAAACCGACATGAGCAACGATCCCGTCTCCGAAAAATGTATCCCTCCTGACCCCCTTGGTGCGGTCGATGAACTGGTCAGGAATAACAATATGGCCCGGGGCAATTGCATCCTTCAGACTCCCGACTGCAGAGACCGAGATAATCTGCTCGACACCAAGCGTCTTCATGCCATAGATGTTGGCGCGGTAGTTGACTTCGGACGGAAGCAGCCGGTGGCCGCGCCCGTGACGGGGAAGAAACACCATCTTCACGCCGTTCAGCATACCGGTGACATACTGGTCTGACGGGTCGCCGAAAGGAGTTGTAAGCGTGATTCGCTCAACCCGCTCCAACCCTTCCATATCATACAGTCCGCTGCCGCCTATAACGCCGATGGTTGTTTCGCTCATGCCGTCAGTTCCTTTCGTATATTATTGAGGAAATACTAGCAAAACACCGGTGTCTGAAGAATTCACCAGGTGCTTTGGAAAAGTGCCAAGATTTGTATCCAGCACGATCCGCAGAAAACCTTTGTTGCGTCCGACCCGCGCCGTGCTGATTCCAAACCGGTTGATCGTGATCTTTTTCCCTGCCAGCGAGGAATCTGCACCGGGGATATCGATGGCGATTCGCTCCGGTTTTTCCAGCCGCATGGTTTTATATTTCACTTCCGTTCCGTTTGTCCTGATTTCGATCCCCGACTCAGTAGTCGTGATTTCATTGACGGCAAGAGCAGCAGCGAAAACTGGAGGTTTCTTCGCAGCAGGAGCGATCGAAGCAACTTGATCAACCGAAGCTATATGAGCTATAGGCGGTACCGGTGTAGAGGGAACAGCACCTGATATAGTGGATTTTTCAAAAGAGTTTTCCACTTTTGCTGACGAGGGGATAGGAATTATCCCCCCCCCCCTGAATTCATACATAATCAGGCGGATTCCGCCGGATGGCTTTCCTGAAGTATCGCCATCGTTATACACCGGGAAGGAGCGAACAATCGCGCGACCTTCAAGATAAAATCGATCCTCTCCTTTGTAGCCGCTTTTTTCTTCAAGGTCTGGCACCATTGCGCGGTGCAGAGTCGTACCTTCCAGCCAGTAGACATCAAGCGACTCAGTTGTCTTCCCCCGGGTTGGCCGGCTGAGGACAATCAGTTCCTCAGTGCCGTCACCAGTCAGGTCTATACTCTTGGCAGATGTGGCCAGATAATCAACATCAGCCTTCAATACGGACATTTTTTTGCCGTTACGACTGGCCGTTACGGTAATAATATGCACGGCACATCCCTGTACCGGGCGACTGCTGACATCAAACGTCGTATCACCCTGCTTCACACGTGTCGAATATGAGCAATTGCTGTCGGCGGCGGCCACCGGCAGGCTCATAATCATAAGAAGTAAAAAAACGGCGGCACTAAATGGTTTCTGATACATTCTATCCCTCCAACTCAAATATTTTCATCTTATAGCAGAGATGAACCCACCCGTGAAGTCTAAATAATTGACAAAACAGACAGCATAATCGTAGAGTGGCCGCCAAGCGAGGCCGCCGTGATTTCTCTTGATAAACTTAAACTGCAATTCAAAAAAATACTTTCTCTTGATGCCCACCCGGGTCACATTTCCGCCGGTTTCGCCGTAGGTGTTTTTGTCAGTTTCACCCCCTTCTTCGGCTTACATACACCCATGGCCATCGCTCTGGCGTTTATATTCCGCCTCAACAAGGTGACCTGTATCACCGGCGCCTGGGTTAATACTCCGTTGACGATAGTTCCCGTTCTGGCTGCAAGCTACAAGCTGGGCGAAATCATGCTTGGCAACAAACCGGGATCGTTTCACGTGAAGAATCTGGAATGGAGTTCTCTCAAAGGATATGCTTCAGCAATTATTCTGGGAAGTTCGGTGATCGGTTTTTTCGCCGCAATCACCGGGTATGCTCTCTGCTACTGGCTGATATGTGCATTCAGGAAAAATGACCCGGCCCTGAATGAAATTACTCACGAAATGGAAGTGGTCGGAGAAGAGCTGGAATGAGGTCAACTCAGCGGGACGTACTCCCGGACGCGTGAATAGAGGACAATGGCAATCGCCAAACCCGCCATGGGAAACATAAAAGCGGCATGAAATGCCTCGGCCGATATACTGCCGGCAACATCTCCATACGATCCCACGATGACTCCCATGACCTGTTGTATCACGGCAGCCCCCATCAATACATAAAAATTGAGCGACGTCAGCGCCGTACCGACGATACCGACCGGGAACATTGCCCGGATGATCGGATACACCATCACCCCGCTGGAAACAGCCACCCCGATGATAAAAAACACCCCCGCCAGCATCGGACGGGGCACTGCTTCCGCCCACCCCAGAAATGCCGACATGAACAGCAGCAGCACCAACTGTCCCGCCAGTAATGTTTTTTTGTAGGATCTGAAAAAACGCCGGGCAACCGTATCGACCAGTGAACTGCCAACAATAAATCCGAACGAGGTGAACATCAGCATACTTCCCGCGGCCTCCCGGGAAAGATGGAGAACATCCATCAGATACGGTCCGCCCCATAATGCCTGAAGAGCGAGATAATTCCCGTACCAGAAAAAGGCAAGAACCCCCAGAAGCCAGAAATCACGGGTTCCAAAAATAGTGCCCCAGGCCGCCATCATGTTCGATTCAAGACTTGAAACGGGCTCTTCATCGTCAGTGCGTGCAGCCGGCTTGTCCTGAACATTACAGAAGACCAGCAGCGTCACGACTGCCTGCAACACGCTGACCGCAAGAAAGGAGTCCCGCCAGCCAAAAGCACCAACAGCCAGCGCCAGAGGTGCCGTTCCCGCAAGATTGCCGAGGTTTCCGAGCGCCACCATGAAGCCTGAGACCCGGCCGAACTCCCGCCTGCTGAACCAGTGGCTAAAGAGCGTAAACGTTGCCATCAACACAGACGCAGTACCGATACCAATCAGCGCCCGGGCGATCATGGCGATCATAAGTGTGTCAGCCTGTGAAAAAAGAACTCCGCCGACCGTCGTCAACACACCACATCCGCTGATCACCATTCTGCTTCCGAGACGATCGATCATTGGCCCCAGAGGCAATTGTGCAGCGGCATACACGTAGAACAGAACGCCGGAGAGAGAACCGAGCTGTTGAGGCGTCAGATGCAGATCCCGCGAGATGTCTCCGGCAACAACCGCCAGAGAAACACGGTAAAAATAGGCAAGAATATACATCAGCGCAAGAGTGGCGAAAATAGTCCAGCGTCTGCGCTGTTGAGAAGAAGAGCCGTTCATGCACGTTCCTGTCGTGGGATGGAATGGCAAATAGGTGATCTGAAGCGGCATTCGTCAATTTTTCCGGCAACACTAAATGAGGCTTTTATGAAATACCATGATTATTTGAACGATGACGTATAAATAACG
Source organism: Geobacter sp. (assembly GCA_009885845.1). Taxonomy (GTDB): domain Bacteria; phylum Desulfobacterota; class Desulfuromonadia; order Geobacterales; family Pseudopelobacteraceae; genus JACRCG01. Next base: position 8,229 of record VFJW01000044.1, read on the forward strand.
TACGTCGGAGATGCATTTTCCCGAGCTGCAGAGCGAAACAGTACTGTTTTTCCCGTTTGAGTTATCCGGCTGTTGACTGATAAGGAGTAATTCGCGTATATACACCCGTCAGAAATTGAAGCAGGCTACCGGATTTTACTAATTACAAATCAAATATGGCCATTGACCAGAGAGAGGGCTCCGTTATGAATTGCACCATTGAACAGTTTGAAGATGTTATAGCCAAGTTCAAGTACTTTGCCGAATCGGTTAATATTGCTCTTTCGTCCGAGGCGGAAGATTTGCGACAGGAATTAATCGTGATCTGTGCAGAGTTGCTGACGACCGTCAGAGAAGAGATAGAGGCAGGGTCCGATTCAATCATTTGAGTGACGGGGACGTTAGATATTTCACTATGAATAAAACAAAAAAGGAGCTACAGCATACGCAGTAACCCCTTGAATTTTATGGTCGGGATGACAAGAATTGAACTTGCGACCCCCTGCTCCCGAAGCAGGTGCGCTACCAGGCTGCGCTACATCCCGAAGAGTTGTTTTTATATATTTTTTGTGGCACTCTTGTCAACAGTTTAGACCCTCGAATCAGGAGCTACCGGAATGCAAGATGTAGTAATACAGCAGATAAAGTTTCTACTCAACAAGCACAATGCCGTGCTACTGGCTCATAACTATATGCGTGATGAAGTGCAGGAGATCGCCGATATTACCGGTGATTCTCTTGCCCTGTCAATTGAGGCCGCCAAAACCTCTGCCGACGTTATCGTTTTCTGCGGCGTGCACTTCATGGCGGAGTCTGCTGCAATCCTTTCTCCCGGCAAGAAGGTGCTGCTTCCCCGCCCCGATGCCGGTTGCCCGATGGCCGACATGGTTACGGCTGAAGAACTTGAATTACTCAAGTCAGCACACCCCGGTGTGCCGGTAGTTACCTATGTCAACTCATCGGCGGAAGTCAAGGCCCATTCCGATATCTGCTGTACTTCAGCAAATGCGCTCAAAGTCGTCCGGTCACTTCCTGAAAACGAACTTATTTTTGTGCCGGACCGAAATCTGGGTCGCTGGGTCGCCCAATTTGTTCCAGAGAAAAAATTCATCTTCTGGGAAGGGTTCTGTCCTACTCATGAACGAATGACGCTGGCAGCGGTGCAGCAAAAGAAAGCAGAGCATCCCGATGCACTTTTTATCTGCCACCCGGAAAGCGCCCCGAAGGTCTCGGCTCTGGCCGACCATGTCTGCTCCACCAGCGGCATGTATGACTACTGTCGCATCAGCCCGGCCAAAAAGTTTATTGTCGGCACAGAAGCGGGTATCCTTTACAAGCTGCGCCTTGACAGCCCCGACAAGGAATTCGTACTGGCCTCGCCGGCTCTGTTCTGCCCCAACATGAAACTGACCTCGCTGGAGGATGTGCTGTTATCCCTCCAGACCCTGTCGCCGGTCATCACCGTACCGGAAGATATCCGCCTCAAAGCCAAAGGTGCTCTGGACCGGATGCTGGCGATTCCCCGCGACTGACCGCCGGTCTCAATAGAATTTCTGCGCATACAAAAGAAGGCGGCCGATAGGCCGCCTTCTTTTGTTCAAGCTCACATCCGTGCAGCTATTCGATGGTGGAACGTATCTTTACCCGGTCACCGACATGGTAGCGGGTTTTGGTGCGAAACTCATCTCCGCTTTCCACTGTGACAATATACCCGTCAACAACTTCCTGTTCCCGTTCACTGTAACTGACCCGGTCTCTCGGATAACATTTGGTGCCTCGTGTCATGTTCTGACCGGCGGCTGCTCCCGCCGCTGCCCCAAGTACTGTCATTGCAGTATTGAAGCCCCCCCTGCCGATCTGGTTCCCGATTATGCCACCGGCAACACCACCCACAACTGCACCGCCTAAGCCGCCATCATCCTCACAGATTTCCTCCCGGGACGTAATCGGCTCACGAACGGTGATGATCCTGTAAACTTCACGGACACCGGTAACAGTCGCCATGTTCACCGACCGCCCCTCGGCGCTCACATACGTACTCGAAAAAATGATGCCTGCAGCTATCAACAGAGTGATTGTTCTCATTGCGCACCTCCCGGCTCATTAACTGATTCTGCTGTTGTGGTAATGGTCTCTTTTATGCAGATCAACGTCTCTTTGATTAATTATATACAAAACGGAGGAAATTTTCAAACGGAGAGTGATAACCCGTATGTATGAAATGCTGGACAAAAAGAAAATCATATACTATATTTTGCGTTCGCTCTTACGGAGAGATGTCCGAGCGGTTGAAGGAGCACGCCTGGAAAGCGTGTGTACGTTAATAGCGTACCGAGGGTTCGAATCCCTCTCTCTCCGCCAGTTTTTTTAGCTACCGGTAAAGCAAAAAGTTCCTATGCAATGCTTGCGAGATCTGAGGATTGAGACGCACAAAAAGTATGCCTCGGTCCTGATTTTAAGAGTAACACAGCAATTTTTTGAGAAGCTTGTATGCTTGCAGGCGCAGATGATAGCCGGGCCTCGCGCAACGGCACGCCGTGAACTCCGCCAGGTCCGGAAGGAAGCAACGGCAGCGGCTCCTGCTGTGTGCCGCGGGTAAACCCGGCTATCATCTGCGTCTGCAAGCATTTCCCCCTTCCACATCCCCTGAACCAGGCCTGCTCCCTGTTAACCCGTTACAGAGCAGACTGTCTGTGAGGTTAGATCTCTTGTCCAACGGTACGCGCTATGATGGCTTGGCAAGGAAATACCGCCCCCAAAGTTTTTCCGAGCTGGTAGGCCAGGAACACGTCAGCAAAACACTGCAAAATGCCATAAACTCAGGCCGGGTTGCCCATGCGTTCCTCTTTACCGGTGCCCGTGGTGTCGGCAAGACCAGCACCGCCCGTATCATGGCCAAGACCCTCAACTGTGCAGTCGGAGTTACTCCGGAACCGTGCAACAAATGTCCGCAATGTGAAGAGATAACCAAAGGCACCTCCACCGATGTCTTCGAAATTGACGGCGCGTCAAATAACGGCGTAGATGATGTCCGCGATCTGCGTGACAACATCAAGTACCTCCCCTCCCACAGCCGCTACCGGATCATCATCATCGACGAAGTTCACATGCTCTCCACCAATGCCTTCAACGCCCTGCTAAAGACACTGGAAGAACCTCCCGAACATGTCAAATTCATCTTTGCCACGACTGAACCACACAAACTACCGGTTACGATTCTGTCGCGCTGTCAGCGTTTCGACTTCAAGCGGGTGACACTGGCGAAAATTATTGGCCGTCTGCGGGATATCGCCGGACAGGAAAATGTCACCATCGGCGATTCCTCCCTGGCCTTGATCGCCCGCAAAGGTGACGGCAGCATGCGTGATTCCCTCACCGCTTTTGATCAGGTACTCGCATATTCCGGAAACAGTGTCAGTGATGAAGATGTCACCACTCTGCTGGGAACTATTGACAGACGCCTGCTTGAGGAAATTTCAGCGGCGATTTTCACCGGCGATACCCAGGGTGTGCTTGCCGGAGTCAAACAGGTTGATCTGGTTGGCTATAATATGCGCCAGTTCTGTCAGGAATTGATCGAACACTTTCGTAATCTGCTGGTAATCCGTTCGGTCAAAAAACCGGAAGATATCCTCGACATTACCGCTGCCGAACTCGATGTACTCCACAAGCAGTCACTACACGTCTCTGCATTGGACATTCAACGTCGCCTGACGCTGTTTATAAAAGCTGAAGCAGAAATGTCCTACGCCAGTTTTCCGCGCCTGATTGTGGAGATGGCGCTTCTCAAAGCCGCACTGCTGGCACCTCTGGTGCCGATACAGGAGCTGATTGAAAAAATTAAATCACTGGAAACAGCAGCCGTTCATACGCCGTCACTGCCATGGGAAGCTTCCAGGACAGCCTCTCCGCCCTCACTTCAGCGGAATGAGCGACAGGACCCTGTTTCCTCCCGGCCGTCCCGGTCTGAAGCCATCGCAGCTTCGCAGTCGGAAACTATTGAGGGGCATGCTGACTGGGGTCGTTTTGTTGCATTTGTCAATGGCAAGGATCTCCAGCTTGGATCGGTGCTTGAGCATGGCAGTCCGCTCAAGCAGGAAAACGGCTTGATTGAAATCGGTTTTCCGGCGGGCAGTTACTATCTGACCGCCGCTCTGGACGTCGAGTTTATTGCTGAGGTTCAAGCACTTGCCTGCTCCTTTGCAGGAGGAAATACCACCATTCGTGTGAAATCTATTGAAACCGGATTTGCAGACGCGCCCTTGTCATTAGCTGAAAAAAAAAAGAGTGATGCCGAACAGCATCTGGCAACGCTGAAACAGGAGATTGAAAACCACCCGGTGATTAAAGAGGCGGAACGGGTGTTTGGCTGCAGCATTACTGAGGTTCGGGAATTCTAGCAATTTCAGACGGTACCCGGATAGAATCACAAAAACAGGGAGGAAAAGATGTCAAAAGGTTTAGCAAATATGATGAAGCAGGCTCAGATGATCCAGCAGAAAATGGCCAGACTGCAGGAAGAGGCCAGCTTAAAAACTGCCGTCGCCACATCCGGTGGCGGGGCCGTATCGATTACGGTAAACGGTAAAAATGAAATAATTTCATTGGAAATAAAAAAAGAAGCAGTCGATCCGAATGATGTTGAAATGCTTCAGGACCTTATCGTTACTGCTGCCAATGAGGCACTGAAGAAAGTTCATACCGAAATGGGGAATGAAATGTCCAAAATTACCGGCGGCATGAGTATTCCCGGCCTTTTCTAGTGTTATAAGATACTTGCATGAATATCACCCTCTAGCACTGAACATTGTATTTTTAATTTGACTAAAATTTTTAGTTCGACTAATAGTAGTCACCTGCATCCAGAGACATTGTCAGTTATGTGACACATTGAGAGACTCCCGATTGCCATGCTCTGACATGGTTTTCTGACCCGTTTTTGTTATTGCAGAGCGGGGTGGCTTCTTTTTAACGTCGCTATAATGCTAAAATTTTGTTTTATTTGTGCCGGAATTTATGCTAACAAAATCATCCTCATTGATGCGCCTGGTAGGAGAGTTGAAGAAGTTGCCGGGGGTCGGAGAACGAACAGCACTCCGTCTGGCTTTTCATCTTCTGAAGTCTCCCCGTAACCTGACCGCATTATCAGATTCGCTCTGTGAGGTACGGGACCGGGTACGACCCTGCTCCACCTGTTTTGCCATTACGGAGAATGACCAGTGTTCTATCTGTTCAGGCAGCCGGGATACAAGCATTATCTGCGTCGTTGAAAACTCGCAGGACCTGATGGCTCTGGAACGAAGTAACGCGTATCGGGGCACCTATCACGTTCTGGAAGGGGCCATCTCGCCGTTATCCGGCATTGGACCGTCCAATCTGAGGATCCCGGAGTTGGTGGATCGGATCGGTTCCGGTTCGGTTCTCGAAGTGGTGATTGCCACTAATTTTACCGTTGAGGGCGAAGCAACGGCACTCTATCTGACGAAAATACTAAAGCCGACCGGTGTTAAAATAAGTCGTCTGGCACACGGCATCCCGCTCGGAAGTGACATTGAGTTTGTTGATGCCGCCACGGTGCAGTGGGCGTTGCAGGGTAGAAATGAATTGTAACTGAAACAAAATGTTTGACGTAACCCAAAAAAGAGGAGGCAGTTCATGAGCAGAAAAATGGTAACCATTGACGGCAACACCGCCGCAGCCCACGTGGCACACGCCACTAACGAAGTAATCGCTATTTACCCGATCACCCCTTCATCGGTCATGGGGGAGATTTCAGATGCCAAGAGCGCCGCAGGCGAGAAGAATATCTGGGGTACTATCCCGCTGGTATCAGAACTGCAATCCGAGGGAGGAGCGGCAGGAGCCGTCCACGGAGCCCTGCAGGCCGGTGCCCTCACCACCACTTTCACCGCCAGCCAGGGCCTGCTGCTGATGATTCCAAACATGTACAAGATTGCCGGCGAGTTGACCTCCACGGTCTTCCATGTTTCTGCTCGCGCGATCTCTGCCGCAGCTCTGAATATCTTCGGCGATCATTCTGATGTCATGTCCTGCCGTTCTACCGGCTGGGCGATGATCTGCTCGAACAACGTCCAGGAAGTCATGGACTTCGCCCTGATCTCCCAGGCATCAACATTACGCAGTCGCATTCCGTTCCTGCACTTCTTCGACGGTTTCCGTACCTCGCACGAAGTCCAGAAAGTCGAAGAACTGACTTTCGACGACATGCGCGCCATGATGAATGATGATCTCGTCAATGCTCACCGCCTGCGCGGACTCTCCCCCGACCGACCGGTTATGCGCGGCACCGCCCAGAATCCTGATGTCTACTTTCAGGGACGCGAAACCGTCAACCAGTTTTACGCACCCTGTATCAAGATCGTCCAGGAAGAGATGGATAAATTCGGCAAACTTACCGGCCGTAAGTACAAACTGGTAGAGTACCACGGTGCCAAAGATGCTGATCGTGTTGTCGTTATCATGGGTTCCGGAGCTGACACCGTCCAGGAAACCGTAGATGCATTGAACAAGAAGGGCGAAAAAGTCGGCGTCGTCAAGATCCATCTGTACCGTCCATTCCCGCTTGACGCCTTCATCAAGGCATTGCCTAAAACTGTTACCAGTATAGCCGTCCTCGATCGCACTAAAGAGCCCGGTTCCCTGGGCGAACCGCTCTATCTTGACGTACGCACCGCCATCGGTGAAGCTATGTCTGAAGGCAAGTTCAACTTCAAAGGCTATCCGAAAATCGTCGGCGGGCGCTACGGTCTCGGCTCCAAGGAATTCACCCCGGCCATGGCAAAAGCTGTCCTCGACAACCTCAAAAAAGCAAAACCAAAAAATCACTACGTCGTTGGTATTAAAGAAGACGTTACCAACTGCAGCCTTGATTACAATCCGGCATTCCGCACCGCCATGGATGGCACATATGAGGCGATGTTCTTCGGACTCGGCTCGGACGGCACCGTCGGCGCCAACAAAAACACCATCAAGATTATCGGCGAAACCACCAAAAACTTTGCCCAGGCCTATTTTGTCTATGACTCCAAGAAAGCCGGCACCGTCACAGTCTCGCACCTCCGTTTTGGTAAAAAGGCGATTAACGCCCCGTACCTGATCGACAATGCCGATTTCATCGCCTGTCACAACTTCTCCTTCCTGGAGAAATACGACATGGTCAGTAAAGCCAAGCCGGGCGGCACTTTTCTGCTCTGTGCTCCCTTTGCAAAGGATGAAGTCTGGGACAAAATGCCGAAAGAGGTCCAGCAGCAGATCATCGACAGGAAGCTGAAGTTCTACGTGATCAATGCCATCAAACTGGGCGAGGATCTCGGTCTTGGCGCCCGCATCAATGTTATCATGCAGACCGCCTTCTTCAAAATTTCCAACATCATTCCACTGACGCAGGCAATTGCTGAAATTAAGGATGCTATCAAAAAGAGTTACGGCAAGTCAGGCGATAAAGTTGTCGCGATGAATAATAGTGCTGTAGACGAGGCCCTCAAGAACATCTATGAAGTTAAAGTACCGGCCAAAGCCACCAGCAAGCTCAAAATGCCGCCAGCCGTATCCAAGAGCGCACCTCAATTCGTTCAGGATGTTACCGGCTTGATCATCGCCGGCTTCGGCGACGACCTGCCCGTATCCCTCATGCCGGCCGACGGAACCTTCCCGACTGCTACTTCACAATACGAAAAACGTAATATTGCTGTCGACATCCCGGTCTGGGACAGTGCCGTGTGCCTCCAGTGCGCCATCTGTTCATTTGTCTGTCCACATGCAACCATCCGCATGAAAGTGTATGACGAAAAACTGCTCAAGAAAGCACCGGCAACCTTTAAGTCTATCGATTGCAAGCTTCCTGAGTTCAAGGGGAAAAAATTTACCATTCAGGTTGCTCCTGAAGATTGCACCGGCTGTGGCGCCTGCGTACACAACTGTCCGGGAAAAAACAAGGAAGTGCCGGGCAAAAAAGCAATCAACATGCAATTCCAGGCTCCGCTACGGGCCGCAGAAGCGGTCAACTATGACTTTTTCCTCTCCCTGCCAGATGTCGATCCGACCACGGTAAAACTGGAGACTCTGCGCGGCAGTCAGCTGGTTCGTCCGATCTTTGAATACTCCGGAGCCTGTGCCGGTTGCGGAGAGACACCTTACCTGAAGCTCCTGTCGCAGCTGTTTGGTGACCGCGCCATGATTGCTAATGCCACCGGTTGTACCTCAATCTACGGCGGCAACCTCCCCACCACACCGTGGGCACAGCGCGCAGACGGTCGTGGACCGGCATGGTCCAACTCACTGTTCGAGGACAACGCCGAGTTCGGTTTCGGTATGCGTCTGGCAGTGGACAAGTTTAATGAATCAGCGCTGGAGCTTCTGGACCAACTGACTACCTGCAGCTGCAAATCCTGCAAACCGGTCATCCCGCTGATGAAAGAGATCAAAACAGCTGATCAGTCCGACCAGACCGGCATCGAGAAGCAGCGCGAACGGGTCGCAACATTGAAGAAGGCCCTCAAGGGGTGCAAAGAGCGGGCTGCCGTACAATTGCTGCCGCTGGCTGATTACCTGGTCAAAAAATCAATCTGGTGCGTCGGTGGCGACGGCTGGGCGTATGACATCGGCTACGGCGGCCTCGACCACGTCATTGCCTCCGGGAAGAACGTCAACATTCTGGTGCTGGACACCGAGGTTTATTCCAACACCGGCGGGCAGGCTTCAAAAGCCACTCCGATCGGTGCTGTGGCACAGTTCGCTGCAGGCGGCAAGGTTCAGGGCAAGAAAGACCTGGGGATGATGGCAATGGCCTACGGGACAGTGTATGTAGCCAACGTATCTCTGGCCAACCCGGCTCAAGTCGTCAAAGCTTTCATGGAAGCCGAAGCGTACGATGGTCCTTCGATTATCATCGCTTATGCTCACTGCATTGCTCACGGAATTAATATGACTACTGCAGTGGATGAGCAGAAAAAAGTGGTTTCCTCCGGCTACTGGCCGCTCTACCGCTATAATCCGGCTCTGGTTGCTGAAGGCAGGAACCCTCTGCAGCTTGACAGCAAGTCTCCGACTACTTCATTCGAAGACTATGCATACGGCGAGAACCGCTACAAAGTTCTGCAGAAGGCCAACCCCGAGGCAGCTGCTGTGCTGATGAAGAAGGCAAGTGCCTGGACAGCTAGTCGTTTCGAGTACTACCAGAAACTGGCTGCGCTGTCGTTTGAGAAAAAGTAGTTTCATGCAGTACGTTGAGATATAATCCAGCCCCGCAGAGTAATCTGCGGGGCTTTTCATTTCAAATTATGGAGCGTTTATGTTTAATGATAACAGCGATCTGGGCGCAGCTCTCTACAAAACATGGACCGAAAAACAGCGTGGCGACGAGATTGAAAAACTGGTTCAGGGATTTCGTAACGGCATTCCGGTCGGCATACTCTGCAAGATGTCCGAAACGGTCGCCGGCGACAGGGAAAAAGCCAGAAAATACCTCAAAAAGTTCATGAGCGCGAGCGAGCGCACGGCTGCTGTCGAATCAGTAGCAGGCTCTCTAAAGCCACTGGTTACATCATTTCTGGTATAAAAATGCTGGAGAATATTATGCAAAACATTTTTATCGCTGGATGCGGGTACATCGGCGAACGAATTGCGCGCTCATATCTTGAATCCGTGACAGAGGTTACCTGCATGGTCAGATCAGCTGAACATGCGGCCAAACTCGAGTCTGCCGGTTTTACCACCTTTATCTCTGCCCTGGATGACCCGGTAACTCTCCCTGCCCTCAACATTTCGGGCAGGATACTTTTCTACCTCGTACCCCCTCCCGGCGGGGGAGTTGTCGATACCCGTGCCAGAAATTTTATCGCACACATATCACAAGCTGAAAGGCCGGAGAAGATCATCTACATGAGTGCGACTTCGGTGTATAGCGAAGTTGACAGTGGTATGATAACGGAAGAATCCGCAACAAGCCCTGATTCTGCTATGGGCAAGCGACGCCTTGATGCCGAGAACGCTTTTCTGTGTTATGGCGCGGAGTTTGCTGTTCCTGTCGTAATTCTGCGAGTCAGCGGTATCTATGGCCCCGGACGTCTGCCGCTGATGCAGATCAGTCATGGTCAACCACTGTTACGTGAGGATGAATCAGGACCAAGCAACCGCATTCATGCGGATGATCTTGCGGCAATCTGTGTGGCGGCGGCTGAAAAGGCAGTGAATGGGGACATCTTCAACGTCAGCGATGGCCGTCCTTCGAGCATGACATCGTATTTCAATGCCTGCGCTGATGCCCTCGGATACCCGCGACAGCCACAGGTTACCCGTGATGAAGCACGACTGGTCATGTCACCTCTTATGTTTTCCTATGTCAGCACGTCACGAGTTATCGATAACAGCAGGATGTTGCGGCGACTCGGCATACAACTCCGCTATGCTACCCTTTCGGAAGGACTTGCAGCATCTGCTCTCCAATCGTCTCAACTAATAAACACCGGGAATCGTCCTCTACCAAAACAGTAAAGTTGATTCATTTTCATGTGTAATGTCGTGTGGTTACCATATATTATTATTTGCAATTTCATCATAAAAAGGGTATATTGACAGTACGATAGCTTTGCGGGGGTTCTAACGAATCCTCGTTTGCCCTGGCAACCTCCCCTCCTGGTTGCCGGGGTGTTTTTTAAGGTCAGAGGGGTTACGGTTGACGCACCGGAACGGTTATGTTTTAATCACTCGGTGGAAAATGCTGCCTACATAGCACTTGGCTCCAATCTTGGAGACCGTGAACTCAATCTGCTGCGGGCTGTTGCAGAGGTCGGCAGACTGCCGGACAGCAGGGTTACTGCTCTTTCGGCTTTTTATGAGACATCTCCAGTTGGATCGGTAAAACAGGATGCGTTCTACAACGCGGTGCTGAGACTCTCCACCCGACTTGAACCCCGCTCACTACTGGCCCATTTGCTGCGGATCGAGAGTGAGATATTCAAGCGTTCCAGAACAATCCATCAGGGTCCACGCAGAATGGATCTCGATCTTTTGCTCTACGGTGACGTGTCAATTAGCGAAAAAGACCTTATAGTACCTCATCCCCGACTGGCGGAACGCCGCTTCGTCCTGCAGCCTCTCGGTGAAATAGCACCGGATCTGCTGCACCCCGTGACCGGGAAGACCATACTCGAACTGCTATCCTCGCTGAAATCAGACGAGACTGTTGTCAAATTGTAACCGGAGGTACGGGTGTGATCAGATTTTTAATTGTGGGGCTGTTGCTGTACATCGGCTACCGCATTATTATTTCGCTGACCTCGGCAAAAAAACCGCTGTCAAAACCTGACGGTAACCGGGGTGCCGGCATAGAGACCCACCGCGATCCGGTATGCGGGGTCTATGTGTCGGAAGAAACGGCTGTCATCGGCAGACATGAAGGTCAGCGGCACTATTTCTGTTCAATGGATTGTCTGGAAAAATATCGTGAAAAACTCGACGTCTCTTCACCATCATAACTGGAGGAAAGTATGAAATTTTTTATCGACACTGCAGATGTAAAAGAAATTCGGGAAGCACATGCACTCGGCCTGGTTGACGGTGTAACCACCAACCCGTCACTGATTGCAAAATCAGGACGTAAATTCAAGGACGTCATCAAGGAGATCGTATCCATCGTTGACGGCCCGATTTCTGCCGAAGTCATTTCCCTTGATGCTCCGGGAATGATTAAGGAGGGGAAAGAGCTTGCCAAGATACACAAGAACATAGTCGTCAAACTTCCGATGACTCCGGAAGGGCTTAAAGCCTGCAAAGCACTCACCGATAAAGGCATCAAAACCAACGTAACCCTTATTTTTACCGCAATGCAGGCGCTATTGGCAGCCAAAGCGGGCGCGACCTATGTATCGCCGTTCGTTGGCCGCCTTGACGACATTTCCCAGGACGGCATGGGTATCATCGAAGATATTCGTACCATTTTTGACAACTATGGCTATATGGCCGAAATTATCGTAGCCAGCGTCCGCAACCCGATTCATGTCCTGGACTCAGCCCTGATCGGTGCCGATATTGCAACAATTCCGTACTCGGTTATGATTCAGCTGGCCAAACATCCGCTGACCGATGCCGGTATCGAAAAGTTTCTCAAAGACTGGGAGAGCGTGCCGAAATAATATGTCCGCATCCAAGACCACGAAATCATTCACCCCTCTCTCAATACTCTTCTCCGCCTCAGAAGCCGCCCCCTTCGCCAAAGAAGGGGGACTCGGTGACGTAGTGAGCGCCCTGCCGAAATATCTTGCCCGCCTGGGCCATGATGTGCGGATTGTCTTACCACGTTACTACAGCATTAAACCGGAAAAATATGGATTGAAACTGTTACCGGGAACACTGGTTGTTCCGATGGGAATCATTGGTCATCAATACTGCGGAGTCCGGGAGGGACGTCTGCCCGGAAGCGACGTGCCGGTCTACTTTCTGGAGCACGAAGCATATTATGGTCGCGCGGGACTCTATCAGCAGGGCGGCGAAGGCTATCTCGATAACGACAACCGTTTTGTCTTCCTCTCAAAAGCCACGTTAGAACTCTGCAAGATGCTCAACTTTTCTCCGGATGTGATCCATGCCCACGACTGGCACACCGGTGTCATTCCGGTTCTACTGAACACCTCTTATCTGCATGATCGTTTCGTCGGAAATGCCGCTTCACTGCTCACGCTGCACAACATGCAGCATCAGGGGAACTTTTACCCCGGACTTATGGATGTCCTCGGAATCGGCTGGAAGCATTTCAATTACCTTGAGCTGGAAATGGATGATCAGGTCAACCTGTTGAAAGGGGGCATCTATCACGCAACCCTGCTCAATACTGTCAGTGAAGAGTATTCCCGGGAAATTCAGACCGCAGCATTCGGCTGGGGACTGGAAGGGACAATACGGGATCGCTCAGCTGATTTGAGCGGCATCCTGAATGGGGTTGATTATGAGGAGTGGGACCCGGCAGTTGACCCGTTCATCGCTGCCAATTACACGGTTCGCACGGTAAAGAAAGGGAAAGCCGCCTGCAAACGTGATCTTCAGTCGGCAATGGGACTGCCGCAACGGGACGATGTGCCGCTGTTCGGAATTGTTTCCCGCATGGTTAAACAGAAAGGCACCGATATCCTGGCCGAGGCCATTCACCGCATCATGGAAATGGATTGCCAGTTTGTTGTAGTCGGCAACGGTGAACCGTGGGCGCATTTCTATTTCGGTGACATCGCCGCTCTCTATCCTGAAAAATTTGCCTGCTATATCGGTTACAACGAAGCGCTGGCCCATAAGGTTGAAGCCGGAGCAGATTTTTTTGTCATGCCGTCCGCCTTTGAGCCATGCGGACTGAATCAGATGTATTCACTTGCTTATGGCACTCCTCCAATCGTTCGCGCCACCGGAGGACTCGATGACAGTGTCGAAAACTTCAACGAAGCCGTCATGACCGGCGATGGATTCAAATTCTGGAATCACAGCGCAACGGCACTGTTCGACACAATCGGCTGGGCCGCCTGGACGTTTTTCAATAACCCCAAAGGACTGGCCGCACTTCGTAAAAACGGCATGAAGAAGCGCTTCACCTGGGAGAACGCCGCCCATAAGTACGACGAACTCTATCACCTGGCTATTATGCGGCGCCGGGGCATCGAGTATTATCGCAACCGCTTCAAATAATTCATGGCCACATCTCCACTCCTCCAATTCATCTCTCAGCTTGAAGTCATCGGAGAGCTTTCCCGCATTTCGGTATCTGTCGACCCTCTCCTGGAGATAGCAGCCATTACCGATCGGGTCTGCAAACAACCTCAGGGGGGGAATGCGCTGCTCTTTGAACAACCTGCTGACAGTTGTTTTCCGGTTGTCACCAATCTGTTTGGATCGCAGGATCGGGTTTGCCGGGCACTTGGCGTCAATAACCTCAGCGTGTTAACCGACCGACTCAGCGCTCTGCTTGACCAGATACCAGAGATTGACATCACGGCACTCGACCGTCAGATTGAAGCTCTGCCTGAATTCAACCGCTTTGCCCCGTATCCTGCTACGGAACCTGATTCTGCCATGATCCGGATGACACCTCCGGATCTTACTCGTTTTCCTTTTCTGCAGAGCTGGTCGGGCGATGGTGCAGCTGACGGCCATGCACGCTACATCACCCTGCCTCAGGTTTTTACCGCCGACCCGGATGGTGGCACCCATAATTGCGGAGTGTACCGGGTACAGCTCCGCGGTGAACGTGAAGCTGCTATTCAGTGGAAAACAGGCAGCGGTGCGGCACAGCACGCCGAACTGTACCGGCGTGCAGGAAAAGCTATGCCGGTGGCGATTGTTCTTGGTGGAGATCCGGCAACTCTTTTCAGCGCAATGTTCCCCCTGCCAGGTGATCTTGACGAAATGACCTTTGCCGGCTTTCTGCGCGGAGCTCCGCTTGCAACTATCCCCTGCTTGACTGTCTCACTGCGGGTGCCGCACGGAGGAGAGGTTGTCATCGAGGGGTACGTTGAACCGGGTGAATCAGTTACCGAGGGCCCCTTTGGCAATCACACCGGATTCTATTCCCCGGCTGCCCCGGCTTCTCTGATTCGAATCACGTCCATCTGCCACCGCCAGGACGCTATCATTCCTGCAACTGTTGTCGGCCCGCCTCCGATGGAGGACTGCTGGATGGCACAGGCATGGGAGCGGTTGCTGCTTGCGCTTCTGCAGAAGATGGTTCCGGCGGTCATAGATATCAGCTTCCCTTTTGAGTGGGTTTTCCATCAAAGCGCCATCATTTCCCTTGAAAATCCTCAACCTGGCATGGTACGGAATATTGCACCGCTACTGTGGGCACTGCCGTGGTTCGCATCGGCACGGATTCTGCTGTTCGTCTCTGCGGACTCTGAAGCGATCAAGCTGTCACGGGCAGCCTGGAGATACATCAACGTGGCAGACGCTACCAATGACATTATCCTTGACAGTGGCACCGACCGGGTTGCAATCGATGCTACCGGTTGTCGTTTGCCGCGGTCTATGGTGACTCTTTCTGCCGAATCCGCAGCACTCATCGCACGTCGTTGGCAGGAGTACACCGTTGCGTAACAGACTTTGGCTATTTCTCGCCCTTATGTTTGCTCTGCTTCCGGCCTGTTATCATATGCGGGCCGATGCAGAACCGATTGCCGCCCGAATCATAACCCTGCCGGGACGACCGCAGGATGTTGTGAGAAAGATCCGTACTCTCCTTGAGGACACATGGAAGTGCCGTATCCTTGAAACTGACAGCAGCGGAACAATCCTCATAACAGCTCCGTATCATTTCACAACCGAAACCGGCTTCGGACAGCCGGCGGGAGGGAGGAAGTACTACACCCAGTTACGGATTGAGGTGCAGATGATTAACGGGGCTGTCACGGCACACATCTCTCACTACAATTTTGAAATCCGGACCTCATATGCCTTCAATAAAGAAGGCCAGGTAGGAACCATGTATAAACATTACCCTTACGAAGAATATCCCGGAATGTTTGATCTTACCTTGATAAACAGTGAAATGGACCGGGCTTCGGCCGATATTATGCGCATTTTCAAGGAGTACCGGTAACGATGGCCGACATCACCACAAAAATAAAAATATTTCTGGAGATGATCAAGTTTTCCCATACGATCTTTGCACTCCCGTTCGCCCTGACCGGGGCTCTGTTGGCAGCAGGAGGACTTCCCACTATCCACCAGGCTCTCTGGATTATCCTTGCGATGGTCGGTGCCCGCACGGCAGCCATGGCAATGAACCGGTTGATCGACGCCGGAATAGACGCGCGCAACCCCCGAACCGCAGCCAGAGCCATCCCGGCAGGCCTCATCAGCAAGGGCCTGACACTGTTCTTCATCGTTGCGGCGACCGCCCTGATGCTGATTTCTGCACAGATGCTTAATCCTCTCTGCCTCATGCTCTCGCCGATTGCTCTGTTTTTTCTGCTGCTCTACTCGTACTGTAAGCGTTTCACCGCGCTGGCCCATGTAGTACTCGGAGTCTGTCTGGCAGCAGCGCCAATAGGTGCCTGGGTGGCAATTCGCGGTACGATTGATCCACCGGCACTGGTTCTGGGAGGGGTGGTACTGTTCTGGGTTGCCGGTTTTGACATCCTGTATGCACTTCAGGATCTGGAATTTGACCGTTCTGCAAGCCTGCATTCCATACCGGTTCTGCTCGGCGTTACTGGCTCAATACGAACGGCCCGTATTTTTCACACGATTATGGTCTCTCTGCTTTTCACTCTGTACAATTTCATGCAACTTGGGGCATTTTTTTTATGTGGCATACTTGTTTCGACAGCAATGCTGATTTACGAACACTGGCTGCTGCGTAACGGCGATCTGAGCAAGCTGGACGCGGCGTTTTTCAACATGAACGGATACATCAGTGTTGCCCTGTTACTTTTTACGGCAGCTGATGTTCTGACGAGGTGACACATGAAACAGAGGCACATTTTTGTCGCACTAACCGGCGCTTCAGGTTCAATGTATGGGCTCCGCCTTGCTGAACAGCTTTGTCTGAAAGGTTTTAAGGTCACGTTCAGTGCCAGCTGCAGCGGCACTGCAGTCTGCAGGGAAGAAACCGGCCTTGACCTCTCCGGCGATCTGGATAAAGCGCTGCATCGTCTCTATGCTCATCTTGAAATCACTTCCGGCATCACTCTGGTGCATCCTGATGACCTGTTCTGCGCTGCAGCCAGCGGCTCATCCGCTCCCGATGCAATGGTAGTCTCTCCATGCAGCATGGGAACGCTGGCACGGGTTGCCTGCGGGATTTCCGGCAACCTGATCGAACGGAGTGCCGATGTCATGCTGAAGGAGCGGCGACCGCTGCTGTTGGTCCCCCGGGAGACACCGCTTTCCGATATCCACCTTGAAAATATGCTGAAACTTTCCCGCGCCGGAGCACGGATTATACCGGCGATGCCGGGCTTCTACGGCAGACCGGAAACAGTGCTGGATCTGGTTGATTTTGTCGTGGGAAAAGTGCTGGATCAACTCGGAGTCGAGAACGATCTCTATACGCGCTGGGGAACGGAATAATAATTGCCCGTAATTATTAGAACCAAAACATTCGATTTCACGCAGCGACGCAACGACGCAACGCTTAAAACCCTGTATTACTCATCGGTTAAAAGCCTTTCGTTGCGTCGTTGCGTCGTTGCGTGAGTACTGACTTGTCGAACATTGTTCCGACCGATACGTTCCTCCCCAGGAACATAGCCGCCTATCTGAACAAACGGGGCGCTAGCTCACTCTGGAAAATTAACGAAAACGTCTCCTCCAGATTCTCAGGCGCAATAGTCATTCCTTCCCTGGCTGAAACTGCCAGTCTTCCGCGGACTCTGGAGTCACTCTCCCGTAATCCATCCGGATTGCTGGAGCGCTTTCTGATCCTGATCGTTGTCAATCAACGCATCGATGCCTCCTCAGCGGAAACGAACGACAACATACATACACTGAATACCCTGCCGCTCTGGAAGCAGCAGTATGGTTTGAAAAATCTGTCTTGGATCGATGCGGCCTCACCCGACAAAGAGCTCCCCCCCAAGCAGGGCGTCGGCCTGGCACGCAAGATCGGTCTCGACTGCGCACTGCCGCTTCTTGATTACCGAGATTCTGACCCGCTTCTGATCTGCCTTGACGCCGATACTTTGGTGCAACCCGACTATCTTTCTGCCATCACCTGTCATTTTGCCGGTTCATCCTCAGGTGGCGCCGTAATCCCCTATCGCCACCACCCGGCTGCTGATCCGGCGGGGCAGTCAGTCATTGATCGCTATGAACTTTTTTTGCGACTCTATGTGCTGGGACTCACACAGGCTGGCTCACCCTATGCCTTCCATACCGTGGGAAGCGCTATGGCCTGCCGGGCTTCAGCGTATGCTGCATCCGGCGGCATGAATCATCGGCTGGCCGGAGAAGATTTCTATTTTCTGCAGCAGGTGCATAAAACATCGGGTGTTGCACAGGTATCCGGAACCGTCGTGCACCCATCCCCGCGTGCTTCTCACCGGGTCCCGTTCGGGACCGGGCGTTCTGTGGGGGACATGCTGACCGACGGGGAACAGCGACTGCTCTTTTATCAGCCGGTTGTGTTTTCGATTGTAAAGGATTGGCTGGCGTGTGTCGCAGTGAATATCGAGGCAGACGCCGCTTCACTGCTGAGTCGTTCCATCCGGATTTCACCGGTTCTGCACGACTTTCTGATGCAGGCCGGTTTTGCGGTTTCATGGTCTAATATGAAGAAAAACAATCGCGGGAGCACAGCCCTGATGGCGGCCTTCCACGGCTGGTTTGACGCCTTCCGCACTATGCGGCTCATTCACGAACTGAGTGACAAAGTCTATCCCCGGATTGAACCTGAAGAAGCGGTAGTGCCGTTGTTGGAGCAGTCAGGACAGCTTGTGCCTGATACGATCCCCAGTCAACTCGAACTGCTGCGGAGATTGCAGGACGCCGAATAGTTTCATCCATCTAGGTACAATTGCTTCGCAAAAGCAGACACCTTGTTTCTCTCAGATTCACCTCCCCACTACAGTAAATCAATAAAACTACGACAAATCCCGAA
Source organism: Geobacter sp. (assembly GCA_009885845.1). Lineage (GTDB taxonomy): Bacteria > Desulfobacterota > Desulfuromonadia > Geobacterales > Pseudopelobacteraceae > JACRCG01. The sequence goes on from VFJW01000044.1 coordinate 26,803, forward strand.
ATACTCTAAAACTTGACCCACGTCATAATAATTATCGAATGAAGTCGGTATGGTGGAAACATCATACGCAAGGAGGTGTAGCAATGGAATTCAAAAACAACCTTGGCGACTGGGCCATTCAGGATGTGATGGTGTCCTATCCGGAAATCGGCGACATACTGAACCGGTTCGAGATCGGCTGTGTTACCTGTAAAGTCGGCATCTGTCTACTGAAAGACGTCGTTTCGATCCATGGATTGTCCAAGGATGACGAAGCAAACATCGAAGAGGAAATTAATACCTATCTGACACAAAAAGGAGAATGAATCATGGGAAATTTAGGATGCGGCTGCTCAGGCAGTATGGCAAAAGTAATTGAACGACCGGAAAAAACCTGCACACCATCGGGAAAGGCCCCCTCGGAGCTCCGCCAGTGGCCGGTACAACTCCACCTGGTACCACCGACCGCCCCCTATTTCCAGAATGCGGATATTCTGATCTGCGCCGACTGCGTGGCTTTTGCCATGGGAAGCACGCATCAGGACCTGCTCAAAGGGAAAGCGCTGGCCATTGCCTGCCCCAAACTGGATGACACCACCGCCTACGTGGACAAGCTGGCCCATATCTTCAGCGTCAATGACATCAAAAGCATCACCTGCGCCATTATGGAAGTTCCCTGCTGTCGCGGTTTGGATATCATGGTACGGGAAGCGCTCCAGAAGAGCGGCAAGGACATTCCGCTGGAAAGTCTCGTTATCGGCATCAACGGAGAACGGAGAGTCTGATGAATGAGCATTTTGACCAAAAGAAGAATATAACCCAGGCACTCGTCAACGAGCACCGCCTGATCCTCCGGATGATCGCCCTGCTGGAGCGGAATGCTCCTCGAACAGCAGAAGGAGAGTATACCAACTGGCAGTTTTATCTTGATGGCATCGATTTCATCCGCACCTACTCCGATCGTTTCCACCACGCCAAGGAGGAGGACATCCTTTTCGAGGCGCTGATAAAAAACGGTATGCCAAGAGAGAACAGCCCGATTGCAGCCATGCTGATGGAACATGACCAGGGACGCGCTTTCGTCAAAGCCATGGAGAATGCTGTCCATGATGCTCTGGGCGGAGAAGCCGGCCGCGGGGAGGTCATCGCCGAAAACGCTCTGGCGTATGCAGCCTTGTTGCGGGAACATATCGAAAAAGAGGATGACATTCTTTATCCTCTTGCTGAACGCGTCATTCCTGATTCCATGAGAGATGCGATCATTGCCGGGTATGCTGCGGCAGAGGCCCGGACAGCGGTTGGCCTTACAGCTCACTATGAAGCGGTGGTTGTCAGTTACGAGCAGGAATAAAAGAAGTCCCTCGAGGCTAAACCTCGAGGGACTTCTAACTTGAGGAGGAAGATGCAGCTATTCCGGCCTGGTCGAACTTATTCCGGTTATATACACCGTCATCTCTCCTCCCGGTTTACGGACGATTACTTCATCATCAAGTTTTTTGTGCAGCAGCGCCTGACCGACCGGTGAATCCATGCTGATTCTGCCAATGGTGACATCTATTTCATCCGGCCCGACCAGCTGGTAGCAGCGCTCATCGCCCCCATCTTCTTCGTAGGTCACCCAGCAGCCGAAAGTAATCTGCTTTGGATTCATCGGAACAGTTGCCACTTTCAATACTTTCAGGCGCGAACCGAGATGTTTCAGTTTGCGGTCAATCTCGCGCAGCCGTTTTTTACCGTAAATGTATTCGGCATTCTCCGAACGATCTCCCTCCGCTGCGGCATCGGAAACCCCCCGAACAACTTTGGGCCGCTCCACCTTCCAGAGGTAGTCATACTCTTCACACAGTTTTTTCAGCCCTTCAGCAGAAATCAGATTCGTCATCAGATGCTCCGGTGCGTAAAAAAACAGCCCGCACGTGCGGGCTGTCTTGTAATAAGCGGATGTACAAAAATTTACTTCCCGACGTCAAGCAGTTCCACATCAAACAGCAGGGTGGCATTCGGAGGAATGACTCCGCCGGCTCCCCGTGCACCGTAACCGAGCTTGGCGGGGATAATCAGCTTGCGCTTGCCGCCGACCTTCATCGTCATAACACCTTCATCCCATCCCTGAATAACCTGGCCGACACCGATTGTAAATGAAAACGGCTCCTTGCGATCAACGGAACTGTCAAATTTCTTGCCGTTTTCAAGTGTCCCGGTGTAATGAACTTTGACCGTTTTCCCCGCGGTCGGTGATGCTCCCTTGCCGACGACGACATCAACATATTTGAGTCCGGATGCGGTTGTCACCGTTTTTCCATCCTGTGCAGAAAAAGCGGGAAATGCAAACAACGTTGACATAAATACTGACACTACAATTTTGCTGAGACACTTCATTCGTGTAAACCTCCAATTGGGTATTTGTCGCTACTGGCGTTCAGAATAAATGGTTTCGCTTCCGCTGGCAACAGAGATTTTACAAGACAGTTACTCACTCTTGACACGCAATATCAATATTGATACTATTCCTGTATGTCTACAATTGCCGACATACTTCAAGCCATGCGAAATAATCCGGCAGGAGCCCGCTTCACCGAACTGTGCAGAGTATGCGATCATTACTTTGGCAATGCCCGGCAGGCACATGGAAGTCACCGGGTGTATAAAACTCCATGGGTTGGTGATCCACGGGTAAATATTCAAAATAACAAAGGTGCGTCAAAAACATATCAGGTCAAACAGGTACTCAAAGCTATCGAACGAATGGAGATCGAAAATGGCACAGCAAAACGATAATCGCGACAAGTACACCTATCGCGTCACATGGTCGGAAGAGGATACCGAATATATTGGGCTTTGTGCTGAATTCCCGAGCCTTAGCTGGCTTGCACAAACCTCGGAAGCGGCTCTTAAGGGTGTCAGCGCGCTTGTTCACGAAGTCACTGCGGATATGCTTAAAAACGGCGAACCGGTTCCTGAACCACTTGCCACCAAGCACTTTAGCGGTAAGTTTATGATTCGTGTTCCTCCTGATGTTCATCGCCAGTTATCAATTGAAGCCCTCGAAGCCGGTGTGAGCCTCAATCGCCTGGCAAGCGCCAAGTTGAGCCACTAATTCTGAAAAAGGAGCACCCATGCTCGCAGCACTTCTAATCAAAGAACTGACTTCAATTGTCGGCTCCGAAAATATTACAACCAGCAAACAGGACATGATCTGCTACGGCTATGACGCCACCCAGATGGAGTTTCTGCCGGATGCGGTTGTTCATCCGGCAAATGCCGAAGAGGTATCGGCAGTCCTTAAACTGGCAAACCGTGAGGGCTTTCCGGTCTTTCCGCGCGGTGCCGGCAGCGGCTTTACCGGAGGTTCCCTGCCCAAAGGCGGTGGGGTTGTGCTGGTGACGACCCTCATGAACCGCATCTTGCGGATCGACACTGAAAATCTCATTGCCGAAGTTGAACCGGGAGTGGTGACGGAGCAATTTCAGATAGCTGTCGAAAAACTCGGTTTCTTCTACCCCCCTGATCCGGCTTCTCTCAAGTTTTCAACACTGGGCGGGAACGTCGCCGAAAATGCCGGAGGGCCGCGGTGCGTCAAGTACGGAGTCACCCGCGACTTCGTTATGGGTCTCGAAGTAGTGCTGCCGACCGGCGAGATCATCCGCACCGGCGGTGAAACCTACAAGGCGGTGGTCGGTTACGACATGACCCGTCTCCTCTGCGGCAGCGAAGGCACACTGGGAGTCATAACGAAGATTATCTTCAAGATTCTGCCGTTTCCGGACGCAAAGAAGACCATGCTGACGATCTTCGATTCGATCGACGGCGCCGCCAAGGCGGTCTCGACGATAATCGGCAACAAGATTATACCGACAACGCTCGAATTCATGGACTATGCAACCCTGCAATGTGTCGAGCGGCGCTTCAATCTGGGAATCCCGCCTGAAGGACGGGCGGTGCTGCTGATCGAGGTGGACGGCGACCGGGATCTGATTGAGAAGCAGGCGGCACAGATCTATGAGCTGATCAAGCCGCTGGGACTGGTGCAGTTCCGCGCCGCCAAAGACGCGGCCGAATCGGAAGAACTGTGGCGGGTGCGGCGGCTGGTTTCGCCGTCACTGCGGGACATCAATCCCACCAAGTATAACGAAGATGTTGTGGTGCCGCGCAGCAAAGTGCCCGACATCATCCGCACTATCGAGAAAATTCAGGCAAAATATGACATTCCGATTGTCAACTTCGGCCATGCCGGCGACGGCAATATTCATGTCAATATCATGGTCGACAAGGCGGTGCCCGGCATGGATGAAAAGGCACATGAGGCGATTCGCGATGTGTTCCAGGCCGCACTCGATCTGAACGGGACGATGTCAGGCGAACACGGGGTCGGGCTCTCCAAGGCGCCCTATATTGAGCTGGAACTCTCCCCGCATCAAATTGCGGCCATGAAGGCAATCAAAGCTGCTCTTGACCCGAAAAACATATTAAATCCAGGTAAAATGTTTCCCTGGTAGGAAAACTTATATGACAAATGGCACCATTATTCTGGCATCCGCATCACCCCGCCGCACAGAGCTGATGGCACTGGCCGGCATTACATTCGGTGTCGTACCCGCTGATATCTGTGAGGACGTTCTGCCGGGAGAACTGCCCGCCAATCATGTCATGCGTCTCTCACATGAAAAAGCTGATGCGGTCGCAGTGAAAACGAATGGCCGTTTCTTCGTCGGAGCCGACACAATTGTTGTTCTGGATGGAACGATTCTCGGTAAACCGGTTGATGCAGCCGATGCGATGAGGATGCTGACCAGCCTGTCTGGACGGAATCACGAAGTGATTACCGGCTTCACTGTGTATGACTCAACCCTCGGCATCCATATCAGCCGGAGCGTCTGCACGGAAGTAACCTTCAAAAAACTGGAAAAGCATGAGATCGCTGCATATATAGCGACCGGTTGTCCGATGGACAAAGCCGGAGCGTATGCGATTCAGGGGGGGGCGGTTCATTTTGTCCGCTCGATCAACGGGTCATACACCAATGTGATAGGCCTGCCGATGACAGAGTTGTATGAATTGCTGCAGGACATGCGGGCAGTGGAGTAATCCCGGCATGCCACATGGTCAGAAATCCAGAGGACTTCTCGGTTTTTCACCGTCCGGACCGGTACGCAGTGTGTATAGATCATGGTTGTTTTCAAACTGGAGTGCCTAAGCAGAATCTGAATCACGGATATTTTAGGGATATAACGCTATTAAGCTTGACGAGGCATAATAATCTGTATTATCCCTCGATATCAGATGCGTAAACACCCCCGATGAAATTTTCACCGGGGGCGTTCGTGCTGCAAAACTGCCTGAAGGGATTAAATTGTCAAGTTTCTTCCTCTGCCAACACCGCTATAGCAACCAGAGAATCCTCAACATCTACCGTCTCTTCTTCACCCTCAAACTCTTCAGCATCTGTGTATGGTTCCATTCTTCTGCCCATAACCGCAATCACCTTTCCACTGATAAGTCCGGTTCCGGCAGCCATTACGACTGTTATCAGAATACCGGCTATCTGTGTGCCTAAACTGGTTCCAGTAACTACGAAAAGAGCCACAATTCCGCCGACCAGTCCCGGCAAGCCATGAAGATAGAGCACGCCGCAGGTATCAACATTTTTTGTCATATCTGTAAGCTTGCCTTGAATTACGGCAAAGCCGAAGGTCGAGACGATTCCGGCAAGTATGCCGATGCCAAAGGCCGCACCTGGAATAGCCATGTCACAGGTGGAGCCGATGGCTACACCTCCGGCAAGGGTGGCGTTTGCGATATCCGCCGCCGAAATTTTCCCCCTCAGTTTGATTGATGCAAAGTAGGTGGCAAGCGTTGAGCCGCACAACGCCAGAATAACGTTGACGGCTGTCCTCGGCACGTCGGCGGGGGCAACCAGCGCCGCACAGAAACTGGGCCAGAATACCCAGAGAACCATGCTGCCAAGCAGTGAGTATCTGTCACTTGTATCATCACTCTCGATGGGAGTTTCATATTCCTTGAGAGTTGTCATGGAGGCGGCCACTGCCAGACCGAATATGGCGCCAAAGGCGTGAATCACGATTGAACCGCCGGTGTCCACGAACTTTCCAGCGACCAGACCCAAACCGCCATTAAGGACAATCCATTCATTCAAGGCATAAAAAGGGACAAAGAGAATAGCCAACAGTAGGTACTGCTGCATCTTCATACGACCCAGTACGGCGCCGGCGCATATCAGCAGACTGGCGGCGGCGAATTCGGCCAGTATAAGTTTATCAATTACCCCTTCTGCAGAACCACCAACGCTGAAGAAACTCTCTTTCAGAAAGTATAATGGAAGCGAAACGCTTACCAGCAGATAAGTGGCTGTCAGGGCAGAACGGCCATATTTTCTGACGAAGACCATCAGAAATCCGAATCCGACGAGCAGCATAGCCATAATGTGAATAGCCCGTTCGTACTTCTGTACATCGGTCAGGGACGCAAGGCTGGTACCTGGCATTTCAGAAGCATACGCCGCGCCGCCAGCGGCGAGCAGCAATGTGGTAAGCAGAAGAGCAAACTTAGGACCCTTTTTCATGATAATTTCCCTGAACCTTTCTTGAAGTGACTTCATTTTTATATTCTATATTTTTGTTTTTAAAGGATGGATTACTTGGACTGCCAAACTAAACAGCATTGGCGCGGTTTCAGGCTAATTAAATCGTAGACGCAGCAAACTAAAAACCAAGTATGTGCTGAACTAATAATCACTGTTGCCATAATATAGGGCAGCTTGCTGATTGTATATTGTGCATTGGTGAGTCGATATACCACATTTTCTGATTTTTATGGAAATATCTGTACACTATTTTTGCATATATTGAGTTAAAATTGCACTCCCTGCTTCCGAAAAGAGCAAAAAAGGCGCAGAACCCGAGCCTCCCGGATTTCACTATATTGGAAACACCACAGAAAAAATGGCAGCGCGTATGATAAAAAAATACTTCTATTCCGAATGCCAATCTCATCAATGACGTTTCTGAAAATTTGACTGCGGGCGTGACAGCATACCGTTGTGCAACGTTAATCTTGATGCAGATGTGTGGAGCAATAAGCTGGATATTCGGAAAGCATTTGGAAGAGGATTTTCTTGGACGGAGCAAATTTTGGCAAAGTAGCTGGGAATATATTTTGAATAATGCCTTCTTGGGCACAAAATGAACGACTGCATAGGAAAAAGAGAGACATCTCCCGATTTGGCAGGGTTTTTGCGGGTAGCAGATCATCAAACCAAATTCCGGTTGTATAATATCGCGTAACGATATATCACAGCATTATGATTCGAACGATCCTCGACAAAGAGACTGAAATAGTTTGGCGGGGTGTCGTCTCGCTATGCACTTTCTAAAGCAATCGGCGTGCCTGCAATGCGCATTGGCCAGATCTGCGCCGGGGAACGATCGATATCCGCTGATACCGCTTTACGCCTGGCTCGTTTTTTCGGCACCAGCGATACCTATCTGGATGGGCCTTCAGGTGGATTATGATCTTGAGGAAACCCGTATGCGTCTGAACGAACGCATCCTTGCCATAGAGCCGATGCGACTGGCTGCATAGCAGACGATACCAGATTCAACCCTCCGGTTCCCGGTAAAATTCTTCAGGTGATCATGGACGTTATCACTACCCATACGAATGCCGATTTTGACTGCCTTGGTGCCATGACGGCGGCGCTGAGGCTTTATCCCGGAGCTCTTCTGTCTTACCCCGGATCAAAAGAGAAAGGGGTGCGCGATTTCAGCGTACGCCACCCGGAATACCTCCCGTGTTTCACCCGCGCCAAAGATATTGATCTTGGTGCAGTCACCCGCCTCATCATCGTTGATTGCCAGCATGCCGCCCGTATCGGACGTTTTGCCGAGATACTGGATCGTCCCGGATTGGAAATCCACATCTATGATCATCATCCGGTGACGGACGAAAGCATTCTCCCGACCGGCGGGATTATTGGCGCGTCCGGTTCCGCCTCTACCATTCTGGCATCGATGCTGATAGAACAGGGCGTTTCACTGACCGCTGAAGAGGCGACTCTCATTATGCTCGGTATTCACGAGGATACTGGTCGCCTGTTGTTTGCATCGGCAACACCTGACGATTACCGGGTTGCAGGGTGGCTGCTGGGGCTTGGGGCACAGCTTTCTATTGTTAGCGAAGCGTTGACACCGGAGTTGACCCGGGCACAGATGGGTCTTTTGAAACAGCTGCTGTCGACTCTTAAAACGAGTTCAGTGAATGAAGTCGTCATCTCGATTGCCTACGCGACCTGTGATCATTATATCGGCGATATTGCCTCTCTGGCGCATCTGATGCGGGACATGGAGAATATGGATGCACTGTTCGTGGCAGTCGCAATGGAAGATCATGTCTACTTGGTCGCACGCAGCCATATCCCCGAAATCGATGCCGGGGAAATAATGAAGAGTTTCCAGGGGGGCGGCCATGCGACCGCTGCTTCAGCGGTTGTGCATAACCAACCGCTCAAAGAGGTGCTGGCCCGACTTGATGGCCTGCTACAGCTCTCGGTCAAGGGAGAGGCGATTGCAGGGGGGGTCATGTCAACACCGGTTAAAACCATGCCCGCCTCGATTGATATTGACGGTGCCCGCGAGTTTCTGACTCGATATAACTGCAATGCCATGCCGGTGATGGCCGGAGAGAGGATGGTCGGAGTCATCTCGCGCAAAACAGTCGAGAAGGCGTTGCACCACTCGCTTGGCGCATCACCGGTAACAGACTTCATGCATACGGAGTACCTGTCGGCCTCTCCCAATACTCCCCTGACAGAAATTCAGTCGTATATGGTCACCGGCAATCGCCGTTTCGTGCCGGTTTTTGAAGGAGCGAATCTGGTCGGGGCGGTGACCCGGACCGACTTGATGCGTTATATTCACGGCGGACATCGCGGTGAGAGTGGAGCGTTCTATGACCTTGAATCTCTGGAAACTCCGACTCGAACCCGTTCGGTAGCTGGACTGCTTGGAAAGCGATTTTCGGCGGACATCCGTGAGATTCTGCACAGACTGGGTGCAGTTGGTGAAAGACTCGGAATGTCTGTCTATGCGGTAGGCGGTTTTGTGCGCGACCTGCTGCTTGGGATAGATAATCTCGATATTGATGTAACGGTGGAAGGAGACGGCGTATTCTTTGCGGAATGCTTTGCGGAACAGTATGGCGCGAGGGTGCGCAGCCACCGGAAATTTGGGACTGCGGTGCTGATTCTGCACTACGGCCGCAAGATTGACGTTGCTAGTACCCGTCTGGAATATTACGAATCCCCCGGCGCCCTGCCGATTGTCGAGCGGGCTTCGCTCCGTCAAGACCTGTACCGGCGTGATTTTACCGTCAACACCCTGGCGCTTTGCATCAACAGTGACCGCTTTGGTCAACTTACGGATTATTTCGGAGGACAGCAGGATATTCGGGAACGGGTTGTCCGGGTGCTGCATAATCTGTCGTTTGTCGAGGATCCGACCCGTGTATTCCGGGCAATCCGTTTTGAACAGCGCCTCGGCTTTAAAATTGCTCCGCATACCGAAAATCTGATGCGCAGCGCGGTACGGATGAATCTCCTTTGCAAACTCGGGGGAGAACGCCTGCTGAGTGAACTGGTTCAAATTATGAATGAAAAAGAGCCGTCTTCAGCCATCGGCCGCATGTCTTCTCTGGGACTTCTTCCGTATATTCATCCCGCTCTCAGGTTGATGCCGGCTACTGAGAGGGTCCTTCGGGAAACGGGACAGGTCATGGCCTGGTTTCGTCTGCTCTACTTGGAGGACCGTTGTGAAGTCTGGCAGGTATATCTTATGGCTTTGTGCGATGAACTTAAGTCTGACGAGTTCCGGGATGCGTGCGACCGGCTGGCAATTCCCGGACGGCTTGCTTCACGGCTCAACAGTCTGCGCCGCCTGGTATTCACAACGCTGAATTCGATCAAACGACATATGAAGTCAGCCGCTGGAATACGTAACAGCCAGCTGTACGCCTGGTTTGGCGGCTTCACACTTGAGATGTTGTTGTACATGGCGGCACGGGCCAGCAACGAACAGGTCAGGCGCTTCATTTCACTTTATCTGACAAAGTTGCGCGCTGTTGTTCCACTGCTGGATGGTGATGCCCTTCGCGGACTTGGTATGGAACCAGGACCGCTGTTTAAGCGAATAAAGGATCGCTTGATACAGGCCCGACTCGATGGTGAGGTGAGTAGTCGGGATGAGGAAGAAGCTGTAGTACTCTCTTTAATCCGGGCAGAAAAACAAATTAAATAATAAAAATAGATGGTTATAAAAAACAGACTTGACGGCAAGTATTGCTGTGTGATAATTTGTCGTCAAGTTTGCATTAAAATAACAAGACGGAGATGATACTCTATGAAACAGGTACGTAGGTTTATTGCCGTAATAACGCTGGCAGCTCTTTTGTCAACGACATCTTCGGCGTTTGCCGCCGATGATACACTCAGGGAAGTTTTTACGGACGCATTTTACGGAGCGGCAATTGGTGGACTTATCGGCGGTGCGCTTATGGTTTTCACCAAGAAGCCGGCTGATCATTTTGATTATATTGCGTACGGTGCTGCGTCGGGTGTCCTGCTCGGCACAGCAGTTGGGTTGGCAAAGACTGCCCGTGCCTTTGCAGAAGTAGAAAATGGCCGCGTAAAAATGGCACTTCCAACGATTATTCCTGAACTGGTGGTTTCGCCTGTGACAGGGCAGACTACTGTTGCGTGGAAAGCCGGTTTGATTCGAGGCACGTTCAACTGACAGGTTGATAACGTTGCATGTAATACGAAAAACCCGCTGTTGAATAATGGCGGGTTTTTTAATATCCTGCGTTTGGGGTTCAAAAAAACAGTCGCCACATTTTCCGGGAGGATGCTATGTCAGAATTTAAGAATGTCACCGTTGTCAAGAAGGCCAACATTTATTTTGGTGGTCAGGTAACCAGTCGCTCGGTTTTATTTGCAGACGGTACAAAAAAGACACTCGGAGTCATGCAGCCGGGTGAATATGAGTTCACCACCGGTGTTGCTGAAACCATGGAGATCCTTTCGGGTGAGCTGAAGTGGCAGATCAAAGGGGAACATGCATGGAAGAAAGTTGTCGCCGGAGAAGCGTTTAATGTGCCTGCCAACAGCGCTTTTCAGATGAAGATGTCGGTTGTTACCGATTATTGCTGTTCATTTCTCGGCTGACATCGAGTCCTTCTGTGAATAAGAAACCTGACCGCGATGTTGTCGGCCGGTTTGCCCCTTCTCCAACCGGTGCGTTGCATACCGGTTCACTTGCGACGGCAGTCGGGAGCTATCTGATGGCGAAACATGCCGGGGGTCGCTGGCTGCTGCGGCTCGACGATCTTGACGTCCCGCGTCAGGTGCCGGGAATGGCTGATGATATACTGAGGACGCTAGAGTTGTTCGGTCTGCACTGGGATGGCGGAGTTGCGCGTCAGAGCAGACATCGGAAAGAATACGAGCATTTTTTTGAAGTTCTGCAACATGCCGGAGTGATCTATCCCTGCGGCTGTTCACGAAAGGAAATCGCCCGGAGTGCCTCAGCTCCCCATCCTGAAGATGAAAGCATTCCCTATTCCGGGACCTGCCGGGTCGGCATGCAATCCGGTTTGAGCATACGTTCCTGGAGGATACGGGTTCCGAATGAGGAAATCTGCTTCTCCGATCTGCGTACAGGGCGGAGATGTCAGGCACTTTCTGTTGTTTCCGGTGATTTTATTCTGAGGGGGGGCGACGGCGAATTTGCCTATCAACTGGCGGTCGTTGTGGATGATCACCTGACAGGGGTGAATCAGGTTGTGCGCGGTGATGACCTGCTCTCATCAACGCCTCGTCAGATATATCTGCAGCAGCTTCTCGGTTTTCCTCAGCCGGAGTACTGTCACCTCCCGCTGGTCGTTGGACCCGATGGCTCAAAGCTGAATAAGCGGGACAACCTGCTTTCACATCAACTGGGCAGCGTAGCCGGCAGAGAACAAACACTGCTACTTGACGTGCTTCGTTTTCTCGGCCTGCACCCACCCCGCGAACTTGCCGGATGCTCCTGTAACACAATCCTCGAATGGGGTGTCGTCAATTTTATGCCGCTTCAGTTGCCTGCTCTGGGTGGCGTGATTAATATCTAGAGGTCTGTCGGACTTGAAAGCTTGACTGATTTGATTGTCTCCACAAATTAGTCTGCCTCTCAGGCACGATTCGTCAATGATCACAAAACCTTTACTCAGCATTGGTGTATACGCGAGAAAATCGGAGCCAAATTGTATATAAAAACTATAGATATTGTAAAATAGTTCTTGACAGTTCTTCTTTGATTTGCCAATATGCCAACATATCTCCTGAATAATCAGAAAGTTGGTTTGCCGGCTTGCTGAATGAGGCGTAGCTTCATTTATAATATCTATAAAAACTATAGATATGAAAATATATTGTGCGGATAAAACTCGCTCGGGACAGGCACAACGCATGAACTTTACCATTGATTTACATAAATTGAGCCGATTGTGCATCAATGCCAATGACATCGCGCATAGCGATGATCTGAGGCGTGAAGGTCGGGTTTTTTTTATCGGCGCAAACCTGCCAGTCTACAGCACGCTTGAAACAATGTACGAAAGTTATTGTCAGGAATCGAGCGAACTGTTCCATGTCACTTTTGGAGAATCAGGAAAATTTGAACAGAATCTTGAGATGGTTCGTCAAATCAAGCGTAACTTTTCAATGCGATTGATTGGCCGGATCGGATACCACCCATCAGAATCACAGATTGAGCGAGTCTATCTGGCCGGATTGGATATGCTGGATATTCCGGATGCCTCAATTGAGAACGATCATACCGGCGGTGATAACAGATCCACTCTACCGGCCGTTTTCAAAGCAGCAACGACAACATTTGCGCGCTGGTCGGTTGTTTCATCGATTCCCGCCGGGCAGGACACACCGCACGCGGTACATGACAAAATTATAGAGTTGCTTCGCTCCGGCGTCGTGCCTCTGCTTGATTTCACCCGGAAAAGAGACCATTGGGGCGAGGAGAAAGTCGGCAGCAGTTACCGTTTTCTTGCGGCTGAATGGCGCCGGTATCGGGTGCCGCTCAAGCCGATCATGCCTCTTCTGAAGCTGACAACACCTTTTGTTCTTGCTGATACAGCCGGATATCTACGCAACGTTATCAATAAACTCGATGATCGCCGCATTCTGGCGACCTCGGATCTGCGCCGCCACCTGCGTACTCGCGGTGCCGAAGCATCTTTCGAATCAGCGGGGTTGTAAATGGAACCGATCTCCTTCGACAAACCGCTCAAAATAGATGCGCGCCCCATTTGGCAGATCGTCATGGATCGCACTCTGCGCTATCAGCTGCTGGCCGGTTTGATACTACTGGCAGTTGTTGCGTTTCAGCTGACACCGCCGACCGGGCTCACTCCAGCCGGTTATCACTCGCTGGTACTCTTCGGCGTCACGATTGTATTGTGGGTATCGGGTCTGCTGCCGATTGCGGTGACCGCTCTGCTCTCCATGGTGATGCTGCCGCTGACCGGTATTCTGCCGGCCAAGCAGACCTACGCGCTCTTTGGTAACGAGGCGGTGTTTTTCATCCTCGGCGCCTTTATTCTTGCGGCCGCCATGACCGGAACCGGACTGTCGGCACGCCTGGCCCGTTCCATGCTGGTCCGCTTCGGCAGAACTCCCCGGCGGCTGGCGCTGACTGTCTACCTGCTGGCGGCGGGCCTCTCGTTCTGCATGAGCGAGCATGCCGTGGCAGCCATGCTGTTTCCGGTGGTTGCAGAGATTGCCGACAGCCTCTCGCTCAAAGCGGGCAAAAGCAGCTATTCACGCCTCCTGTACATGTCGATTGCCTGGGGCTGCATCATCGGTGGTATTGCCACGTTTCTGGGGGGTGCGAGAGCGCCGCTGGCTGTGCAGATGCTGCGTGAAAACAGCGGGCTGGACTTCTCGTTCACGGACTGGACACTCGCCTCGATCACGATTGTCATTCCACTCCTGCTGATCGGCTTTTTTATATTGGAGCGCTTCTTTCCGATCGACATCGACGATGTCGAGGGGGGGCTGCGGCAACTGAACCGCAAACGGCTTGAGATCGGCAAGCCGGGAGCCAACGAGATCATTACTGCAGTTGTCATGATCCTGACCATCGGGGCCTGGATGATTTACGGCAGGGAACTGGGGCTGGCAAACATCGCTCTGCTGGCTACGGCAGCCCTGTTTACCTTCCGGGTTGTTTCCTGGGAAAAAATTGAAGAGTACGTCAATTGGGGCATCATCCTGATGTACGGCGGCTCCATTGCCCTGGCCAGTGCCCTTGAAAAGACCGGTGCGGCACTCTGGATCGTGAAAAAAGGGCTCGGCGCTTTTGCGCCGGGGCCGTTCGTGGTCATCGCGGTCATCTCGTTTGTCGCGATCATCCTGACCGAGTGCATCAGTCACGCGGCGGTCGTCGCGATCCTGATGCCGATCGGCCTCGGCCTGGCGCAGGGGCTTGGCATCGACCCGAAGATTATGACACTGGCCATCGCTCTGCCTGCCGGGCTGGCGTACTGCCTGCCAATGGGGACTCCGGCCACGGCAATTGTCTATGGCTCCGGGCATCTCAGCAGCCGCGATATCATCCTCCCCGGCGCGCTCATCATGGCGATCTCCTGGATGTTGTTCCTGGCCACGGTTTTCTTCATCTGGCCGCTGATCGGGCTTAAACTGTAATTTATGAGGAATTAGCATGAACACTTCCATTCCGGAAACAGCACCCAACGCCACTCCCCAGGAAATTCTGTGTGAAGGCATCGAAGCCGCCGCTGGCCCGGTATCACTGGCCTGCTCCTTCTCGCTGGAAGATGTGGCCATCATTGACATCGCTCATCAGGCTGGCCTTAAGCTTGGAGTATTCGCCCTTGATACCGGCCGGTTGAACGAGGAAACCTACGAAGTGGCCGATGCCCTCGTAGAACGTTACCGGTTAAAGATTGACTGGTATTTCCCTCGCCATGAGGCGGTGGAAGCGCTGGAGCGGGCAGAGGGGCTGTTCTCGTTCCGGGAATCGCTGGACAAACGCCATGCCTGCTGCGGTATCCGCAAGGTAGAGCCGCTCTCACGGGCACTCAAAGGTTTGGCCGGGTGGGTGACCGGCATGCGCCGTGAGCAGAGCGTCACCCGCAGCGACCTGAAAACAATCGAGCGGGATGAGTTGAACGGCGGTATCCTCAAGATCAACCCGTTGCTCGACTGGAGTGAGGAACAGCTTCTCACGTATTCCGAGGAGAACCGGTTGCCCAGGAACCGTCTCTACAGTCAGGGGTACCGCTCTATCGGTTGTGCCCCCTGCACACGGGCGGTGCAACTGGGTGAGAATGCCCGCGCTGGGCGGTGGTGGTGGGAGAATCCTGAACATAAAGAGTGCGGACTGCATCGGCGCTGATGCGCCAGGCTGAAGGGACAGGTCGAGATTGAGGTTAAGGAAGTCTTCCGGCCTCAACCTCGACCTCAACCTTAACCTTAATCTTTACCTGTTTCATCAAGAGGAGAAACCTGTGAGCAAAAACCTGACTCACCTGCAGCAGCTGGAAGCCGAAAGCATCCATATCATCCGCGAAGTGGTCTCTGAATTCAGCAATCCGGTCATGCTCTATTCCATCGGCAAAGACTCCGCCGTCATGCTGCACCTGGCCCGCAAGGCCTTTTACCCGGCACCTCCCCCTTTCCCTCTGATGCATGTAGACACCACCTGGAAGTTTCGCGAGATGATTGCGTTCCGGGATAAGATGGCTGCCGAATGCGGCCTTGACCTGATCGTGCATGTGAATGAGGAGGGGGTGCGCCAGGGAATCTCGCCCTTTACCCATGGCTCGTCGCTCTATACCGACATCATGAAAACCGAAGGGCTGAAGCAGGCGCTTGACCGCTACAAGTTCGATGCCGCTTTCGGTGGTGCCCGCCGGGATGAAGAAAAATCGCGTGCCAAGGAGCGCATCTTCTCCTTCCGGAGTGCCAACCATCGATGGGACCCCAAGCTGCAGCGCCCGGAACTCTGGAACCTGTACAATACCCGCATCAAACCGGGCGAAAGCATCCGTGTTTTTCCAATCTCCAACTGGACTGAACTGGATGTCTGGCAGTACATCCATCTGGAGAATATCCCGATTGTTCCGCTCTATTATGCCGCTGTCCGGCCGGTGGTGGAGCGTGACGGCATGCTGATCATGGTGGATGATGACCGGCTGGAACTCAAGCCGGGGGAGACGGTGCAGTACAAATCAGTCCGGTTCCGCACCCTTGGCTGCTACCCGTTGACCGCCGCCGTCGAATCGGAAGCGGCTACGCTGCCGGAGATCATCCAGGAAATGCTCCTGACCCGCACTTCGGAACGCCAGGGTCGCATGATTGATCATGACTCCGCCGGATCGATGGAAAAGAAAAAACAGGAAGGATATTTTTAACGGCAGGTTGAGATCAAGATTGAGGTTACGTACTGCTCAACCTTAATCTTAACCTGATTCCGGAGGAATCACATGGCACATCAATCAGAGCTGATCGAAGAAGATATCCTCGCCTATCTCAAAAGCCACGAAGAGAAAACCATGCTCCGCTTCATTACCTGCGGCAGTGTCGATGACGGTAAAAGCACCCTGATCGGACGGTTGTTGTGGGATTCGAAGATGGTGTTCGAAGATCAATTGGCATCGCTGGAAGCGGACAGCAAAAAAGTCGGCACCCAGGGGGGAGCCATTGACTATGCCCTGCTGCTCGACGGCCTGCAGGCCGAACGTGAACAGGGGATCACCATCGACGTTGCCTATCGCTACTTCTCTACCGACAAACGCAAATTCATTGTTGCCGACACCCCGGGGCACGAACAGTACACCCGCAATATGATCACCGGAGCCTCTACCGCCCAGGTGGCCATCATTCTTGTCGATGCCCGTAAGGGGCTGCTGACCCAGACCAGACGTCACAGCTATCTCGTATCCCTCGTCGGTATCACGCATGTCGTGCTGGCGGTCAACAAGATGGACTTGATTGGTTTCGACCAACAGCAGTTTGACGCGATTCGACGTGACTACGAGCAATTCGCTGCATCACTCGGCTTTGGTGATATAACGGCCATCCCGCTCTCCGCCCTTGGCGGTGATAATATGATCGAACCGAGCGTAAATACCGTCTGGTACCAGGGTCCCACCTTGATGAACTATCTGGAAAATGTACCGGTTGATGGAGATAGCCGAGCAGAGCCGTTCCGGATGCCGGTGCAGTGGGTTAATCGACCCCATCTCGACTTCCGTGGTTTCTGCGGCACGATTGCTGCGGGCACTATCAGGCAGGGGGACGAATTGCGGGTCGCCGCGTCAGGGCAGACGAGCAGGGTGGCCCGCATCGTCACCATGAATGGCGACCTGCCGGAAGCAACCGCCGGTCAGGCGGTGACCCTGACCCTGGAGGATGAGATTGATATCAGCCGGGGTGACATGCTCTCTGCTCTCGATGCACCACCCAGCTATGCCCGGCACCCGGAAGCGAACCTGGTCTGGATGCACGACGAGCCATTGCAACCGGGACAGATCTATCTGGTCAAAACAGCGACGGCAGTAACTCCCGGCCGTGTTACCGCCGTGCAGTATGCGATTGACGTCAATACTCTGGAGCAGAAACAGGTACAAACGCTGGGTTTGAACGAAATCGGTGTTGTCCGCCTAGAGCTTGATCGCCCGATTTCTTTTGACTCCTACCGGCAGAACCGGCAGACCGGCAGCTTTATCCTGATTGACCGCTTCACAAATGCTACCGTAGCGGCCGGTATGATCATCGCGGCAGCACCTGTTGAGCCGTCACAGGCAGTGATGCCAGCGGAGCGGTCAGGTGCGGGCAACGGTCTCCCGCGACGAGTCAGCCTGAGTGAAGCTGCTGCCAGCGGCACCGGGGTAAGCGTGGTTGATTTGACCGGGTACCGGGAGCCGCTTGAATTCGATGTATCAGACAGCTTTCTTGATTATCTCGGCAAGGGCAACCGGATTCTCTTTCGTCTGAGAGACGTGGAACAACTGCAAGCTGTGGCTCTGCTGGCTTACGAACAGACCCTGTCATTTGAATTTGATCGTACTGCAGAAGGGGTGAGTGTCCTGCTTTTCAAGCGGGGTCTACGGTCCGGAGCCAGAGTGTCAGGAGATGACGGAACAGGGATATGACCGAAGAACCATACTCAAGCAGGTCGTTGAAGTATCTGAAAAATTCATCACTGGCCCAAGTACCGAGTCTCCAGGCAAGATAGTGGCAATAACAAGGCGAAGTATTTGAACATGATTGAAAAATTCAAAGGGATGCGAAATTCCAATATGTTCGCAGCGCGATAGCCGCTCTTGGACAAGTTCCCAATTCAAGAATCGGTCGATGAGCGTTTTATGAACAGGAGATTTATTGGTCATTTTTTCTGTCAAAAGCCTCACAATAAATATTGAAATAAGTCATGTCACGAGAAAACCTCTTGACTTTACGGGGTTGTTTTTTCTACTATGCAGAAAATGTGTAAAGGCAATGAAGAGGAGTAGTAACCATTTCCATGCTTTTCAGAGAGCCGGTGGTTGGTGCGAACCGGTAGGCATTAGTGGTGAACTCGCCTTGGAGCCGCTCTGGTGAACAGGTAGTCAGAGTCGTGAACCTGCGTTAAAGGCGAATGAAGAGGCCTGGAGGTAATCAGGCAAATTGGGTGGTACCGCGGATGGTTCAAACCTCTGCCCCAAATATCGGGGTAGAGGTTTTTTTATTTATGTGTAGCGGGTTGATTGCGAGAAATCACTCTATGAAGCAGGACACTGAAAGGGGAGAGGCTATGGCAAAGGTAGCAAAGAAAGATGACCGGAAGATTATCAGGATTTTTGATACGACGCTAAGAGATGGGGAGCAGGCGCCCGGCAATAGCATGAACATTGAAGAGAAACTACGCATCGCCCGGCAGCTGTTGAAGCTGAATGTTGATGTTATTGAAGCCGGTTTTCCGATTGCATCCGAGGGAGATTTCGAAGCAGTTAAAAAGATTGCCCAGACAATCAAAGGGCCGGAAATCGCCGGGCTGTGCCGTTCAAGTGAAAAAGATATCGATCGTGCCTGGGAGGCCTTGAAATACGCCGGAGAGAAAGGGCGTATTCATACCTTTATCGCGACCTCCGATATCCATATGAAGTACAAGTTGCAGATGGAGCCCGCCAAAGTTCTTGCGGCAGCGGTTAAGGCGGTCAAGCGTGCTGCCTCGTATACCCCGAACATTGAATTTTCCTGTGAAGATGCCGTTCGCACCCGCTTGCCGTTCCTTGCTGAAGTTGTTGAGGCGGTAATTGCCGCCGGAGCAACCACCGTGAACATTCCGGATACGGTCGGTTATACGATTCCGTTTGAATACTTTAACATTATCAAATATCTCAAAGACAATGTACCAAATATTAATAAAGCGATTATTTCAGTTCATTGCCATAACGACCTGGGATTGTCGGTAGCAAATTCGATTGCGGCAATTCAGGCAGGAGCCGGTCAGGTTGAGTGTACAATCAACGGCATTGGCGAGCGAGCAGGAAACTGTTCACTGGAAGAATTTGTCATGATCCTGAAAACCCGGCGCGATATTCTCCCCTTTGCTACCAATGTGGTAACGGAACAACTGACTCCTGCCAGCCGTTTATTAACTGCGGTCACCGGCATTACTGTACAGCCGAACAAGTCGATCGTCGGCGCAAACGCCTTTGCACATGAGGCAGGTATCCACCAGCACGGTATGCTGATGGAAAAGACGACGTACGAAATTATGACACCTGAATCGGTCGGTCTCCTGTCCAGTGCACTGGTCCTTGGCAAACATTCCGGTCGTCATGCATTCAAAAAGCGATTGGAGGAACTGGGGTATGATCTGGACGATGTCAAGCTCAATCGCGCCTTTGACCGGTTCAAAGATCTGGCCGATTTGAAGAAAGAAATTTTTGATGAGGATCTTGATGCCATTGTCTCCGATGAGGTTCGGGAAGAGGACCAGTACAAGCTGGATCATGTAACCGTCACGTGCGGCTCTTTTGCCGTGGCTACGGCAACTGTTCAGATGGAGGTCAACGGTGTAACCGTGCGGACCGCTGAAATGGGCGATGGCCCGGTTGATTCAGCGTTCAAGGCCATAAAAAAACTGACCAGATCAAAATCAAAACTGACTCAGTATAATGTCGGCTCTATTACCGGAGGCACTGACGCTCAGGGTGAAGTAACGGTGCGGGTAAGCGAAGGAAATCATACAGTTGTCGGCAAGGGTTCTTCGACCGATATAATCGTAGCCTCGGCCAAAGCGTATATTCATGCGCTCAATCGACTGAATAACAAGCAGAAACGCTTGACTGATGCGATTTAGTCAGGAATATCTCCAGCCGGAGTACGTGATGCGAATCGCACCTGAATTACATACACGATAAACATGCTTGACATTGAGTCACGATTTAATATAGCATCAGAGTGCAAATAAAATGCAGTACTAAATAACGATAATACTAAACCATCCGCGAGGGTGGGGCGGAAAGCTTATAGGGTCTCACCGAGACAGCCGGGTTGCCGAAAATGTTCATTTTTTGGCAACCCGGTTTTTTTTGGTGCAGTGCTTAAATAACGATAATACTAAACCATCCGCGAGGATGGGGCGGAAAGCCTACAGGGTCTCACCGAGACAGCCGGGTTGCCGAAATGTTCATTTTTCGGCAACCCGGCTTTTTTTTGGACAACGTGCAAAATAGTTCCATTGTCACACTTATCACAGGAGCCCGCTCAATGAAAAAGACCTGTTGCACGTTGTTCTGCGCAGCCTTACTTTTCGCGATTTCCGAAGGTGTCCTGGCTGCCGACATTTCTGTTGACTCCACCACC
>VFJW01000148.1 GCA_009885845.1 Geobacter sp.
ATGGGATTGAGGGGCTTGATAAGGGGGATATTCATGCCATGGTGCTCGAACAGGTCGAACGCCCGCTGATTCGCCTTGTATTGGAAAAGTGCCGATGGAACCAGGTAAAAGCAGCAGATGTACTGGGAATCAACCGGAATACGCTGAGGAAAAAGATCTCGGAACTGAATATTGAAATGAAACGGGGCTGAACGGCAGGGTCGCAGCCAACAAACTTAAAACCAGGACGTTCACCACGGAGACACGGAGAAAAACCGTTATCAAAGCACAGGGTGATAAAAATACAAAAAAGTAACTCCGCCTCATAAAGCAAGATTATTACCATGCTTTTGATTTTAATCTTTTCTCCGTGTCTCCGTGGTGAACAGTTTTTGGTGTTTAAAACAGCTTCAGATTTTCCAGCGCCTTGAGCGGCTGATTATTAAACGACTGTCGCGCCTCACGCACGACCACGTTCTCTGCCGGCTCAGGTGCGGTCTGACAGGTTTCATCCTGCACACACACCACCTCCTGCTCACCATCCGACTCCTCATCCATGCCGTTGCTCTTGAAAAAATAGCGATCATACAGCCGATGATGCGCAGTCCAGCGTGACGACGATGCAGTTTCTTTGGCAATGTGGGCGCGGATGCCGTTGATCTTCGAGTCCATATCATCGAGATAATTCAGAATGGTCGCTTCAATCGTCTTGGGGCGCTTGGGCGAACCGTATTCGTACTGACCATGATGGGAAAGCAGCATATGCTTGAGTAAAAGTGACAGTTCTCGCGGGAAGCCCTCTACCAGATTGATTTTCTCGCCTACCAGTTCCACGCCGATCGTGATATGCCCCAGCAGTTTGCCTGCGTCAGTATAATCAATCGCCCTCGCAAAACTCATTTCATAGATTTTGCCAACGTCGTGCAGCAGCGCCCCGACTACCAGCAGATCCTCATTGATACCACCATACAGCGGCACTATGGTTTTTGTCAGTTTTACCAGTGAGAGCGAATGTTCCAGCAGTCCGCCAAGATAGACATGGTGCATCCCTTTTGCGGCGGGCGCCTGACAGTAGAGGTTCATAAACGGCTCATCGGCCAGAAAAGACTCCATAAGCCCACGGAGATGTGGATTTTGAAGTGCAGCAACTGTGTCTATGAGTTCCTGGCGCATCTCGGCACTGTCACGCGGTGACTCAGGAAGAAAATCAGCAAGGGTCACCTGCTCTTCGGGAACCTTGGTTATCTCGGCAATGACGACCTGCATTTTGTTCATGTAGACCGAGGCCTTGCCGCGTACATTGACAAAATCATCCTTGTCAAACTGCTTGTCGAGCAGTTCGGTATTGTCCCACACTTTTGCTTCGATCTCGCCGCTTTTGTCCATCAGGCGCAGGTTCATATACGGCTTGCCGTTTTTGGCCATGGCCAGAATCTTATCCTTGACCAGAAATACGGCATTGACGGTGTCACGGTCTTTTATCAGGCTGATGAACTGTTTTGACACGCGGAACTCCTCTTTGATTCTATTTGGGTAATAATAGCGGGAACGTTATCACGATGGGGGATCAAAGTACAAGAACGGATTCAGGCGTTTGCGCATTCGACATGATGTGGTGTTAAATAAAAACTTGCTTTTAATAAACAAAGCATCTATGGTGACGAATTGTTGTAACACATGAAGCAGCGGTATGGTGTCCACTGCTTCTCATTTGATCATCGCATTCTGCCCCCCCTGTACCTTCAATCCCGATTGAAACAAGCAGACAGTACGGCAGGCGAAGATTTATTGTCTGCCCGCACGTTACTGCATGTACCTTTTCTGAAGTCATCTTGTTTGACTCCTCGGTTCGTGTGCGCTTTTATCTTTACACCGCTCAAGACAAAGGAATCATTATGACGTTTGAAGAACTCGGCCTTAATCCGGCCATCCTCCAGGCTATTACCGCCTGTGGTTACACAACCCCGACCCCCATTCAGGAACAATCAATCCCGTTGGTATTAGCCGGACACGACGTGATCGCTACCGCCCAGACCGGTACCGGCAAGACCGCCGCATTCGTACTGCCGGCACTGGAACTCCTGACAAAAAAATCCACCCTGCAAGGTAAAGGACCGCGTGTACTTGTTTTGGCACCGACGCGTGAACTGGCCGGACAGGTCATGGAATCTGCCCGTAACTACGGTCGCGGCATCCGTCCCCGCTGCGGTACACTTCTGGGGGGCATGCCCTATCGTGAACAACTGCGCCTCCTTTCGGCACCGGTTGACATTATCGTTGCCACCCCCGGACGCCTGGTAGACCACATCGAGCGAGGCAGCATCCGCCTTGACCGGCTGGAACTGCTGATTCTTGATGAAGCCGACCGCATGCTCGATATGGGTTTCAGTGAAGACATCAACAAAATTGTGTCACGCGCCCCTGCGGATCGTCAGACTCTGATGTTCACCGCCACCATGGAAGGCGATATCGCACGACTGGCCGAGAACATGATGCGTCAGCCGAAGCGGGTTCAGCTGGCTGTCAGCACTTCATCCATCCCCCTGATCGAGCAGCGTCTGCATGTTACCGACAACCTTAATCACAAGAAAGAGCTTCTCAACCACCTGGTCAGCGATTCAGAACTGACCCGTGCCATTATCTTCTCTGCTACCAAGCGTGATGCCGACGAAATTTCCCGTGAACTTTCCCGCAACGGCTACCCTGCTGCTGCTCTGCACGGCGACATGACCCAGATGGCCCGCAACAAGACAATCGACCGTATGCGTCGCGGCGGCATTCGTCTGCTGGTGGCAACTGATGTAGCCGCCCGCGGTCTGGACGTAAACGGCATCAGCCATGTTATCAATTTTGATCTGCCGCGCTTTGCCGAGGATTATGTCCACCGGATCGGTCGTACCGGTCGTGCCGGAGCTGCAGGGATCGCTATTTCATTCGCATCAGCGGGTGAGCGCAATTATCTGGAGCGCATTGAGCGTTTTATCGGAAAAAAACTTCCGGAACTGCAGATTGCCGGACATGAGCCATCAACCTCCATCAGGAAACCAGCCGGTCGCAGCGGTGGTCCGCGCAAAAGTGGACCTGGCGGACCTGGTGGGCGCTTCGGAAAACCTGCCGGCGGACGTGACGGCCAGGCAAAGTCATGGAGCAAATCGGCAAAACCTGCCGGCAGCGCACCACGCAGTGCACCTGCCGCCCGTCATGAACCGGTAATTGAATATCGCTCACGGCGTCCACAGGCGTAATGTTGGCTGGAACCACAGAGCAACAGCCAAAAGTAGGCGCCTCTAGGCGAGCAACAGAGAAGTAAGTTCAAGTTTAAAATAATATTTCCCACGGACAGACACAAAGACCTCTCGGGCGTTATGCCTCGGAGGTCTTTTTTTGTTTACGTTTGTTTTCAATACTTCAGCTTTTCTCTGTTACTCTGTTGCTCTGTGGTTCAATATGCCTTTTGCTTTTCCAGTTTCCCCTTCAACTGCCCGCACGCCGCTGAGATATCACCGCCCCGGCTGTCACGGGTGATAACGGTCACGTGACGGTCAATCAAATAACTATGGAAGGCATCGATGGCCGCCTGGGTTGGAGCCTTGAATCCACACCCTTCATGCTCATTAAAGGGAATCAGGTTCACCTTGTTGGGAATGTCGCTAATTAACCGAAGCAACCGCTTGGCATCCTCCAGCGAATCATTTATCCCCCCCATCATGAC
>VFJW01000063.1 GCA_009885845.1 Geobacter sp.
CGAGGCAGAGTGAGAGGTATTCGAGAAGGCGTTCCGACTGGTCCAGATCGCCTTCCTGCAGCTTGCGGATCAGTGCAACCCGCCCGCGTGGCGAGGCGGTTTCAAGGAAGGTTTCCCTGTAGGTCGGACAGGCGGGAAGACACATTCCGCAGCGCATGCAGTTTATAAGTTTGACGTAGTCCATGGATCACCGTTTCTGTTGTAGGGGCGCGGCCTTGGCCCGCCCTGATGTGTCGCGGCCTTGGCCCGCCCTGATGTGTCGCGGCCTTGGCCCGCCCTGATGCAATATCTGACCCCTCTGGGTGGGGCAAGCCCACGCCCCTACAAAGGCAGATTAAAAGATCTTCCCCGGATTCAGTATCCCCTTCGGATCAAAGGCCTGCTTGATTCCCCGCATGATCCGTATTCCTGTTTCTCCGACCAGTTTGGGAAGGTATTTCTTTTTCGCCAGTCCGACGCCATGCTCGCCGGTAATGGTGCCGCCCATGGCAATGGCGGCGTCGAAGATTTCCTCGAAGGCGGCGTGGGCGCGTTTGATTTCATCCTTGTCACGCTCGTCGGTCAGGCAGGTCGGGTGCAGGTTACCGTCACCGGCGTGGCCGAAGGTGCCGATGACAACATTGTGTCTTTTTGCCGAATCCTGGATGACCTTCAACATGGCGGCAATGCAGCTGCGCGGCACGGTGGCGTCCTCCAGGATGGTGGTCGGCCTGAGCCTGGCCAGGGCCGAAAGCGCCGTACGGCGTGCTGTGGCAAGTTTAAGCGCTTCGTCGGCATCTTTCGCCGTCTGGAAGAATGAACAGCGATGCTTTTTGCAGATTTCCGCTACCGCAGCGGCCTCCTCTGCAATCACCACCGGATGGCCATCCACCTCGATCAGCAGCACGGCATCGACATCCAGCGGCAATCCGACATGGGCGTAATCCTCGACGCATTTGATGGTTACCTTGTCGAGAAATTCAAGGGTAGCAGGAATAACTTTGGCGGCGATGATGGCCGAAACCGCCAGGGCGGCATCCTGCAATACAGGAAAATGGGCCAGCATGGTAATCTTTCCCTGCGGCTTGGGGATCAGTTTGACCGTGATAGAGGTGAAAAAGCCGAGTGTTCCTTCCGATGAAACCAGCAGCGGATTGAGGCTGTAACCGGCTACATCCTTGACAACTTTGCCGCCGGTGCGGAGCAGTTCGCCGTCAGCAAGGATAGTATCAAGACCCATAACGTAGTCAGCGGTAACGCCGTACTTGAGCCCGCGCAGGCCGCCTGAATTTTCGGCGACATTGCCACCCATGGTTGAGATATTCATGCTCCCCGGATCGGGTGGATAAAACAGGCCGCGTGATTCTACCTCGCGGTGGAGGGTGCTGGTAACTACCCCCGGTTCCACGGTTGCGGTCAGGTTCTCCTCGTCAACCTCAATGATCCGGTTCAGGCGACTGGTCTGAACAACGACCCCACCGACGGAAAGCGAACCGCCCGACAGGTTGGTGCCCGAACCGCGCGGGGTGACGCTTACCCCGGCTCCGTGGCAGAGGCGCATGATCCGGGCAATCTCATCACGTGAACCGGGGAGCACGACAACGCCGGGCACACTCTCGAGCTCCGGGGTTGAATCGTAACCGTAAACCGCCAGAGACTCACGATCAGAAAGGGTGTATTGGGATCCAACGATGCTTTTTAGTTCATGTATGAATGATGGGTTCATTGACGGGTCACCTTTCAAGAGAATTACAGCAGCCAGTAAAACAGAGGCAGTGTGCCGAATGACAGCAGCAGACCGAGCCCGATCAGCGCGGCAGAAAGTTCGGTGTTCATCCCCGCTATGACAGCCAGCGCTCCGGCTGTTACCATGGGGGGCATGCCGGCCTCCAGTATCGAAACATCAGCAGCCATGCCATGTATTCCGAACAGTCGGCAGATCAGCAGGGCTGCTGCAGGCGCCAGAATCAGCTTGAGGAGCAGTCCGAGACAGAGCGGGGTGCGCAAGGTCGGCCGCAGCTGCAATCTCAGCTGGAAACCGATGGCGGTCATAACAAGCGGCGTCATGGTTGTGGC
>VFJW01000012.1 GCA_009885845.1 Geobacter sp.
ACGGTACGCCCTATACTTTCACCGTTAGCGCCACCAATGCTGTCGGTACAGGTGCTGCGTCAGCCGCGTCCAACAGCGTAACTCCAACTGCTCCGCTTACTCCGCAAACCATCGGAGCGATCACCTTTACTCCTGCTACGTTGGCAGCCGGTGGCACCACTACCGTTTCAGCTACCGCGACATCTGCTCTTCCGGTGACATTCACCAGCACAACGCCTGCCATCTGTACAGTCGTCGGCACCACGGTCACCGGCGTTTCAAGCGGTGCCTGTACCATTGCTGTCGATCAGGCCGGTAATGGTGAATACAGCCCTGCTGCCCAGGTCACCAGCAACCAGACAGTCACGACGACACCGCAAACCATCGGAGCAATCACCTTTACTCCTGCTACTTTGACAACCGGTGGCACCACTACCGTTTCAGCTACTGCCGCATCTGCTCTTCCGGTGACATTCACCAGTTTAACAACCGGAGTCTGTACAGTCGTCGGCACCATAGTCACCGGCGTTGCCGCAGGCACCTGTACCATTGCTGCCGATCAGGCCGGTAACGGTACATTCAGCCCTGCTATCCAGGTCACCAGCAATCAGACAGTCACGGCTGCGTTAACTGCTCCCGCCGCACCTAGCACAGTCACCGCCGTTGCCGGGAACGGCCAGGCCACCGTCAGCTTTACGCTTCCGATCAGCGACGGCGGCAGTCCGATCATCCAATACAGCGTGATATCGACTCCCGGAGGATTCAATGTCAGCGGCAGTGTCAGCCCGCTTACAGTAACCGGACTAACCAACAGCACCACTTATACCTTTGCCGCGTACGCTACCAACATTGTGGGCACAAGTGCGGCATCTTTTGCTTCCAACAGTGTAACACCAACCATCCCTGCCACTATCCCCGGCGCACCCACATCAGTCACCGCCGTTGCAGGCAACGGCCAGGCCACCGTCAACTTTACGCCTCCTATCAGTGACGGCGGCAGCCCGATCATCCAGTACGGCGTAATATCGACTCCCGGAGGATTTAATGTCACTGGCAACAGTCCGATCATAGTTACCGGGCTTGCCAACGGCACCTCCTATACCTTTACCGCATACGCAACAAACGCTATCGGTACCAGCCTGCCATCGGCAGCCTCCAACAGTGTGACGCCGACTAATCCTGCCACTGCTCCCGGAGCGCCTACCGCAGTCACCGCCGTTGCCGGCAACGCACAGGCGACCGCCAGCTTTACCGCTCCGGTCAGTGACGGCGGCAGTCCTATCACCGGCTACACCGTAACATCCAACCCTGCAGGCGGAGTGGACAGTAACACCGGAACAACCGGTTTGAGCCATGTCATTACCGGGCTTTCAAACGGTACGCCCTATACTTTCACCGTTAGCGCCACCAATGCAGTCGGTACAGGTGCTGCGTCAGCCGCGTCCAACAGCGTAACTCCAACTGCTCCGCTTACTCCGCAAACCATCGGAACGATCACCTTTACTCCTGCTACGTTGACAGCCGGTGGCACCACTACCGTTTCAGCTACTGCCACATCCGCTCTTCCGGTGACATTCACCAGTTTAACAACCGGAGTCTGTACAGTCGTCGGCACAACCGTGACCGGCGTTTCAAGCGGTACCTGTACGATTGCTGCCGATCAGGGCGGCAATGGTGCATTCAGCCCTTCTCCTCAGGTCACCGGCAATCAGACAGTCACGACGGCACCGCAAACCATCGGAGCGATCACCTTTACTCCTGCTACTTTGACAACCGGTGGCACCACTACCGTTTCCGCTACTGCCACATCTGCTCTTCCGGTGACATTCACCAGTTTAACAACCGGAGTCTGTACAGTCGTCGGCACAACCGTGACCGGCGTTTCAAGCGGTACCTGTACGATCGCTGCCGATCAGGGCGGTAATGGTGCTTTCAGCCCTGCTGCCCAGGTAACAGCAAACCAGACGGTCACGGCTGCGCTAACTGCTCCGGGCACACCTACCGCAGTCACCGCAGTTGCCGGAAACGGGCAGGCAACTGTCAGCTTCACAGCTCCGGTCAGTGACGGCGGCAGTCCAATCACCCAGTACGGGGTAATATCGACTCCCGGAGGATTCAATGTCACTGGCAACAGTCCGATCATAGTTACCGGGCTTGCCAACGGCACCGCCTACACTTTTACCGTTACCGCCGCTAATGCAATCGGCACTAGTACCGCATCCGCAGCATCCAACAGTGTAACGCCGACAGCACCACTTTCCTCGCAGACGATCAGCTTCGGCGCAGCTCCTGCTCTTACGTATGGCGGCGCTTTCGGTACGGTCTCTGCCTCTGCAACTTCTACTTTGCCGGTCACCTACAGCAGTACAACACCGACCATCTGTTCGATCACCGGCGCAAGCGTGACCCCGATTCTGGCAGGAACTTGTACCATCGCGGCTAATCAGGCAGGAGATACCAACTTTGCTCCCGCAACTCAGGTGACTCAGAACATCACGGTGGCCAAAGCCACCCCGATCATCACCTGGGCTAACCCTGCTGCGATCACCTACGGAACTGCGCTTTCAGGGACACAACTGAATGCGACTGCCAGCGTTACCGGAACGTTTGCTTATACCCCGGCAAGCGGAACGTTATCTGCCGGAACACAGACCCTGTCGGTTACCTTCACTCCAACTGATGCAATCAACTACAACAACGCTTCCGGTTCGGCGACCATCTCGGTTAATCAGTCCGCACCGAGCATTACCACCTGGCCAACCGCTTCGGCTATTATCTACGGACAGACTCTTACCGCTTCAACACTGAGCGGCGGTGTTTCTTTGACACCGGGTACATTCGCCTTTACGACTCCTTCAACTGCTCCAGCCGCAGGAACGGCTCCACAGGGGGTAACTTTCACCCCGACTGATGCGGTTAACTACAGCACCGCTACCAATACCATCAGCGTAACGGTCAACCCGGCGCCAACCGTTCCCGGCGCACCCACTTCTGCAACTGCAGTTGCTGGAGACGGCCAGGCCACCGTCAGCTTTACGGCTCCTGTCAGTGACGGTGGTAGCCCCATCACCGGCTACACCGTAATATCAGCCCCTGGCGGAATTACCGCTACCGGCTCCGGTTCCATAACAGTAAACGGCCTCACTAACGGCACCGCCTATACATTTGCCGCGTACGCTACCAACATTGTGGGTACAAGTGCAGCCTCCGTGGCATCCAACAGTGTTACTCCATCCGCACCTCCAGTTATCACAACCGGTACCACTGCAACGGTAACAACCAACGTCTCCGGCCGGAATACTTCAACTCTTGTTCTCAATACCCCTGGCGCAACGGTGAACATCCCGGCAGGAACGGCCATGACCGATGCAGCGGCCAATCCGATAACCGGCCCACTTACGTTGACCGCAACCGCTTCGACCAGTACTTTATCACTTCCCATTGCGGAAGCTGCGGGACGTACCGCCGACGGCAGATCTCTGAGAGCTATGGGCGGATTTATAGACATCACTATTTCCAGTGGTTCAGGCACAGTAAAGAGGTTTGGAACCCCGATAATCGTAAATATAGCCTTATCAGCCAGCATGGCCATACCTGGGGTTACGCTCGAATATTTCAGCTTTGACGGTACAACCTGGAATATGGAGGGTACTGCGACTGTTAAGGCTGATGGAACCATTGATATGCAGATTACCCATCTTTCCGTCTGGGCGGTTGCCACGTTCTCAACCGCTCCGACCGGCGATATAAATGGAGATGGAACCGTTACTATTGCCGATGCCCTGAAGGCATTGCAGTTTGCTGTCGGAATTGGATCTCCGACATCTGCCGAACTTGCTAATGGCGATGTAGCACCGCTTGTCTATCCTGTCACCCAGACCAACGGGGTCATCAGCGCAACGTCATCACCAAACGGAGTCATTGATACGGGAGACGCAATTGTTATTCTTAAAAAATCAATCGGGATTGTTACCTGGTAGAATCAATCGGTCAGGAGAACGTATGATAAAAAAAACAGGCTCACTAGTCTCAAGCGTTATATGTGCCACTGTAATGGTTGTTGTAATGCAAGGTTGCGGCAGCGGCGGGAGCAACGAGACAACTAAAGCGGGAACGGTACGACCAAAAACCGTACTGGCAGGTACCATCGGTGTTGCTGTGAATGGTATCAGCCTTACTCTGACTCTTCCTGCGGGTGTTAGCGTAAAAGCGGACTCTACTTCGGGGGAGGTAAACAGTGGAGTGATTACCATGTTGTCACCCAACGATACCAGCAGTTATTCTACGGCAAAATACACTTCTGCCTCGCGTACGTTAACTATAGCAGTGATCAGGGGGGCGGTTCCGTTTTCTCCGGGAGATTTCTTTACCATTACCTGCGATGTAGCTGCCGGAGTTTCTACGCAAAATATGGTGATAACCGTAGATAAGGTGTCGGCTCATGACGGATTGGGGGCAGAAATAATCCCAACGCCGACAGCTACGGCAAGCTTATAGTCACTGTTTTATTTCTCCGTCATTTTAAGCGGCTCTTCATTCAAGCATTCGATAATGGTTGCAGGCTCATCGATAGCGGCCCGTGTAACGGAGTAGATCGTCACGGGCTGTTCTTTTCCTTTTACAATAACCCTGCGCAACCCTTCGATTTTCAACCCTTTCAGAGTCCCTGCCTCTGCCGCATTACGCACATGTTCAACAGATGATCCGGTGGCCAGAATATTGGCATCGAATATTCTGGTGAGTCCTTCTACGCGCGAACCGAGGTTAACGTGATCGCCGATAACCGTATAATCCATCTTCTTCCCCTCGGCACCGATATTGCCGACAACTACCTCGCCTGAATTAATGCCGATACCACAGGAAAGTTTTGGTTTACCCTCGCTCTCCCATTTTCCGTGCAGATTTTCCAGCACCTGCAGCATTTCAGCCGCGCAAAGCATGGCCAGTTCAGCATGATTTTCACGCCGTATCGGAGCATTCCAGAAAACGACAATGGCGTCGCCGATAAATTTATCCAGAGTCCCTTCCCATTTCAAGATTACATCCGTCATGGCGCCCAGATATTCGTTCAACAGTGCAACGACATCTTCAGGTGAGTTTTTCTCTGAAAAGGTAGTAAAACCTTTGACATCAGAGAATAAAACGGTAACTTCGCGTTTTTCACCTCCCAGTTTTGCCATCTCGGGATTGTTAATCAATTCGTTGACCAGCGCCTGGGTTACGTAACTCGAGAACATGGCCCTTATTTTTCGTGAATGGCGCTCTTCAAAGGCATAGTTCCAGGCGGTGACCAGGATGAACATACACAGGACCATGTTTATCGGGCTGGCCATATTGATCCATAGTCCCTGATCGGCAAAAAGCACAAAGCCGACCAGAGCGACAAATAACATGGCCGCCAGTGCGGTAACGGCACCCCACGCAAGTCTTGTACGACTCAGAGCAAACGCCAGCAAAACGCCGACAATACTCTGGAATGCCCCTTCCTGAAGCGGAGTGGCTTTCCGGATAAAATTGTTCTGGATTATGGATGCAGCAACGGCAGCATGTTTTTCCACCCCCGGAGTGACTGCAGAAAAGGGGGTTACACGCAGGTCATAGAGGCCGATTGCTGTGGCTCCTATCAAGACGATCCTGTTGTCGATGGCTTCGCGCCCAACCACGCCGTCAATAATATCTGCAATGGAGATGTGCGTGAAGGTTTTGCCGGGGCCATAGTAATTAATCGGCATCCTGCTCCAGTGATCAGTCGGTATGAATGTCTTGCCGACCCTGATGCCGCGTGACGCCTGAACGGTCAGTTTTTCCGGGGGGATCCCCAGAAAGGTGGAGGCACACCGCAATCCCAGTGAGGGGTAAAGGAAGTTGTCGTACCCCAACAGCAGGTGCTCCCAACGTAGAGTTCCGTCGAATTCGTCCGGAAACATGCTGATGTGTGCCAGGGACATCGCGCTCTGTTTCAGCACCGGCACCGGAATCGTCAATACACCGCCAGACATGATGGGGGGATATGTATTAAACAGCGTGGCATCTTCAAAAGACACTATGGCCGAATTTTCAAGAACTGAATCCGAAATCGGTTTAGCCTGTTTTTCAAAATCCAGTGCCATGGGAAGTATAACATTGCCAGCATCGCGAATTGCTTTTGCAAGGCGGAGATCATGCGTGTCAGATTCAGGGAAGATAATATCAAACCCGATGACGGCAGCATCAGCCTTGCTCAGTTTTTCCACCAACTGAGCCATGACATCGCGCCCCCAGGGCCAGCGACCGAACCTGGCCAGACTCTTCTCATCTATGGCGGCAATGACAACGGTTTCTGGCGGAGTAACCACTCCGCGCAACGTGAAGCGAAAATCGTAGAACTTGGCCTCAATTTGCGTGAGGAGTTTCGCGTTATTGAAAAGAAGAATGCCGAAGATCAGGGTGACTGCAAGGCCGATGGCAAAACGGATCATGGCATTACTTATGTTTTTCATGACGCAAGACCTCGCTACAGCTTGGTAAATTCTACTTTACTGCGTTGTGGTTTTATAGCAGGAACAGTTTTGAAATAACACTGGAAACCCTCTTCATTAAAAACAAGCTCGCCTTTCAGAATTAATTTGATGGATTGTTTATTCTGGTTGTGTTAGAAAATTTCTCCGATTCAGGGGGAACGGATTTGATTTTTTTGGAAGAGCCGTTTTCCAAGCTGATCTGATACTGATCGCATCACACATTACATTGCAAAGAGGCCTTATGAACCACTCCGTTAATTCCATCATTCTGGCAGCATGTCTTATTCTCTCCCCTGCACTGGGCATGGCAGCTGACGAAACAACACCTGTGCCGGTCAGTGAAGTGAAAACAGCTGTTCAGGCTGCAGCTCCGGCCGCAGCCAAACCCACAAAGATCGGCTCGATTGATTTAAGCTACGTCGGAGTTGAATCAGAATTCGGCAAGTCGGCTAAAACACAACTGTCTGAAATGAAGAATAAGCTTCAGGAAAAGGTTCTTGGTGAAGAGAAAAAACTCGACACGCTTAAAAAGTCTATAGAGTCGAAGCTGCCCACCTACACTCCGAAACAGCGTGAGGCGAAAACAAAGGAATTCCAGAGTAAAGTTGAGGCGTTTCAGAAGTTGGCGCGTGAATCAGAAGAAGCGTTCATGAAGGAACAGGGGGACGCGACCGGCAAAATATTCTCCCTGATCGAGAAAGCTGTAATCGACTACGGAAAAGCCAATAACTTTGCCATCATCGTCAGCAAGAAGGATATTATCTATTCCGACAGCAACAATGAATCTCAGGATCTGACCAGCATAATTCTGAAAGCCGTCAACGATGCCTGGAAAAATAAATAGTTCAAAATAAACTCTCCCCGGTCATTTCCTGCGGCTGCGCCAGTCCCAGCATCTTCAGCATGGTCGGCGCCACATCGGCAAGCCGCCCACCTTCGCGCAGAACGGCACCCCGGCGTTTGTCATCCACCACCACAAACCAGACCGGGTTGGTAGTATGAGCAGTGAACGGCTCGCCGTTCTCATCCTGCATCTGTTCGGCATTCCCATGATCGGCGGTGATCAGTACCGCTCCCCCCAGATCCAGAATTTTTGCAACAACCCGTCCCGCACAGGCATCAACTGTTTCAACCGCCTTGATTGCTGCAGCTTCAACGCCGGTATGTCCGACCATATCGCAGTTGGCAAAATTGAGGATGATGACGTCGTAGAGATCCTGATCCAGTAGTCTGAGAAGCCTGTCCGTCACCTGACCGGCACTCATCTCCGGTTTCAGGTCGTAGGTGGCAACCTCCTTCGGGGAAGGGATCAGGGCGCGATCTTCGCCGGGAAAAGGGATCTCCACCCCTCCGTTGAAGAAGAAAGTCACGTGGGCGTACTTCTCGGTTTCGGCGATACGCAACTGTTTCAGTCCGGCATCGGCCAGCACCCCTCCGAAAATATTGGTCAACTCCGTGGAGCCGAACGCGATCGGGAGGCCGAATGTTGCGTCGTATTCGGTCAGGCAGACATAGTCAGCAAGCTTTGGCCGGTCACGCCGTGCAAACCCGTCAAAATCGTCTAGGGCAAGCGCCCGGGTGATCTCGCGGGCCCGGTCGGAACGGAAATTGAAAAATATGAAGCCGTCACCGTCCTGCAGCTGGCCGACCGGTGCACCCTGCTCACAGATGACCGCAGGGACGACAAATTCGTCGTATATTTTTGCTGCGTAACTCTGCTCGATAGCATCCTTCGAAGAGACACACAGTTCTCCCAGACCATGCACTACGGCATTGTAGGCTTTTTCAACGCGGTCCCAGCGGGTATCACGATCCATGGCGTAGT
This sequence comes from Geobacter sp., assembly GCA_009885845.1. GTDB lineage: Bacteria > Desulfobacterota > Desulfuromonadia > Geobacterales > Pseudopelobacteraceae > JACRCG01. Next base: position 8,305 of record VFJW01000012.1, read on the forward strand.
AGCGCCCCATGACCGTGGCGATTGTACCGACACCGATCCGCGCAATCTCCGCTTCCAGCTCTTCCAGATACCCGGCTCCGCTCTGCGGCGGCGTATCACGGCCGTCAAGCAGGCAGTGAATGTACACATCCGCCACACCTTCGCGTCTGGCCAGTTCCAGCAAGGCATACAGGTGAGTATTGTGGGAATGAACTCCGCCGTCGGAGAGAAGACCGGCAAGATGCAGCCTCCCTCCCGACGCCTTGACTCTGGCGATGCACTCAAGCAGGGTCGGATTAGTGAAAAAGTCCCCGTCAAGGATAGACTTTGTGACGCGGGTCAGTTCCTGATAGACAATCCGGCCCGCACCGAGATTAAGGTGCCCGACTTCAGAGTTGCCCATCTGCCCGTCAGGCAGGCCGACCGCCATGCCGGAACAGTTGATTGCAACGTGCGGATATTCGTTCAAATATTTCGCCAGATGAGGTGTGTTTGCCAGGGCAACGGCGTTGTGGACAGGATTGGGATTAATCCCCCAGCCATCTAGTATCATAAGTACAAGCGGGTTTTTCATGTGCACTCCCCTTTGAATCAACCTAGAAAAAGCACTTGAAACACTGAGAACACGGAGTAAAATCCGAGGGTTATAAACAAAAAACTGTTTTTTTGATTCGCCCAAAAGGGGAATCTTGGTTTTGCTTTAAGTCCTTTATTTCTCTGTGTTCTCGCGTAAATGCGCCTACTTCTGGCTGTGCCTCTGTGTTATTGAACTGCCGTTTTTAGGATTAATGATGATACGGCTCGCCATTTAGTATCGTAAACGCACGGTATATCTGCTCCAACAGGAAGGCTCGCACCATTTGATGCGTGAAGGTCATTTTCGACAAAGCCATCAGTCTGCCCCGACGACGGAACTCTTCGGAGAAACCGTAGGCGCCGCCGACAACAAAGATCAGTTCACCGGTGCCGCTGTCGCGCTGTTTCTCTACAAAAGCTGCCAGTCCGGGGGAGTCAAGCTGTTCACCCCGTTCGTCCATCAAAACCAGCGTTGCGCCGGGCGGGATCTGCTTCTCCAACCGTTCGCACTCACGGCGGCGCATCTCCTCGGCTTCTGCCCCTTTCTCGTCACGAATATCTACAAGCTCGAGCGGAGAGTAGCGCCGGATGCGGCCGGCGTACTCGTCGATGGCATCTTTGACCCACGGGTCACGACTTTTGCCGATCCAGAGTACTTTCAGTTTCATGATTTCACTTCAATTGGGGCGGTCATAAGGTCAGAAGATACTCGTGAAAGGTGTTCATGTAAAGTCCGGGGTATTATTTTATGTGCCCTGCGGATCAATGTATCGTATCAGAGACTTTCTTTCCGTCAAGTGTGCGGACATCATATTCGGCAGGCTGCATGGTAACACCAAAGATCTTCTGCAAATTGCTGTTGACGACATCATTCAAGATATCGAATTCTTCAAGCGTGTTCACCGTGCCGCGCATCACTTTTTCTTTCAGTCCATTATCACGCTGAACGAAGTGCGCCCACTCAATCGTGCCGTCCTTTTTCTTTTTCGCCAGAAGTTTGTAAATGCCCACCTGCGGGATGTGCGGAGTGACCCGTCCAGCAAAAATGTCTTCGCCTTCCTCCAGGCTCATCACGGCAATTTGCGAGGCGTTGTTTTTCATCGGTTTTCCTTTTCTGATATGGTCCTTATGGAATCATTTCAGTTTGCTGCTCCAACGTTCGATGTAGGCTACTTAAGCCTTTTTTCTGTCAGGCAGATTTTGATTCATATGCGGCACATTTAAAGTTCTTTTCGCCATCTTGATCACTTCGAGTTAGGATGCAGAGGATTTCCTCCTCTTTATCAATGCCATCTCTTTTACAAGTATCGCACAAGTCCGGTTTCGGGACTTGTTTCGGTTCAATCCTGCTACCATCATCTCTATAGAATCCTGACATGTCGTCCGTCATTTGTCGCACCTCCTGTTTAAATAATAAAGTTCGTAAGGTTAAGCTGTTGCCATTTTTGCTGTTACCCGTAACTTAACAACTTGGAAGCCTGACTCGGTACCTAACTCTGGCGCTATCTCGGCTGCTCAAGTAAATGGTGGGGCTCCCAATCTGTTCCTCTTTGGGTCCTCGACAATAACGAGAGCATTTAGCTTAGCCCTCGTAATAGCGTTGTACAGCAGTCGTCTTTGTTGCTCGGGATCGCTCCTTATCTGGAGAGGCCAGAGGACAATTACTGACTCGAATTCACGGTTCTTCGCCTGATGAACGGTGAGAGCGAAACGCCTATCGGATCGCGAATCAGCAAACACCCTCCTCCGCCGAACTATCTGATGGATTTCGTATCTTATCTCCTCAGCAGCGACGGTCTCCCGTCCTTTTAGGAATCGCTGCCGGCGGGACCATTCTTCGAGTTCCCGTATTCCCGCATCTATTGCAATGGACTGCAATTCTATGCATGAAACAGGACCGCCACCCCTGTTGTCAAGATCGAGTGCAGCCTCATAAGCCTCAGCAGCCTCCTCATCGCCGGATTCCCAGTCAAGCCGGTATGGTCCTGCAGTTTCAGTCCCGCGACTAGTTTTGGCAGCGTTTTCACCTACCCACCTCGTGACATTCACGACGAAAGGAGACCTCTGTCTCGTCGTAGGGGATATGACAGCAATCTGGCCATAACGCCCCCAAGACTTGATCTTCCAGTTGATGTTAGCGCCAGCCATCGAGGCGGCTGGAGCGCTCATAATGTCGAATCCAGGCGCACGGTCAAGACAGAGCCCCTCCCCAACCCTCAGTGCAAGTGCAGCATTAAGAAGCCCGGATTGCCTAGTTCTATACACTTTAGTAAGAGGAGTGGGTGTGCTAACGCCACATGCCCAGGTAATGGCCTCGTTCTCAAGATTTCCTGTCAGGTCCTGAAAGGTATCTGCACCTGCAATGCAGTGGACATGAGGTTCTAAACCGGCGAGAAGCTCGATTTCTGCCCCCTGACAGTCTTGCATCTCATCCACGAGGACAAGTGGAAATGAACTTGCTATCCAGCTGCCGGCACCTTCCCGCAGCAGACAGGCTGCTGCAGATGTAGTAGCCTGGAAATCCACCTGCTTCGGAGCAAGTCCAAAATGCTGCACCAAGCCGCGCCACCGATGAACCAGCATCGATGCGAAACTGTCGATTGTCATACAACTCACAGGTGCACCAATACCATCCGGGCCTGTCAGTCTCGCGGTGAGCCGTTTGCGAGAGCCGTGATATTTTGTTAGCGCCAAAACCTTCTGCCCATCTGTCAGAGCATAATCCTGTAGGTGTAGTCGCGCCGATGCAAAAAGTTGAGTCGTTTTCCCGGTGCCAGCGGCTCCTTCAAACAGAACGAGACTCATGGTTGAAACCTGTACACCTTACAATTATCCCGCGACCGAGCCAGATCAAGAACGAGATTGCGATAATCTGCTTCCACCAGATCGAGAGATGCCCGGGTCAATGCATCCAGAATCAGTTCAGCTCGCTGGACGATGTTGCGCGAGCGTTTCATTTCGCCAGCGATTTCTTCATGAGCAATATAATGGGCTTTAAGTCCTCCTTCCCGACCGTTGTCGCTCTTGAGATCGTTAAGCAACTCCGCAACTGCGCCGTAACGTCGGTCCAAGCGATCAGAAATGGCCGGAAGAGCCGCGCCAGAATCGGCCTCAATTGCCCAGCCAACGGCATCCTCAATCTCCCACCCTACAGGCCACTGCACGATGGCGTGTGGAGGTGTCCCCAGGGCAAGGAACTCCTGGACATAGCCGTCTCCTGCCGCATCCCCATCGACAAGCGCGAAGACCCCGTCATGGAGAGATGATAATCGTTGGTACGTCACCTTAACGTTCGAGTCACGTGTTGGTACCACTCCGACCACGGACCCGAACGGGGGGACTGTGGTTTCTCTCTCCTCCGGCACCTGCACGCCGGTTTCAACTACATCGAGAAGCAGCCGGGTCCACTCAAAGTCGATCCGTCCTTCCGGCACGAGGACGCGAGGAGACATTAACGCCTCGACCAGTCTAATCCGCTGGTCAGTATACAACTGAACTAAAGCGTTCGGTTCGTCCATCATGGACTTAGGGGCCAGTTGCCGTCCCTCGAGCTGGTCATCCGCGTTCCTAATGAGGATCTGGATACTGGCTGCATTGAAGAAGGCGGCCACCCTGGGAGCGTGTGTAGTGCAGATGATCTGATCGGAGACTGCAGCGGCATCTCCTATAAGGCGTCTCTGAAGACCTGGAGGTATATGAAGTTCTGCTTCTTCCAGGGCAAGTATAAAGGATTCTCCTCTTTCCCTGCGTGCGCGACCTATCTCAAGAAGCAGTGCCAAGCTCTGAAGCGAAACCAGGCCGGTGCCATGCCGAGATGCCGGAATGGATGGCCCGTCGCCGAGTTGATAGTGCGGGACGAGGGCCTGCAAAAACGACTCCGAGTCGGTAGAGGTAAGACGAAAGTGCAACGTTGGTGAACCAGGGAGAATCTGCCCCATCCGGGCATTGATCCTGTCCACCAACGGCTTCAGATCAGGATCGTCCTCGAGAGCAGGGTCAGGATTTCTAAGTATGTCCCGGTGGGCCAGCACGGTGGATGCGGGCACTCCACCAACGGAAGCGACGGCCCTACGAAAAAGCTCCGAAGCGAAAGATATAGTTGCGGCCCAAGTCCGTCGAGCAGGCAAAACGAAGAAGCCGATCTCGCTCATCAGTTTGTCGGGAATGCGAAATACATTATCTTCATCGAAAGGGTCTGTAACGGGATTATCGTGAAAATACCGACGATGCTTGACCTCTAGACTCTCGTAATCAAAGCGCGCGGCATAGCCGACCTGAACACAGAGCTGGCTGTCAGCGCTTCGCGCAGGCTCGACTTTGCTATTTGCCGGGTTCCACCACTTCTCGATGGCGCGGTCGGCTCTGAACCACTGCCGATGCTCATCAGGGGTATTTGGGGTGAACCCCCCGAGTGTCGCTACAATACGTATCCGATCCTGTGGCTGTGGATGGCTGCCGGTGAAATCGTGCTCTGTCATCTCACGTACGAGCTTCTGGCGCCCAAATACCAAGCTGAGAGCGTCAACGATCGTACTCTTGCCCGCGCCGTTTGGACCGACTAAAGCCACTTGGTCTGAGAAGGCTAGGTGACTCTCCCTAATTCCTCTGAATCCATAAATTTCGAGCGCCAGGACTCGCATGTCCCCTCCTCTTGTATTGTGGCAACGCTCTAAGCCTAACAGGCTGGATTTTCGGGCCGGTCTTGGCGTTGAATCATCACACTTTCTCCAGACCCACAAAATGTTCTATGTCGAGAGCTGGCCCTTGTCCTGCTTCTTTTTGGTTTTAATCGCCGTAGTTGATTCAACTTCCCAGTCATAACCTATTGCCAATAACCGTTGATATCGTTCCTCACTCGGTCGATTTTTTCGTATACTTGCTACCCATGAGCCAAGAAGAGGATACTCTTTACATGATTTATCGACTTTGAAATCACCATGTATCTCGAAATATTGCCTTAACTCTTCTAGTCTTTTGCTCCACCTTTCTTCTCGTGGATCCCAGGAGAATCCAATTCCATCCAACGCATCGATAAATTCTTGAGGATAATTCCTACTGACACGTTGCGTTCTTACATCATTAATCTGGCGACCAAGCTTTCGATACACAGAGTCTAATTGTGAAACATTCGTGTGTCCGTATTTTTGCTTAAATTCTGTTAGTTCTTGAAGCACATTGTCATAATCAAGTTCTCTGACTTTCCAGTTGAAGCCAATTTCCTCTAAAAGCTTAATTTTTTCTTCAGGCATATATCCGCCTTTGTAAGCAATCCGCTGAATTTTAGCCCAACTTCCTAATGATTTGAATTCCTTTAAACGTTGAGGAACATGAGCGTTTCCATGTTTTAGTTTATATTCGACTAGTTTTTGGTAGTTATCAATCCAACGGTTTTCAACAGGATTCCAATCAAAATTAATACTGTTAAGTCGATTTACGTTCTTGACAGGAAGTAACTGTCTTAAATGTGCGGATCGTTGATATGTGGCCCAATGAGAGAGTGTCATGTATTCAGGGTTCCTCGGAATACTGGAATGACCGTGAGTTTCAATAAAGCATTTCAAGTTTTCGAACATTACCTCCCAAGTTTCCAACTGGCATTGAATGGATTCAAATACGTCAAGAATATCTTTACATTCATCAATGATGGTGAATGGCGGGCAATTCTCCTTGAGTCCCAATTTTTGTCTTTTTATTTGTTCAATTTCCTTTGCGTCATTTAAGTCGCTCAAAAAATCGCTAGCCCTGATGCTTGAAAAATTATTAACAAGATCGAAAACTATGGGACTATGGACAGAATCAACGTGCAGGCAGCGACCGATTTGTTGGTAAAATATCCTCGGTGATTCTGTAGTGCGTAATAAAATGACTGCACCGACATCTTCTATATGAAGGCCCTCGTTCAACATATCTATACAGAAAAGTAAATGGATCGTATCTCTGGAAGTTGCTTGCCTGAATTTAGTCAGTTCGGCCTGACTATTTGGCTCGTCATGGGCAACTATGTAGCTCTTTCTTCTCGTTCCAATTGCTGCTTTTTGAAACCAACTCATAACAAGCCACTCCACCGTATTGAGATGGGCTCTATCTCTGCAAAAAACGATTATCTTATTCAAATCACTTGGCAGATACTTTTTCAGTATTGATGGTATTCCGGAACTTTTTTCCCAATCAAGAATTGAAGCATTTATTTCTGCGAAAAGTTTTTCCTTTTCGTCATCACTTTTGGAGCTTTTAGCAACATCTTCTTTTAGCCTTGCGCTTTCTTCCTCCAAAGTATAAAGCGCAGTAACATACTTAGGTGGCTGCAATATCCTCTTGACGATAGCTTCAGCCAAACTGAGGTTACAAGCTAAATTGCCGTCAAATAACTCATCACTCATATCACGGGAGTTATCGAGATGACGTACAGGGGTTGCTGAAGTGCCAAAAATGAAAGCGTCAGGATAGTTATGCAGAATTGCTTTGACCCCACGCCCCCATTCATCTGCACCGCAGCGATGGAACTCATCTAAGACGATCAGTCTCGGATTAATCCGTTTGACTTCGTCTTCAGTGAGACGCGCTGCTTTTGCATATGTCATATAAGTTGTTGTTGAATTAACCCAGACACATCTTTTCTGCTGTTGTTGGAGAATGTATCGAGAAGGTGCAAGAACCAATTTAGGGTCATTGATAAAATCAATTAAGGCTTTTGCAATCAAAAAACTTTTGCCTGTGCCTGTAGCTTGCACAGCGGCAACGTTCCTTTTATGCTTCCAGAGGTCTTTAAGCTTAATGTAGGTTTGTTCATTGTGGGCATAGAGTTCAAATTCTGGCTCGCTTGACTTAAGCGGGTCGTATTTATCGATTAATTCACATATGTAATCCCATGACCGTAATAGCAAATTGAAAGCAGTAAGTGCCTGTGCGTCTTTGACGTAACTATTCAAGGTGATTATCAGAAATTGGTTGCAGTTATACTGGTCACGGCCTTTTTCTTCAAATTTAACCAGTTCAATTTTGGTGTCGTCAAATGAAAGCGGTAGCTTGTGATTCTTGACTTGAACTATTAATGAAATTTGGTGAGGTGTCTTCGGATGGGAAAGTAATATATCTGCGCCTTTATCATACCTGCCACCTGCGCGAACAGCCAACCAGCCAATGCCAGTAAATATTTTTTCCAGAAAAATCTCAAACAACAATCCCTTTTTCTTTTCATCAAAGGCGTTGAGAATATCGTAAATTGCAACATGTTTTCTTTCTGTTGTTAATTCAAGAAGTTTTTGGACATGGTTATCAATCATAATTGGGGTCTTTTCTGGTTCAATAGGCATGGTTTTGACCAGTCGATTTTCGGGCAGATCGTAAGCCTGGAGTTCCGCTGACATCATACTCAATTCCGAGTCAACTATTTTTCACCAGACCCATACCCCTTTCAACCCTCTCCCTAACACCCAAATCATCCTCATCCTCAATAGTCACATTAACCCCGCACGCCGGAAAAATATCATGCCCGCACCCATGTCATTCTCATCCCATCGACACTCTAAGCAGTTCAGTTAGAAACTTTTTTGGATATAATGATCGAATCCCAGTAAGAGAAAACTTATCAACCGTAAGGGTCACACTTACAATCCGGAAAACTCTGGAAACTGAGTGAAGGTGATAAATATATTCCCTATCCGGTACAACCGCCTGTAATTAGGACATTGAGTGGCTAAGAGTACATCTCTCACTAGCTACAATCCGGAAGAATCCGGAAGTTAATGGAAACAACTTTTCATTTTGTATGCGCTTTAGGCCCTTCCACATTGCCGCGTCTTCAACACCATTGGCAAACAGCGCCACCCCCTTCGGCTTGGCATGGAAAAAGGGGGCAGGCTGCTTTTTGCCTGTCCCCTCTTCTTCTCCGAATTGCGGCTCATTTACAACCGCTTTCAAGGTTCGTGGTCATGCTGCGCCTGGCGAGGAAATGGATTTGATCCAACCCTTACGGCCTAATACCTCGGTAACCAACGCAATCTGTCGTTTCGTAAACTGTCGCTTATGATCGTTCCAGGCATAGGTCATTGCCACGATATCTTCCAGAGTATCGGCCTGATCATGAGTGACAATCCAATGCACCGTGGACAGCAGTTCAAGGCCAAAGGGAGTCTCAAAACCTTCAACCAGCTCAAAAACTCTGCTCATTCGTGAGACGGTATCATCCTTACCCTTAAGAAAGCTACGGGCGTCGTCAAGGGCACCTGGTACTAATTCCAACTGTTTATCCGGTGCATCACCCCCGTCAGCGTATCCCGACACCAAATGTCCCTCGACCGCCTTGAGCACATGCCGAAGGTTCTCTGCATAAGGCCCATACAGTCCCTTGCTATACTTCAGCTGCAGAGGTTCATCTGCTGCCTGAAGAAAGTACATGAGCTTGTGGATTTCCAATAATGAAATAAAGGGGTCCAGCAAACCGGTAAGATAGCGGTGCATCAGACTAACCAGCGCCGCCCGCCCGGATGTCATTTTCGGTATATTGCTGGAACTGTTTGCCCGCTCGTCAGCTAGGACTTCGCTCGGTTCGAAGATCACTACCTTTAAGTCGTCTATCCCACGCAAAGCTGCCTCAATCCTGGGTCGAACACTCGACCAGTCTAGCCCCCCCAGGCCGCTCCCCAGTGGCGGTATGGCGATTGATCGGATATTACGCGCACGAATTTCTTCCGCCAAAGCGACCAGTCCCGCATCAACATCCTCCATTCGGCTTTTTCCCTTCCAGTGCCGCTTGGTAGGGAAATTGACGATATAGTGAGGATTTGTAAGCCGCCTGGTCTCATAGATAAACATACGCCCCGGCTGCACCTCATTCTGCTTGCATGCCGTTGCATAGGCCTTGAAGTTATCCGGGAATGTATTCTTGAACTGGAGGGCAATCCCCCGCCCCATGATCCCGACGCAGTTCACAGTATTGACTATGGCCTCAACATTCTCAGCGAGTATATTTCCTTTTTTGTACTCGATCATAGGAAGCCCTTTCTTTTAATAATACCATTCCCGTTTGAGTTCCACACGTGGTTTGTGAACGGTTGCCTCTAACGCAGTACAAACCTGGGTATAAACCTGCTGCGACATCACGCCAATGCGGGTGACCAGCTCCCATGGAAATTGTTGTTCGACAAGGAATTCAGCCTGTTTGCCTTCTTTGCATTGGCTCCAGCTGGTGGCTTGTACCGCGCTCCAGTTGATCTCGCTCAGCTGACTTAGGTCGCATCGATCTTCAAAATAATAAGCTCCAGCATTCGAAAGAGTAAAGGCCCAGTCCTTCTCTTGCGCCTCAGCCCACGCCACTGTCTGTCTCAGATCTGCTTCCAGGTGGATGATGGGGCCTTGTCCACCTTGATACGCCATATCAAGGTTATTGGCCCGAGAGATTAGGTACAGCATTACGGATCGAGGGCAGAAGTAAAAAGGTACGAAGTCGCCGACATAACGCTCTGGATGGCTTGCAAGGGTCAACTCATTCAGGCGCCGCTGTTTAATGCCATTCATACCAATAGTAGTACCAGGCAGCTCACGGCGCACGATCTCAGCGTCACACAGCAGACAACCGCTGGCTATAATGGATGGGAGACGATCAACATGAACGATATGATATATTTTGGGATGGGTTGGAACTGCCATGCCTCTCCCCAGTGCATCATCAGTCACTTTGACCGCAGTACTATCGTCTAAAGCATCATCAAAATCAAGAGATTCCGACACACGCAACTATTTATTGCGAACAGATTTTTATGTAAGAAACGTGGAGGTTTGTCGTGGTAATCATTCTCTCCACGACTCTGCGACAGCGGCAGTTCATTGAGTTCGGCCCGGCAGATTTCCGGTGACACCATACACAGTTCCGAGTCCACTATTTTTCACCAACCCCATACCGTTCAACCCTCTCCCTCACAACCAAATCATCCTCATCCTCAATAGTCACATCAGCCCTGCACACCGGACACACATCATACCCGCACCCATGCCATTCTCATACCGCCGTCACTCTAAGCAGTTCCGAGATAAAACCAACCACATCCGCCTGCATTGCCGCGTCTTCAACACCATTGGCAAACAGCGCCACCCCCATCGGCCCAACTCGCACGCCCCAGTTGGAGGTCGATTTTTTCTTGTCGAGTTTGGCGCTCAGAGTTCACAGGCAATTGCGATCCCAGTAGGTAACGTCATGAACAGATGCCTTACAGATATTCTGGCACGCCTTAGAAATCGGATTCCTTGCGGGACGCCTTGATTTCCGCCGGCAACTCGACTTCCGGTGCCATACCCCAGAGACCGTCAAGGTCATAATAGCGGCGGATCTGATCATGAAAAATGTGCACCAGCACATCACCATAATCCATGACAATCCATCTGCCGTCTTTGGCGCCCTCGATATCATTGACCTTGCCGAATTTTTTCAATCCGGTGCGGATGTTGTCGGCAATGGCCTGGTTCTGTTTGTCGGAAGAACCGGATATGATCACCATGTAGTCAGCAATCGATGAGATCCGTGAGATGTTGCGCACACAGATATCAAAAGCTTTCTTGTCATACGCAAGTTCAGCGCATTTAAGTGCGCGCTCACTGGGGGTGAGTGTCGTTTTTTCGACAGGTGTGTTTTTTTTCACTGGCATTGGTTATAGATCCTTTGTTGCGAGATATATGCTGCTACGTCGGATGGTACATACCGGTTGATGTCGGCATTACCGGCGGCAAGCCGTCGGATTTCAGTCGAAGAAAGCTCCAGTGGCGAGCCGGTAATAAAAAAAATAGTCGTGCCGGAGCAGTGTTTCAGGCAGCCTGTTTCACTGTCAACGGCAAACACTCCTCTTACGGTATCCGGCAGGGCGCCAATCGGGTTGATAATTGGACTGCCGGGACGCTCGACAACAATCAGGTTGCACAGAGAGAAGATCTCGTCATAACGGTGCCACGTGCCAAGCTCCAGAAACGAATCCCCTCCGATAATAAAGAACAGTTCGTCTCCCGGAAGCCGCTCCCGGAATGTCCGGATTGTATCTATTGAATATGACTTGCCGTCGCGCTCCGCCTCAATCGTTGATAGTTCAAAATCCGGTCTGCCGGCAATAGCCATGCTGACCATGTGCGAACGATCTTCAAATGAAACCATGCCCTTCAGCAATTTGTGCGGCGGATCGGCTGCCGGTATAAAAATGACCCGGTCGAGCAGGCAGGCGATTTGCGACTCCCCGGCAATGCGCAAATGAGCATTGTGAATCGGGTTGAAACTGCCACCGAGCAGACCGATCCTCATGTCATCAAAATCTTGTTTTTTATGATCAGCATCTCAAATGCCAATGATGCTTTGTATACCAGTTTCTGAAGTTCCAGCAACCGTGTGCCGAGCGCATCCATGTCCGCTGAAACCACCACGGCGGCCACAACCTTGTTGAGCATGATTATCGGCAACACCAGGAGCGGCGTTCCGGAGCCAACTCCAAGCGCCTTGAGCAACTGGGCATTCTCGGGTGTATGAATCAGGGTACCCATGGAAAACTGGCGGGTCTCAAGCACATCCCTCAGTACAGAAGGTTTGCTCAGGAGAATGTTCAGGTTTTCCAGCTCTTCGATACGCGTTCCTGCGACGACTCCTCGCCAACCAACTGCCGTATTGTTCCGAATAATAAACAGTGCGCCGACGGTAAATTCCTGACCAAGATATTTGATAAAAACCGTCGCAATCTGGTCACGGTCTTTTGCACCGGCAAACTCAATCGAAAGGCGATCAACCGTATAGCGATCAGCTCGACCTGCTGGAGTGGTATAGTCTTCCTCATAGCCGGGAAGGCTGCCAAACCCCTCGAATTCAAGCGGTATTTCTATATTGAGCAATTCACCGGTATCACTCTCCATCGGAATTTCTATTTTTTTAGCCGGTATAACCGGCTCTGCAACGGGCGCAGATTTCCGTTTTTTGGAAATATCTCCCTCTATCCGCAGATAGCGAATATCACCCCGAACCTGGTAATACTTTGAGAGAGCCGAGGTTATCCTGATGTCAGGCACAATATGGGCTTGTACAACGCAGCCGGTGACAAAAGCAACTTCGTCAATCGCCTTAAAATCAGTCGGGTCTGCCATAGCTAACGCCAGTTTTTTACCATCTGCTTTGATCGGAACCACACGATATTTTTCCGCTAACTCGGCCGGTATCATAGCTATGACAGCCGGGGCTACCGTAGACAAGGTACGCCAGCCAACAGAAGGAACGCCAAGTTTGCGGCTTAAAAACTTACACAACAGTTCCTCGGTTATAAATCCCAATTCCACCAGACTGCTCCCCAGCTTGATCCCGAAAATCATCTGGCTCTTAAGCGCTTCATCAAGCTGTTCTGGAGTGATCAGTTTTTCATTCAGCAGCAGTTCACCGAGTTTAACAGCCATTTACGTTCCTCTTTTGTGTGCAGCTCTAAAGAATTTGCGGCGCCAGCAGTGTGCCCCTGATCGGCACGGTATAGACTCCCGGAGAGGTCATAAATTTGGCCAGCAGCATAAAAACCAGCTTCTGTTTTTCAAGAAAATCCGGTTTGGGCATGATCTCCAGTTTCATATTAAGGGGTGTCACTCCGGCATTGCTCCCCGTGGGGATGTCACCGGAAAGCCGCATAAAAACACCATCTCCTTCGAGCGTAAAACTCTCAAGGCGGGCTTTCCCCTCACTGATCCTTATCATGCCCTGTGTTTTCAGGTTGGCCGCGTCAGGAAGCGGAAATGCTCCCAGCTTAACTCCTGAAAATTCAAGTTGCTGTATCTCCAGCTTCAGGTCACCGCTGAGGCCTTTTGCACCACGCTGAAGCGTACCTTTACTCCAGAGATTTCCGGCCGCTTTTGCTCCCAGAACACTTTTAAAAAAGGGTATGTCGGCAACAGCTATGCCGTCAGCGCTCAACTCCAGGGCAGCTTTGCCGTTCAGGGCATAGGCAACGTCCAGACGCCCTGTACCGATTGTTGCCCCCCCGGAAATTATCGCCTTCCCGGTCAGGAGTGGAAGCAGCAGCATCCTTACCTGCAGTCGCTGACAGCTCAGCAACGGCCCTTGTTCTGACGACAATAGCAGGTTGTCCCATGCAAGACCGGGAAGCACTGTTTTGTGAACTGCCGGTGTAAGCGTTAGCCCCTGTCGGGACAGAGCCTGGGCAAGTGCGACATCAATCCTTTTTGTCGGAAAAAACATATAAATGAACAGCAGAAAACAAACCGGAACCGCAACCAGAATAACAGCCAACCGTGCCGGTCGCACGGTTTTCATGGTTTTACCTGTCCTGGTACCGGTTTAAGCAGTGCCAGTATCAGACTCAGATCACAGCGGGACGGATCCTCAAAGCGAACCCTCAGATTACATTTTTTAATAATCAGCGGGCGACTCCCTTTTTCGAGTCGATATAACAGATTGGTGGCTTCGTTGAGCGTCAATCCATCAATGCGAATATCGGCTGCATCCTCGGTAAAGCCGCTCCGCTCTTCACCTTTAAGCGGTATAATTTTAATTGATTTCCCCTTGATGCCTATATCCTCAATAATTTTGGCCGGGGAATCGTCCGGGCGGAGAGTAGCCATACGTCCACTCAACTGGTCTGATGACTGGCGAGCCGACTGGTACGAAATTTTGAGCGGAAGCAGTTCCTTGAGTACCGTTTCACGGGCGGCTCGTTTTTTCTCAAGCGCTTGAACTCTTACACTCAACGCCGACCACCCGACCGCTGCAGCCAGCAGTACAATCAGGGCATAACCGCACCAGAGTCGTACCCGGCTGTCAAGGCTCTGCCATTTCTCCAGGATAATCTCAAGAGGTTTCATTTTGTTCCCTCCTTGAGCGTTCCGGTCAAACTGAATGAAACAGTGCCATCGGGTCGACTCTTGACCTCACCCAATTCGGCAACAACCAGCAAAGGGGCAAGCACCGCTTTAAATTCATTGACCGCCTGAGCGGAACGGGCATCGCCTTTTATTCGAAGAGTGCGGCCTTCCAGTTCAGCTTCGTACAGGCCATTAATGCTGCTCCCTTTAGCTTCAGCCAGCTTTTTAAGAAGATCGAGATACCCGCTTGAATTTTCGACTCCGGCCAGCTTCCTGATCTCTCCTTTAATTTCGGAAATTTCATCAACCGCCTTGGCACGGGCCGGGAAAATTTCTTTGTAAATCGATGCTATTGATTTGTTCAGAGATGAAATATCAGCTGAAGCAGCACGATACTGGAGTCCTTTCTGTACGAACAGCAACAGAATGATAAGTGTCGCCAGTATTCCTGTCAGGATCAGCTTCTTACGCAGTTTGGCATCTCCGGCGGTCCAGGCCAGTTCTCCCTGCCGGAAATCAGGGAGTAAACCTTTATGACAGGCGTGTGCCACAGCATAAAACCCGGCCATCTGCTGAAATGTTTCATCGTTTATGAACATATGTCCCAGTTCCGACGGCATTTCCAGGGTTTCTGCCGGTAACAGCCGGATATCGGTATCTGCAAGGCCATCGACCCCCTGCCCGAACAGACAAAGTCGCGGAGGAAGAATTCCGCCAGAGAGTTCCAATGCTGACAACGTAGTTTCTATCATTGATGTGGTCATAACGGAGTCGGATGAGCGGAAATAGGTCAGTCGCCCGCCATTCAAAAGAGCCAGTGTCTTTCCGTCACAGACGGCAGCGTCTGGAGGTACACCCGGCAGGACGGCATATGCAAACGGAAGTGAA
Source organism: Geobacter sp. (assembly GCA_009885845.1). Classification (GTDB taxonomy): domain Bacteria; phylum Desulfobacterota; class Desulfuromonadia; order Geobacterales; family Pseudopelobacteraceae; genus JACRCG01. The sequence continues at coordinate 23,572 of VFJW01000012.1, forward strand.
CTGACAACCTGAGGCTCAATGCCGGATTCCCGGAACTGTTCGATTGCCTGGCTGATATCGATCTTGCGAGCCCAGAGAGCGAGAAAGCGCCCATCTCCGGACGGCAGGACCCCCAGTGCAAGATCTTCGACCGGCAGCGCTATTTCACCCTGCAAATGAGCCGGTATAACTTCACGTGCCTTACGGAGATCGTTGAACGGGAGCACAACGGAACGCTGTGCAAAAAGTGTCGGCGGCAGACAGAGTACAACGCGAGGCGAACCGGTCATTTTTTCAGTTATGCTTCTGACAGCAATTGACAGCGGCCGCTCTTCGTTCAGCTCTATCACCGCAGCCCCGATAAGTTCCGTGGAACGTCGCGAAACCCCGAAATGAGCCACTGTCAGCCGGTTTTCTTCTGCCTGTAGAATCAGATAATCCATAATATGCTGCGCCCTCATCAACTGATGATGTAACTATTTAATGTGTATCAGTATTCCTGCCATGACAAAACAGCATACGGAGACAACCGCACAATCGCTTCCACCGACCGCCCGGAATCCTTTACTCTGGCTACGGAGGTTATTCTGAAGAGGTTGCCCTTAACACTGATCTTGCCGACCAGACCGGTTGTGATCGTCTCCATCCCCGGTATCCGGGAAAGCTCTCCCGGCGACTTAAAGGGCTGAATACGCCGGTTTTCCATTATCAGCTCTGCCATCCGGTCATCAATACCCTTGTCCAGCGCAATAAGGATCTCTTTTGGAGCGGTGTTTATGTTGATCGTCGACAGCGGTGAACCGGGCATATCTGAAAAGGTTGTAACATAAGGGCTCAGCTTACTAAAAATTTCCGGCGTAAACCCTTTGACAAACGACAGCTCTGTGATGGTCTTCAACTTACCGTTTCGGGCGCTGTAGGCAGGTTTAAGGGTACGATAATATGGCGACTCAGCACCGCCACCGGAACGAGGTTGGTCGTCACCGTCGATCCAGTCAGCTATTGCGCTCCAGATATCGCCCGGAAGCTTCAGATTCGAACTTGTACCGAGCCGCTGTAAAGCCGTTAATGTAAAAGGTTCATACTCTCCGTTTGGCTGCACCAGGCTGTTGATGTTGATTTTACCACTTTCCTCGCTGATCGTAATTTCCAGCGAACCTGCCTCATCATTCAGCTTAATCGGTGTTGCCCATCGGTCGGAAAGGGCCGTATATGAACGGTCGGAAAGCCCCATCTGCAGAAGCTTTGCCCCTCCTGTTGCACCTGATTCCGCCAGTATCGACGCCTGCTGCCCATCGCGGAAGCCGCGACTAAGCGAGGTATCCACGTACACCTGGTGGATCATCTCGACCACAACCGCCACCATCAGCGCCGTTACTACCAAAGTCAAGATCAGAGCGAATCCGGAATCGTTGTTTAACCGCCCGGTCATGGTTCTCTCACTTGCGGTTTCGAAAGTACCGAAAACTGTAACGGTTTCCCTTCTTCCTCAATCTGCACAGTCACTCGCACACTTTGTGGAAGCTTCCCGTTTATTGCGGTATCCCAGCTTTTTACCCACTTCGACCCGTCATCGCACTCCACCAGAAAGGAGCTGATCTGCTCCATCTGCGGATAGGCGTGGATGGCGCTCTCTTCAGAAAAAAGATCCTTCTCCTGGCGAGTCAGGGTACGCTTTGTATCTTTCTCACCCATACGATATGTGACGGTAACAATACCCGACTCGTTTCGACTTTGCCCAGCTGGCGGCGCCAGCGTAGTCAATTCCAAAGTCGAAGAAGGGGAACCGAAACTATCCCGATCCTCCACCACAAACCGCAATCGCTTGTCACTGCGGTCAAACTGTGCAGACGCAACCTCCCGGCGAATCAAATCAAGAGTAGCTCCCAGTTCGCGCCGCGATTCCATGCCGGCTGAGGCACGTTCCCTGGCACGCAGCACACCAAAATAACTGCCATAAAGTGCCGCAGAAAGGATGCCGAGCAATACCACCGCAATCAGAATCTCCAGCAGTGTGAATCCATTATTTCGGGAGATAGCGGACAAGTGCCACCTCCCTGCCGTTGCTGCCGCGCTTCACCTTGACAACCAGCTTCCGCAGGCCAGGAAGATCGGCCGGCAGCAGGTCAGCTTTCCAGCTCAGCTCCGGATGAGAAGGGGCGAAGGTTCCTTCACCTTTCACCGGAGTATCTCCCAACTCCGCCATACGGGTACGCGCCAGCAGTGTCATGGTTGTACTATCGCGTTCGCCCGCTATAATTCCAAGGTGATAGTTTACCGATCCGAGCAGAGTAAGGATAACGCCAGCCATGATGGCAAGAGCCACCATTACTTCAAGAAGTGTAAATCCCGAGGTTTCACCTCTCATGGCGGATCCTCGTGATACCCCTCGAAAGCCTTAACCTTGCCACCTGAAGGAAAGGCCATCACGGTCCAGAATGTACCTTCTGTCGAGCGGAGATGAATTGTGACAAAGTCCCGTACCCCGCCAACTCCGATATCTATACGTATCTGACCATCAATAACTTTACCCGATCTTGGTATCCGAACATCTGCAATGGTGACGCCCTCTTTCATCGGTGATTTTTGGAGCAGCGGGTCCGACGGCTCTCTTGTGTTCCCATCCCCACCGATTTCGAAAAACTTTACGGAGTCAGTTCCCGGTGCCAGAACCAGATAATAAACGGTTCGAGACGTTGCGGCTCTCTCCTGAATATACCGAAGCGTTGAGGCCAGAGTACGGGCGGAAATCTTCAGATTTTCCTGGTCTGAAGAGGGGAGCCGCGGGATAACCAGAAGCAGTACCATGCCGATTATGGCCATTACCACCGCAATCTCGATCAGGGTGAAACCGGACGGACATCGGTTTTCCCTGCGCAGAAGGAGCGCATCAGAACCGATAGCAGACGGATTGTCCATCGGCTTATACCAAAGCTGTTATGCGTGCCAACTCCGCACCATAAAGCCGTTTTTGCCATTCCCGCATACCGGGTATGGCATCAAGCTCATCCTGTGCAGCACACTGAGTGTCAGCAATCGCTTCAAGCAGCCAGTTGGGAGCAAGGACCCCCGGATCAAGCCTGAGTTCAACACAGTAGCGTTCCCGCCACAATTTAAGGTTCTTCAGCCGTTCCTTGACCCGCTCCTGAATTTCTTTCTTGCCGCCGCGCGGAAAGCGGGGAAGCCTGTCTTCAGGAGTAGCAACTCCACTCTCAACGGCGGAGAGAATGCCGGCACCATGGCGCTGGAGCTGCCCGGAAGTCATTCCTTTATAAAGTGACAGTTCATAAAGTGATCGGGGTCTGTTTTCTGCAACCTCGAGCAGCGTTTCAACCGACAACACCTTGAACGGCGGTCGATCCAGAAGTTCTGACTGTCGATCACGCATCTGGAGCAATTCTTCCAGGATTGCGAGACTGTGCCCTCTCAATTTGCCTGCGCCCTTGCAATAGAGAAATAACGGCCCGTCTTTTTCGGAGACCCTCGCTTGACACACCAGCCTTCCTTCTTCTTCAAGCCAACCAAGTCGGCCCACGTCCGCCAGTTCTGTTCGAAACTGATCATATAACGGCAACAAATCCGAGGTATCAGCGGCGGCGTAAGCACACATCTCTCGACTCAAGGGACGTTTACTCCAATCAGCCTTCTGGTATTTTTTATCCAACTCAATACCGAAACGCCCTTTTAGCAACGCAGCAAGACCAAACTCCGCAATTCCAAGAAAGCGCGCGGCAATCATGGTATCGAACAGGTTCGAGACTTCAATGCCAAAATCACGATGCAAAGAACGGATATCATAATCAGATCCGTGCATAACAATGACTATTTCAGGATTGGTTAGCGGAGCGGACAGAGGCGAAAGTGAGTTGAGCGCCAAAGGATCGATTAACCAGCTCTCATGACGGGTCGAAATCTGAACGAGGCAGACTTTTTCGCGATAGTGATGAAGTGAATCCATCTCAAGGTCCACCGCGATTTCTGTCTGATGTGAGAGGATTTCTGCAACTTCGGCCAACCGCTCAATAGTAGTAATGATTTCGCAGGTTCCAGCCTGCTTATGGAAAGAACTCAAACCGTAAACTCCTTCAGTATCGAGTAAGTTGTGGTACGCTGTGCCGCACGAAAGCCGGCACCATGTATCAGGGTAATCATCTCCTGCTGCGACATGCAGAAACTGCAGCCGGCGGCGGCAACTACATTTTCTTCAAGCATGGTTCCGCCAAGGTCGTTCGCTCCGAAAAGCAGGGCCACAGAAGCCATTTTAGCGCCTTGCGTAACCCAACTGGCCTGAATATTGGGGATATTATCCAATACGATGCGCGATAATGCCAGCACTTTCAAATAATCCATTCCGGTCGCGGTTGCTCCTCCGAGTTCAGTATTGCCTGGTTGATAGGTCCAGGGAATAAACGCAGTAAATGAGCCTCCCTGGTCCTGAATCTCACGCACCCGAAAGAGATGCTCTATAACATCTTCCGCCTTCTCACCGCTGCCGAACATCATCGTGGCTGTTGTCGGCATACCGAGTCTGGCGGCTTTCAGCATGACTTCGCTCCACTTTTCCCAACCGATTTTCCTCGGAGAAATACTGTTTCGTACCTCATCAACCAATATCTCAGCCCCGCCACCCGGAATAGAATCAAGCCCTGAGTCCTTGAGACGGAGCAGTGTTTCATCCAACGAGAGCACAGAATGAGCAGCAATAGACGTTATCTCGGCAGGTGATAACGAATGATTCTGCACGCCCGGAAAGCGTTTCTTTATTTCCCGGAACAGTCCTTCAAAAAAATCGATCTGCAAATCCGGGTTGAGCCCCCCCTGCATCAGCAGTTGAGTCCCCCCCTGCCCGACCAGTTCGGCAATCTTTCCATATATCTGCTCGCACGTCAAAATATAGGCATCTGCAGCGTCTTTAGCCCGGTAAAATGCGCAAAAAGAACACTTTGTGTCGCAGATATTGGTGTAATTCACGTTGCGATCAACAACAAATGTAACCAAGCCGTCAGGGTGAAACTGCCGTCTGATTGCATCGGCTCTTTTTCCAAGAGCCAATAATCCCGTATTGCACAGCAGATCAAGAGCGTCACCCCGCTCAATTCTACCCGCGCTGACAGTATTCATCTCATTATCCGGAGTTTAGTCATTCAGCTTTTCCATCTCGGCATCTAGAAGTTCGCGGATTTCAAGAGGAATCCGCCTGGCTTGTAAGGCAGGACTTATACACGCCAATGTGACAGATCCCTCTACCAGCAGTTTGCCGTCTTTCTTTCGAAAAATATTCTGGCAGAGAGTTATAGACGAACCACCAACCCGGACCGGGCAGGTTGTCACTGAAAGCAGATCATCATGCAGGGCTGGTGACTTGAAATCAATTTCAAGTCGAACGACCGGAAAGACGAAACCATTCCCGGCAAGTTCCGCCACAGAAATACCATGACCACGAAAATACTCCGTTCGCGCCCGTTCCAGATATTTGATGTAATTGGCATGATACACCACACCGCCAGCATCAGTATCCTCATAATAAATTCTGACGTCCATGTACTTTCTCAGCTCCACATTATTTACTTGACGCAGCAAAGATAGGTTACTCTAGTGCAGATTCTATTCATCTGCAACCTATTCTCGGAATTTTCAAACAAAAACCGGAGCCGTCGCGCTGAAATGCACAAAAACCACCTTTAAACATCAAAACCCGCAAAACCCTCATCTGCATACTTCCCGTCTACCGTTTGCCCGTCAGAAGCGTTTTTTGAAGCCATGCTCATTCAGCCCTTATTTTATAAGGCTTTGATCTGTTTTATGAATGTCAGCACCCGCGTACCCATGTTATGCGGAAGCGTGTAACGATAAATCGACGTAACCATAAATCCTCCGGCTTGTAAAACCTCATCACTGGCAGCAATTTCATCATCAGCCTGATCTCCCTTCATTGCAATCAACACACCGCCTTCTGAAAGCATTGGAGCTGCCAAAGAGACAAATCGATCGAGTCTTGTAAACGCACGTGAAGTAATAACACTGAATGAGTGACTATGAGTTTTCAGAAGATCCTCCACTCGTGCGTGAACCGCCTCAATTTTCGGCAGATTCAGGATGCGGATGGCATGACGCTGAAAATGAATTTTTTTAGCGACGGCATCGACTGAAACCATCGGAGTGTCTGGCCTGATAATTTTTAGAGGAATAACCGGAAAGCCTGCGCCTGATCCGATGTCAAGCAGGCGATCATTTGCTGTCACATGAGGCGCGAGACTGAGAGAATCGACAAAATGCTTGATCGCGATTTCACGATCATTTGTAATAGAGGTCAGATTAACCTTGCTGTTCCACTTTTTCAGTTCATCAGCATAACGATTGAATAATTCTATTTCGTGATCAGAAAGAGTCTGTCCAATCGATTGCGCTTCCTGAGCAACAATGTCACCGATTTTGGAGTACATTTATTGGACATGCTCCTTCCAGGAGGATGACTTTAGTGCTATGGACAAAATTGAAATAGCCGCGGGCGTAACACCCGGAATTCGGGATGCCTGGCCAAGAGTATCCGGCCTGCTTTTTGAGAGCTTTTCACGGACCTCCGTAGTTAGACTTTTCACTGAAGCGTAATCAAGGCTTATTGGAATACGGGTTGTTTCGAGTTTTTTTGCCTGCTCAACCTGCTCCAGCTGTCGATCAATATACCCTCTGTATTTGGTTTGTATCTCAACCTGTTCTCGTATTTCCGGGATAGTTTCACGTGAAACGGGATCCAGTTCTGCCAGATCGGAATAGCAAAAATCAGATCGCTTGAGAAGGTGCTCAAGCGTCGTCCCTTTCTGAATATCATGAAGCCCTCGCCGTGCGAGTTCTTCTAACTGAAAATCAGAATTCACCAGCCGGGTTGTTGCAATTCGCTCAAGTTCATCATTTATCAAGTTCTTCTTTTCGGAAAAATGAGCAAACTCCTGATCGGACACCAGGCCGAGCTGATATCCAATTTCTCGAAGGCGTAAGTCGGCATTATCTTCCCGAAGCAGGAGCCTATATTCCGCTCGAGAAGTGAACATGCGATATGGCTCCTTTGTGCCGAGTGTAACAAGATCGTCAATCATGACGCCAATGTAAGCCTGACTTCTCCCCAACACAAGGGGTTCGCAGCCCTTAACCCGAAGAGCAGCATTAATACCGGCTATGAGGCCCTGACCCGCTGCCTCCTCATATCCGGAGGTTCCATTAATCTGTCCTGCGTGGAATAAGTTGCTGATCGACTTTGTTTCAAGGGAAGTATGCAGTTGAATCGGATCGACGTAATCATATTCAATAGCATATGCAGGGCGCATAATTTCAACTCGTTCCAATCCGACAATGGAGCGGTAAAAAGCAATTTGAATATCAATAGGGAGCGATGTAGACATACCGCTCGGATATACCTCGATAGTGTCAATCCCTTCCGGTTCAATAAAAGTCTGATGACGTTCCTTATCAGGAAAACGAACTACCTTGTCCTCGATCGAAGGACAATAGCGCGGACCAATCCCTTCAATAATTCCGGAATACAATGGCGAGCGATCTAAGCCCGACCGGATAATATCATGCGAGCGCTGATTGGTGTATGCGATGTGACAGGGGAGTTGCGGCATAGTGATCTCTTTTGTCGAAAAAGAGAATGGCTGCGGTGGATTATCACCGAATTGTGTCTCCAGTTGTGAAAAATCTATTGAGCGGGCGTCAAGCCTCGCAGGAGTGCCTGTCTTTAACCTGCCGACGTCAAAACCGAGTTCACGCAATTGGTCTGAAAGCCCGACCGATGGCTGATCGCCGGCACGGCCGCCGGGATAATGGTTCAGCCCGATATGAATAAGCCCGCGCATGAAAGTGCCGGTTGTTACGACAACCGTTTGCGAAAGGTATCTTATGCCGGAACGGAGGTCAACGCCTTGCAATCTGCCATTCTCAAGATACAGAGACGTTACTTCATCCTGCTTCAGGTCAAGATTTGCCTGATGCTCAAGCACTCGTTTCATTCGGAGACGATATTGTTGTTTATCTGCCTGAGCACGTGATGCTCGAACGGCAGGACCTTTTTTAGTATTCAGAATTCGAAACTGAATGCCGGTAGCATCGATATTCTTTGCCATTTCTCCGCCAAGAGCATCAATTTCCTTTACCAGATGCCCCTTGGCCAAACCCCCGATAGAGGGGTTACACGACATCAGAGCTATCGCATCAAGATTGATCGTCAGCAGCATCGTGCGACACCCCATACGGGAAGACGCCAGGGCCGCTTCACACCCTGCATGTCCGGCACCGACTACAATTACGTCATATGTTTGATCACAAGTAATCATCTAGTTTAATCCACAGCACAAATTCGGTTTCACGTGAAACATAGCATTATTTTCCGATACAGAATGAAGAGAATATCTGGTCAAGAACTTCATCAGTAGCTGTCTGGCCGGTAACAGTTCCCACCGCCTGAAGCGCATTACGGAGATCCAAAGCAAGCAGTTCCAGGTTTCGGTCACGGAGGCCGACAGAGAAATGCCGAAGCGACAATTCTGCTGAAACCAGTGCGTCACGATGACGCGCTTTAGAAAGCGCAACAGATTCGCGAGAATCCAGGCCAGCAGAGTGGAGAAACAGCCTGCAGACCGTTTGCTTGAGAAGATCAATTCCGGCTCCCGAAAGTGCAGCAATTTTGATAATAGATACAAACCGTTCTTCATCGGGCAGAATGAAGCGCTCGAGAAGGTCTGTCTTGTTAAGCACCGCAATCGTTCTGCAACCGGCAAGCGCCTCAAGAATCAATTGGTCTTCCTGGCTGAACTCGCGGGAAGTGTCAAAAACAGCGAGAACAATGTCAGCAAGAGGAATCTTTTCAAGCGCCCTGCTGATCCCCTCCTGCTCAACCAGATCATCAGTATGGCGTATTCCGGCCGTATCCAGCAGGCGAATCGACAATCCCTCGAAGGAGATTGTTTCCTCGATGATATCCCGAGTTGTCCCGGGAATATGCGTTACAATCGCCCGGTTTTCATTCAATAACCTGTTAAGCAGACTTGATTTACCGGCATTGGGCTTACCGACAATCAGTACCGATATTCCATCCCTCATGATCCGCCCTTCCTCAAAGGTGAGGAGCAGATCGGAAATAATATCCTGAGCTTCCTTGACTGAAGAACAAATGGAAGTAACATCCGTTTCGCCGAGATCATCATCAGGAAAATCGATATACGCCTCAACTAAAGCAAGCGATCGGATCAGACAGCTTCGAACATTCTCGATTCGCCTCGAAAGAATACCTTCGCGCTGCCTCTGGGCTAACTGCAGGGCGGCTTCACTCTTTGAAGCGATAATATCCATGACCGCTTCAGCCTGAACCAGGTCGATCCGGCCGTTAAGAAACGCCCTGCGTGTAAATTCGCCCGGCTCAGCCAAACGAACACCGCACGAAAGAACCAGGGCAAGTACCCGTTCGACAACCAGCCAGCCACCATGGCAATGCAGTTCAAGGACATCTTCGCGGGTATATGTGCGGGGTGCGCGCATAAACACGGACATTGCTTCATCAATTTTCTCACCGGTTGAGGTATCAGAGATAGTACCAAAATAAAAACGGTGGCTCACAAGGCCACCGTCATTAACAGGTTTGAAAACAGTATGTCCTACCGTTGCGGCCAGATCTCCACTAATGCGGATTATTCCGATACCGCCATTACCAGGGGGGGTACTAACAGCCGCTATCGTATCGCGGATATACATAAGTCAATGCTCCGAAGCTCTGCTGATTAATCTTTTACCAGCTTGTTGATATACATCTGCTGGCCGATAGTTAACACGTTGTTGACCAACCAGTACAGCACCAATCCGGAAGGAAAACTAAGGAACATGAAGGTGAATACAACCGGCAGCGCCAGCATCATTTTCTGCTGCATTGGGTCCATCTGGGAAGGCGTCATCTTCTGCTGAATGAACATCGTAACACCCATAACAATGGGCAACGGCCCCAAAATGAACGGAAGATGAAACAACGCACCAAACAGGTTGTCCGGGCCCGCCAAATCGGTGATCCAGAGCATAAACGGTGCGTGGCGCAACTCTATGGAGAACATCAATGATTTATAGAGGGCAAAAAACACCGGAATCTGTACAACCATCGGCAGACAGCCACCCATCGGATTAACCTTATGCTCGCGATACAGCTCCATGACCGCCTTGTTCATGGCGTCGCGGTCATCCTTGTACTTCTCACGCATCTTTGTCATCTCGGGCTGAATTTTCTGCATTCCCTTCATTGACTTGTAGCTTTTATGTGTCAAGGGAAAGAACAGTACCTTGAGAATTATCGTGATGATAATGATTGCAATACCGTAATTGCCGACATATTTATAAAAGAATTTGAGTGAATAGAGCAAAGGCTTGGCAATTACTGTAAACCAGCCAAGATCAAGTGATTGAACCAGCGAATTACCCTGCTCTTTCAGAATGTCTATATCTTTTGGGCCGACGAACAGACGGTGAGCAACGGTTATTGACTGACCGGGATTGACTGTAAACTGGGGAGATGAAACGATGGACTCAAAAAAACCGGCACTGTTCTTTTTTAACTCAACAGACGCTATGCTGTCTTTCTCGGCAAGAATTGCATTCAAAAAATACTTGTCAGCAAAACCTGACCACTGAATTGTCTTGTCATAGCGCTTTGATGCACTGGAAACATCTTTAATTTTATCGGACTGAAGGCTGTTGTCTGAAAACAGGTATGAACCAGCTGTATCAAAGCGATTATCCACTACTTTCGGCTCAGCAGGGTAGGTCATTACATGCTGAATGGCGCCAACTAGCGGTGCTCCGGAATTGTTGAAAACCTGCGTGTCAAGCTTGATGCCATACGCCCCGGAGGAAAGTGTATAAACTTTTCGAACGGTAAAGCCCTGACCGGAAATATAATTAAATATCAGCTGTTTCGATCCGCTTTTCTCAATTTTAAACCCGTCAGAATCAGCCATAAACTGAGTGCTGTCGGGAAGATTTATGCCAGCTGCCCGCGTTGAAAATGAAAAGATAGCGGGGTCTGAATCATATCCCAGAATAACCTTTTTCGCGTCAGGGGCATTTTCTTCACGATAGTTTTTAAGTGTCAGGCTCTTGAGGCTCGCTCCTCGAGATGAGAATACCGCCGTATACAGGTCGGTTTCTACTGTGATCTCCTTTTGAGGTACGTTTGCCGAAGCAGCTTGCATCTGAACGGGAGCCAGGAGCGGGGGAGCGGATATTTGCGGAGTCGGGGTAGCCGGGGTATTCGCCACCGAAGCGGCAGATTGAGGAGCAGAAGGTTCGACATTCTGTTTATCCGAATCAAACAAAAACGAAAACAGATAAAAAACTGCAACTGAAAGACCTACAGCTATGAAAGCGCGCTTTTCCATCGAGGCTCCTGAATACTATATACTGTGTTAAGGTACCGGATCGTGGCCGCCCGGATGAAACGGATGACACTTACATATTCGAACAAAGGTAAGCAACATACCCCTGGCAACACCATGCCGAATTAAGGATTCACGGGAATATTCGGAACAGGAGGGATAAAATCTACAGGTCCGGGGAAGAAGCGGTGAAATCATCTTCTGATAAAACCTGATTACAAGGAGCAGACTGCTCTTGAACATGGGGACATGCCTATCAATCTGAAGGCCTTAGTAAGCTCCCTCTCAATATCGGGATACTTCATGTGAGCCGATTCCCGTCGAGCAATAACATTAACGTCCACAGCTACGACTTCAAAACGGTTATGCCTGAAGAACTCTCGAAGATAGCGCTTAACGCGATTTCGCACGACAGCGCACCCAATCTTCTTGCTTGCCGTAATGCCGAGTCGGGCTGTCTGAAGATTATTTTTACGCCACACAATAAGAAACCCGCTAACGGTTGTTTTTTGCTGATCGGAAGCAAGCCGAAGATAATCAGCCCGCTTCCGCAAACGTGCCGTTTTTGGAAATGTAGCGGATGTATCGACAGTCACGTAATAACGAACTTATTTTGTAGCAATTCTTACGGACAGGTTTTTACGCCCTTTGGCTCTTCTGCGCTTGATTACCAACCGACCATTTTTGGTGGCCATTCTTACCAGAAAACCATGAGTTCGCTTACGTGAAGTATTGCTTGGCTGATACGTTCTTTTCATCTTGATTTACCTCTACAAAATTATTTTTCAGGAAATGGGTTATTAAACACAACTCCCGACTTGTGTCAAGTTTTATATTATATCTCTGTGTGGCTTCGACTCCATTGATTTGCCTTGAAAAAGAGAGTCGCCTCTGCTATTCTCCATCACCTAAATAAGCCTATTTCTATCCGAAATACACTTTAACTTATTGTTTTTATTTATTTAAATAGTTTTCCACAGCTGTTGACAAGAGTGTTGAAAACTCAATTAAAATCCGTCTTTTAAAAAGATAACCTGCTTTCACTATTAGCAGTTATATGCAACTCCCGATGTTGATAACCAATACTACTATGATTGTGATTTGACCTGATGTTAGAAGCTTGGCTGCAAGCAACTGAAAATATAGAAAAAATAATGTCGGAAGCCGATTTTGGTGCCTGGATAAAACCGGTTCATTACAGTCACTATGACGGTTCCGCCGTTTTTTTATCTGTGCCCAACTCATTTATTAAGGAGTGGTTGGAAGACCACTACCTGAAGGTTTTGACCGGAGCACTCTCTGCCACATCCGGATATGCTATCACTCTTAACTTTATAATAAGAGCAGACGAGGAGCACCAGCCATACATATCAGAAGATTTTATTGTTAAAAGTGAGTTAGAGCCGACTACAGGCAGAAACACCCCCCTTGAACAGGTATTTACTCCACTCAACCCAAAATATAAGTTTGATCTCTTTGTAAGCGGGACCGGCAATCAATTTGCTCATGCTGCAGCTATGGCGGTAGCAAATAATCCTGCAGACACCTATAACCCTCTTTTTATCTATGGAGGTGTCGGTCTCGGTAAAAGTCACCTGTTAAACTCGATAGGCCACACTATACGCGAAAACTCACCGGAGCTGAATGTATGCTACTGTTCCGCTGAAAAATTTATGTATGAAATGGTCAATCATCTCCGTTTAAAAAAAATGGATGTATTTAGAAATCGATTTAGAAATGTAGATGTATTGTTAGTTGACGATATCCAGTTTATATCCGGCAAAACAGGAACACAGGAAGAGTTTTTTCACACATTCAATGCACTGCATGATGCTCATAAACAGATTGTAATCACGTCGGATAAGTTCCCCCGGGAAATTTCAGACCTGGAAGAACGCCTGAGATCCCGGTTTGAATGGGGTCTTATTGCGGACATTCAGGCGCCTGATGTGGAAACAAAGATTGCCATTCTGAAAAAAAAATCCGAAGTTACCAGAGTTTTTTTCCCCGAGGATGTGTATTATTTTCTCGCCTCGAGTGACACAAGAAACATCCGTGAACTTGAAGGAATGCTGATACGACTTGGGGCGTTCAGTAGTCTTCAAAACATTCCGGTAACCCTGAATATGGCAAAAGAAAATTTAAAAGATATTTTGGGTGACAGGCACAAAGAAATAACAATTGAATTAATTCAAAAAACCGTTGCTGATTATTTTGATATAAAACTAATCGATCTGAAGTCGGAAAAACGGTTGAAAAATATTGTTCATGCTAGGCAGATAGCGATCTGGTTATGCAGAGATATGACTAAATCATCCTACCCCGACATAGGATTAAAGTTCGGTGGGAAAGATCATTCTACTGTCATACACTCCTACAAAAAAATTGATGCCGCTATTGAAAATAACCCTAAAATATCTAAAGTTATTGATGAAATAAAACGTACACTGCTCAAGTAAGGAAAACCTGTGGATATTATGTTAACTACTGTTGGCAAATATTTCCGTTGTGCAAAAGTAAGGAAAATATCACATGATATGCACAATTTTAACTGCCAATTATCCGTTATATTCAAGTTAATTACTTAATTATCCCTAGTTTCCACAGTACCAACAAGAACTACAAGGTTTTAAATCTTTTATAAACAATATTCATATAGGCAATAAAAGGGGGAACATATGAAATTTAAAATAGATAAAGAACAATTTTTGAAGTCACTACAAAAGATCCAGGGAATTGTAGAGAAAAGAACGTCAATGCCTATTTTATCAAATGTTCTTCTCGAAGCAACAGAATCTTGCCTTCTCGTCACTGCTACCGATCTTGAGGTTGGAATGAAAAGCAGTTATTCAGCTGAAGTTATCACCCCGGGAAAAATTACTGTTTCTGCGAAGAAATTATATGAAATAGTTAAAGAACTGCCGAATCAGCCAATTATATTTGCGACAAAAGATAATGATTGGGTAGAAATAAAGTGCGGAAAGGTGCAATTCAATATAGTCGGTCTCTCACCGGATGAATTTCCTTATTTTCCGGATGTAAAAGAAGAAAACCTTTTTGAAATTGAAACGTCTTTGTTGCGTGGAATGATTGAAAGAACCTCGTATGCCATATGTACTGATGAGACAAAATATAATCTCAATGGAATATTTATCAAAGTTGAAGTACGTTCAGATGGTTCGAATGGTCTGAAAATGGTTTCTACAGATGGCCATCGACTTTCTATTGCATCAGGGAATCTAAAGGGAACTGCAGGTCCTGAATTATTGAAAGGAGTTATTCTGCCCAAAAAGGGTATTTATGAGATGAAAAAGATCACCGATGAAGAAGGCGGAACTCTTCTTTTTGGTTTTATGGATAATAGCGCTGTAATAAAGCGGGGTGATTCATATATGGTCATGCGCCTTGTTGACGGAGAATTTCCTGATTACAATAGGGTCATACCTACTGCCAACACACAGGTAGTGACTGTCAACAAGGAAGACTTCAGCCATTCAGTGCGACGAATGGCGATCCTGTCCAGCGAAAAATTCAAGGGCATTATGTTGGAAATTACTTCGGGAGGTATTAAAATATCGTCCAGTAACCCCGAATTAGGTGATGCCATGGAAGAATTGGACGCATCCTATACCGGTGAACCTATTTCTGTCAGATTTAATGCCCGTTATCTCCTTGATGTTCTTTCCGTTGCAGAAACAGAACGGGTCGAAATGAAATTCAAGGATGAGCTTTCCCCATCGATTATTGTGCCGGAAAATTCAGACACATTCCTTGCGGTCATAATGCCGATGAGGCTCTAAAAAGGCTGATGCGTCTTTTTTCACTGGCGGTTGCCGATTTCAGGAATGTACATTCCATTCATATCGAACCAGGCGAACGATTTAATCTGCTGTACGGACGTAATGGCCAGGGCAAGACAAATATACTTGAATCAATCTATCTGCTGGGCAGCCCCCGCTCATTCAGAACCTCCCGATTACCGGAGCTTATACGGCATGGGGAACGGCAGGCACAGATTCTGGGCAGAGTAGAATCAGGTGGAATTGAAAATTCGTTACGCCTGGTGATTGAAGCGGCTGGGCGCAAAGTTGAAATCGACGGGAAAGCAGTTTATAAGGCATCCGAGTTGCATGGAAAGCTGAATGCTGTTGTATTTTCACCCGATGATACCGGAATGGTCAGGATGGGGCCTGAATCGAGACGTCGCTATCTTGACCGTGTGGTCTATATGGGGGATATCGGGTACCTTCATTGTTGGCATTCCTATCAGCGAACCCTTAAACAGCGAAATCACCTGTTGAAATGTTCTGATAGAAGCGGCCTTGACATATGGACCCAAAAGCTGGCTGAAGCGGGTGCAGAGGTCATCGAACGGCGGCTCAGGTATGTTGCTGTATTGGATGGCAAACTTCGCACTTATTATGCCACTATATCAGGTGGCAGCGAAACTTCCTGCCTCAGGTATCATCCTGAAGGGGTGCAATCGACGGATCAGGGACAGATAGTTGAGGAGCTGCTGGAGTTGTTCAAACGTCACCTCAGATCTGACGAACGTTACGGGACAACAACAGCGGGTCCGCATCGGGATGATCTGGCCTTTATGCTTGATAACCGACCACTCAAGGCTTTCGGCTCCCAGGGGCAGCAGAAAAGTTTTGTTCTGGCGCTTAAGATGGCTGAAGTAGACAATTTGTACGAGGTCTTCGGCGAAGCCCCTCTGCTTCTGCTGGATGATATGAGTTCTGAGCTTGATGCCCGAAGAAACAATAATCTGATGGAATTTCTGACAAAGAAAGAGATTCAGGTTTTTATCACAACCACGGAACGGTCTCCAGCACTTCTGGAGGTTGCACCACACTGCGCCGTCTTTCATGTAGAAGATGGCAATCTGACGTTTGAAGGAAATTAACCGCATGAGTGAACAGGAAAATGTAACAAACGGCTCCGAAGAGTATGGTGCAGAAAATATCAAGGTACTGGAAGGACTGTCGGCGGTACGTAAGCGCCCGGCTATGTACATCGGCTCCACTTCCAGTTCCGGTCTGCACCACCTTGTGTACGAAATCGTTGATAACTCGATCGATGAGGCTCTGGCCGGTTATTGCAACGATGTCTCGATTACGATTAATACCGATGGTTCGATAACCGTTGTCGACAACGGTCGCGGCATCCCGACCGACATAATGCCGCACGAGGGTAAATCGGCTGCAGAAGTTGTCCTGACGGTACTGCATGCCGGCGGCAAGTTTGACAACGATTCCTACAAGGTGTCCGGAGGTCTGCACGGGGTTGGTGTCTCGGTCGTTAATGCCCTCTCCAAATGGCTTGAGCTGGAAATTCGTCGTGACGGCAAGATTTTCCGTCAATCCTATCGTCGTGGCGACCCGGTCGCTCCTTTGGAGCAAACCGGGGAAACCAAAAAGCGCGGCACCAAGATTACCTTTATGCCGGATGAGGACATCTTTGAAACGACGGAATTCTCCTTTGATATTCTTTCCCAGCGTGTGCGTGAAATGGCTTTTCTCAATGCCGGTGTGAGGATAAAAATCACTGACGAACGGGGCGATGGTAAATTCCACGAGTTCCATTATGAAGGTGGCATCAACTCCTTTGTCGAGTATCTGAATCGCAACAAGTCCGTGCTCAACCCGAAGCCAATGTACTTCAAGGGTGAAAAAGGTGACGTGGAGATGGAAGTCTCCATGCAGTACAACGACTCCTACGACGAGAAAATTTTTGCTTTCGCCAACAATATCAACACCCACGAGGGGGGCACTCATCTGGCCGGTTTCAAGGCTGCCCTGACCCGCACCATGAACGCCTATGCGGCGGCCAACAACCTGCTTAAAAATGAAAAGGTCACGGTTTCCGGCGACGACCTGCGCGAGGGCTTAACCTGCGTTATTTCGGTCAAGATTCCTCAGCCGCAATTCGAGGGACAGACCAAAACCAAGCTGGGCAATTCAGAGGTTAAGGGGTACGTCGAATCGCTCCTTAATGAGCGTCTTGCGGTGTTTCTTGAAGAAAATCCCAAAATCGCCAAAGACATTCTCAACAAATCAATTGAAGCAGCCCGTGCTCGTGAGGCCGCCCGCAAGGCTCGAGATCTGACCCGTCGCAAAGGGGCTCTGGATATGGGCGGACTGCCGGGTAAACTGGCCGACTGCCAGGAGAAAGATCCGGCACTCTGTGAACTGTATCTGGTCGAAGGTGATTCCGCCGGTGGTTCGGCTAAACAGGGTCGTGATCGTAAGAATATGGCGATTTTGCCGCTCAAGGGGAAAATTCTCAACGTCGAAAAAGCCCGGTTCGACAAAATGATTTCCTCACAGGAGATCCGCACCCTGATCACTGCCCTCGGTACCGGCATCGGCAAGGACGACTTCAATATTGCCAAACTGCGCTATCACCGCATTATCGTCATGACTGACGCCGACGTTGACGGTCAGCATATCCTGACACTGCTTCTGACGTTCTTCTATCGTAACATGCGTGAACTGATCGAACGGGGCCACCTCTATATAGCCCAGCCACCGCTCTACAAAGTCAAGCGGGGCAAACGGGAACAGTATCTGCGCGACGAACACGCTATGCAGGAATTCCTGCTGGAAGAAGGATCTGAAGAGCTGACACTGCGCCTTGAAAAGGGAGACCGGACGTACCACGGCAAACAGATCATCCCGGTCATCAAGCAGTTCATAGAAAATCGCTCCATCTTCAATAAAGTCGTCAAGAAGGGCATTTCTCCCGAACTGCTTTCGATTGTCATCCGCAGTAACGTCCCGTCCGGAGTGGAAGAGCTGTCTCTGCTCCTGCCGTACCTGGAGGCGATGAAATCACTGGCCGAAGGGTCAGAGTACGAGGTGGAGGAACACCGGATCGCCTTCCGTATCGGCAATATCCGCTCCATCATTGACCAGCAGACGCTGGCGGTACTGTCGACCCGTGAATATGAGCTTCTGGTAGACAACCACCGCCGGATCGTGGAGACCATGGCTGATGGCCGGGCCTTCGTCGAGCAGGAGGGGGGGAAGGTGCTGTTTGAGACAACCAATCATCAGGATCTGCTCGGCTTCTTCCTCGAAAATGCCAAAAAGGGGCTGGCAATCCAGCGCTATAAAGGCCTGGGAGAGATGAACCCGGAGCAACTCTGGGAAACCACCATGAACCCTGAAAACCGGGTGCTGCTCCAGGTCAAGATCGAGGATGTTGTTGAATCTGACGAGATTTTTACGATTCTGATGGGTGATCAGGTTGAGCCGCGTCGTGATTTTATTGAGAAGAACGCGCTGAACGTCGTGAACCTGGATATTTAAACTTAAATTTCAATAACTTTCTCAGTCGTTGTGATGAGAAAAGCAGATACGAGGTACCAATGCATATCCCACCAGAAATAGCAGTCAACAAGATATCGGTTAATATTGAAGATGAGATGAAACGTTCCTACATGGATTACGCCATGTCGGTCATCATCGGCCGGGCGCTGCCGGACGTGCGTGACGGTCTCAAGCCGGTTCACCGCCGCTGTCTGTACGCCATGTATGATATGAGCAACGATTACAACAAGCCGTATAAGAAATCGGCCCGTGTGGTCGGTGATGTTATCGGTAAGTATCACCCTCATGGTGATACCGCCGCGTATGACACCATCGTGCGTATGGCCCAGGATTTTTCCCTGCGTTACATGCTGGTAGACGGGCAGGGTAACTTCGGTTCGGTTGACGGCGACCGCCCCGCTGCGATGCGTTACACCGAGATTCGCCTGCGTCAACTTTCCCACGAATTGCTGAACGATCTGGACAAAGAAACTGTCAACATGGTCCCGAACTACAACGAAGAGATGCTGGAACCGACAGTGCTTCCGTCCAAGTTCCCCAACCTGCTGATTAACGGTTCGACCGGCATTGCGGTTGGGATGGCCACCAATATACCACCCCATAATATAAGCGAAATAATTGGCGGCATAATTGCCGTCATCCAGAATCCGGAAATCGATTTTGAGGAGCTTTTGGAAATGATCCCCGGGCCCGACTTCCCGACCGGTGCCACTATCTATGGCCGTCAGGGAATCAGGGATGCGTACAGTACCGGTCGCGGCATTATCCAGATCCGCGCCAAGGCACATGTCGAAGCTTCAAAGCGTTCAGAGCGTCAGGCGATTATTGTCACCGAACTTCCGTATCAGGTAAACAAAGCCCGACTGATCGAGAAGATAGCCGAACTGGTCAAGGAGAAGAAGGTCGAAGGGATTACCGAAATCCGCGATGAGTCCGACCGCCAGGGGATGCGGATCGTCATCGAGGTCAAACGGGACGAAAACGCTGAGGTGCTGCTCAATCAGCTCTACAAGCAGTCCCAGTTGCAGGTCTCCTTTGGCATTATCATGCTGGCTATTGTTCACAATCGACCACGGGTGCTGACTCTGCGCGAGATGATGGACTGTTTCGTCGAGCATCGCTGTGAGGTGGTCACGCGCCGTACCAACTTCGAACTGAAGAAGGCGCTGGCTCGTGCACACATCCTGGAAGGCCTCAAGATTGCTCTTGACTGGCTGGATGCCGTAATCGAGATGATCCGGGAGTCAAAAACTCCACCAGAAGCAAAACAGGGATTGATGGAAGGGAAGTTCGCAGATCCCGAATTCCTGACGCGGCTCAATCTGCCGCGGCCGGTCGGTTTTGAGAGTTCGGTCCAGCTGTCCGAGATTCAGGCTCAGGCTATCCTGGAGATGCGCCTGCAACGTCTGACCGGCCTTGAGCGTGACAAGATCATTGCCGAGTACGAAGAGGTCATGAAACTGATTGCCCGTTTGCGGGAGATCCTGGCTTCCGACACCGAAATCCTCAAGATCATTGTCGGTGAATTGACCGAAATCAGGGAACGGTTCGGCGACAAACGCCGCTCCGAAATAGCTGACAAGAGTGCTGATATTTCACGGGAAGACACCATAGAAGATGAAGAGATGGTGGTTACCATTTCGCACACCGGTTACATCAAGCGGAGTGCTGTTGACCTGTATCGCTCGCAGCGTCGCGGCGGCAAAGGGAAAACCGGCATGAAAACCAAAGAGGAGGATTTTGTCGAGCAGCTCTTCATTGCCTCCACAAAGGATTTCCTGCTCTGCTTCACTGACGCCGGACGAATGTACTGGCTCAAGGTCTACGAGATTCCTGAAGGGAGCCGAACCACTAAAGGGAAAGCGGTTGTTAATCTGGTTAATGTCGCTGCCGGCGAAAAGATTACCACCATCCTGCCGGTCAAGGAGTTCAGTGAAAATACCTATCTGTTCATGGCAACTCAGGGTGGCGTAGTTAAAAAAACCTCCTTGGTTGATTACTCGAACGTCAGAGTTGGCGGCATCATCGCCGTTAACCTGGACGACGGAGACAAGCTGATATCCGTTGCCCTGACAGATGGTACCAAGGATATTTTCCTTGCTTCGAGAAATGGTAAAGCCATCCGTTTCAATGAGGAGGATGTGCGTCCGATGGGACGGGTCACCCGCGGAGTACGCGGTATGAACCTGGGGAAAGATGACCGCGTCATCGGCATGGAGATCGTTGATAATACCGCTGTCGGTTCGACGATCTTTACCGTATGTGAAAACGGTTTCGGCAAACGCACCGATCTGGACGAATATCGTGATCAGACGCGCGGCGGAAAGGGAATCATCACGATCAAAACCACCGAACGTAACGGCTCCGTCGTTAACGTCATGCAGGTTGCAGACGATCACGATCTGATGGTTATCACCGATCAGGGCAAAATTTTGCGAGTTCCGGTCTCCGGTTTCTCGGTTATCGGACGCAACACTCAGGGAGTGAACCTGATGAACACCGAGGAGAATGAAAAGGTCGTGGCTGTCGCCCGTCTGGCAGAAAAGGATGAGGACGATGACATCCTTGATGAAGGGGCCGAAGAAACGGAAGCATAGGCTTAGCAAACACCACCTGTAAATTGATGGAAATTATAAAAGCCGTGATGCAACCAATTGGTTGCATCACGGCTTTTATGTATGGCTTTGTTGTTGCAAAATGGGTATTGCCCATAATATGCAAATGTGATACTGTGTGAAACAGGAGGTACTGAAATGCTGACACAAACTGATTCCCGCAGGCGTGTTACCCTGCCGCCGTCATTCGGCGTCAAGCCGGGTGACGCCATTGATCTTGAAATGCTGGAAGATGGTCGCATCATGCTCATTCCGGTGGAGCCGGTTCCGCGTCATCAGCTCTGGGCGTGGACTGCGGAAGCAAAGGTAGCCATAAGTGCCTCACTTGCCGATGTTCGCCCCTCTACGGTTGTTGAAACCGCCGCGCAGGCCGCTGATGTTGCCGCGAAGTGGACAGATGAGGATTGAAATTCGCCCCGCCTTTGATGAAGCGGTCATGGCTGCTGAATTGCCGGTGCGCAAGGCAGCGGCAAAGATGCTTACGCTACTTCAGTCCCTTGACCTTCCTCAATTATGGGTTCATCCCGGACTGAACTTCGAGAAACTCCACGGTATGATCGAACCGGCAACCGGCCAGCAACTTTTCTCTGTTCGCGTAACCGGCAGCGCCCGTGCCGTAACCTGTCTGCTCTCTGGGCCAACCATCGTGCTTGTCAGCCTTCATGTCCAACATGACAAGGCGTACCGGCGGTAGGTTTATTTTACTGCTTCCTTTTGCTTCAACGCCTTCTCCTTTATATCAGCCAGCCAGCGTAACTGCTCATATTCCGGCAAGCCCTGTAATTCCTTCAATAACATACGTGTCACCTCCGATATCTTATCGTACCCCTCCTTCTGCTCCCCTACAACTTGCGGCGTAAAATGCTCTTCCGTTACTTCCAGTACCCGGCACATTCACCTTTGCAGCCGGAGTTGTTCAATTGCCAGCTACCGGCCAGACTATTAGCTATGCAGCCGGTGACGACGGTGCTCTGGCAAAGGGAACTGTCTGGCCAACCCCACGGTTTGTGGATAACGGCGATCAGACTATGACCGACAATGTCACCAATTTGGTTTGGACCAAGGATGGCAACGCCCCTGGCCCCAATACCTGTGGTCCTGCGACAACCAAGACTTGGTATAGTCCAGGGAACACTCAGGGTAATTTTATCAAGCTCCATTCCGGCAGGGGTATTGCAAAGCGCCGTCGGCGATTTGTATTGATATTGTCATGACGTTGTCATGATTGCCTTCATACTTTTCATGTGGTAAAGTCCTCTCCCTGATTCAGAAGTGATTGAGGCAATCAAAGTATGACAATTCCATTGAAAATAGACAAAACACTGCGTGAACGTCGTCGCATCAACCGCCTGCTTGACTTTCTCAAACGGGACGACCTGACCGGAGATCAGATGGAGCGCATCGGTCGGCGGCTGCAGAAGTCAGGCAAGCGGGCGCTTTCACCGCTGGTTCGCAAACTCTGGCGCGAGCAAAACGGTACCGCAATCTATCGTTACGCCTGTATGCTGGATTTTTTCGACGCATCGGTATGGATGGATCAACTGATCCAGATCACCCTGCAGCGCACGGACCTGGAAGAGGATGGCAAACTGGCTCTTCTGGATGTCCTGCACGACAGTGGCATCGATGTCACCGCTCCCCCCTTTGCCGCAATGACCGGTTATGGTTCCCCCACTCTGGAAGGTTTTGTTGACGATTGTCTGAGTGATAACGAGCGAGGCCTGGTACGGTTCATCGACAGCTTTCTCGATGTGGCAGACGAGTTCCGCGGACGGATGATAAGTCGCCTTTCCGACGTCTCTTCCGCTGAGTCGGTGGCGCTTCTGGAAATTCTGCTCTCTTTCGAAAAGGAAGAGATCGTACGCGAAGCGATACGTGCCCTGGGAAGAACTAAATGCGGCTATGCTCTTGATGTTCTGGGGCGTGCTGAAGCCCGGTACGAGGGCGATTTAGCCGCTTTGATCCGACGCAGTATTCTGAGACTTTCATTCACCGGAATCAGAGAGGCGCTTGAACTGCCACACTCCTTCCAGCAGCCGCTCCCGTTTTATGAAGTACACGCCGGACCGGTTGATTTTTACGGTTCCCGTACACTCTGGTTCTCCTGGCGGCTTGATGAGCAGGCATTTGCCGCTATGCTGATTCTTACCGGTGAAGCGGATGGTATGCTGAACGCTATCAGCTATCGAATGAAGGATGAGAAAGAGTATGGCCATATCTTAAAAGATGTGGCCGGCGGCGAAATGCTGACTCCGGTTGAATATGACTATGCACTGGCTTCTCTCCGCGACGCACTTCACCGCAGTCGTGAGGGAGGCTTTTATCTTCCTCCTGACTTCTATGTTGATATGCGGCTCTTCCGTCCGGACTCTCTCAAGCCTGAAGCATACACCCCCCGGTTTAAACTCAAACATCTGGAAGATATTGTTGAAAAAATTCCCGGCTATGTTGCTGCAAGTAACGACCTGCTGGACGAACCGGGACTTGAAGGGTGGGTTCTTACCGAAACGTCTTTGTATGACGCTGCTGATCGTTTCACTGCGTTGGAAGCCGATGGCGGGCCAGACTCTGTGTCATCCGAGGACCTGGAGAGGGAAATTTCACGCTGCTGTGACGAGTTGATTGTGCCCCGGCGTGCCGATATCATCAAACGGCTGCTGCTGACCGCTGATTACCTGCAGCAGATTGAGAGTGATGAAAGCGCAGTGCAAAAGACACTGGCTACCGCCTTAAGTCTTGTCGGAGGCTTCCTGCCGGATTGCCGCCATCCATTCGTCCGGCGTCTGCTGCTGGACAGTATTGACGCTGCCCGGCAAACGCTTGCAGAAGGATATGATCCGCGCCTTGAGGAAGAGTATGATGACGATGAATACGATGAATAACGGAACGATACCTGCATCGGCCGCTTTCGAGCGTATTGCGGTCATCGGTGGCGGCAGCTGGGGAACCGCTCTGGCGGGACGGCTGGCGGCCAACGGCCGTGACACACTGCTGTGGGCGTATGAACCGGAACTCGTGGCAGAGATCAATTCAAGCCATACCAACTCTCTCTATCTTCCCGGTATCAACCTGCATCCGACTCTGGCATGTACCGGGAATCTGGAAGAGGCGATCTCCGGACGGAGCATAGTGCTGCTGGTGACACCGGTACAGGTAATGCGCGGTGTGCTGAAGCAGCTTGCCCCTTACATCGGGCCGGACGTGATTATAGCAAACGCATCAAAAGGGATTGAGCTGGAGTCGCTGCAGACGGTTTCCCAGATTTGTGGGGAACTGCTTGGCGATACCGCTCTCAGCCGCTATGTTGCGCTCTCCGGTCCGACCTTTGCCAGGGAAGTGGCTCAGGAGCTCCCTTCGCTGATCGTCGCTGCATCACGCAGTGCTGCAGCATCTCAGCGTGTGCAGGCGGTCTTCAGCTGCCCCTGTTTGCGGGTGTATACCAACAGTGATGTCATCGGTGTTGAACTGGGTGGGGCGGTAAAGAATGTCATCGCTATTGCCGCCGGAATCTGCGACGGTCTTGGTTTTGGCCACAATGCCCGTGCGGCACTGATCACGAGAGGACTTTCCGAGATGAATCGACTGGGGCAGGCCATGGGGGCTCAGGCAGCTACCTTCGCCGGTCTCGCCGGCATGGGGGATCTGGTGCTGACCTGCACCGGAGATCTTTCCCGCAATCGCACGGTAGGTTTCAAGCTGGGGCAGGGAATGAAATTGACGGACATACTGTCCGAGATGCGCATGGTGGCCGAAGGGGTAAAGAGCGCTGAATCGGTTTACCAACTCGCCCTCCGTCTCGGCGTCGAGATGCCGATTGTCGAGAAGACCTTCCAGATCCTCCACGAGGACAAACCGGCCCGTCAGGCGGTGATTGAGCTGATGGCGCGTGATTTGAAGGCTGAAGCGTGAAATCGCCCTTTTAAATAGTTTGCAACTAATGAAGACCCCGATATGCTGCATTTCGGGGTCTTTGTGTATAAATCTGCTGCGAAAAGAGGCTGAATCCGATGCATGCCAACCTGCTTGAACTGGAAAAGAAACTCTGGTCCGCTGCCGATGAACTGCGGGCCAATTCGGAATTAAAATCTTCAGAATACTCCATCCCGGTTCTCGGGCTGATCTTCCTCAAATATGCCGATGTAAAATTTGCCCAGGCGAAGCAGGAGCTGGAGGGCCAAGGAAGCGGCCGCCGCACGGTGAGTAAGACTGACTACCACGCCCGTGGCGTACTCTATCTTCCCGAGGCTGCGCGCTTCAACTATTTGTTACATCTCCCCGAAGGGAAGGACACCGGTAAGGAGATCAACGAGGCGTTTGCGCTCATCGAGGCTGAAAATCCTGATTTGAAGGGCGTTCTCCCCAGAAACTACCAGAAGGTGGGGAATGACTCGCTGGTGACGCTGCTCAAAACCTTCAATTCTATCCCGATGGATATCGAGGGGGATGCCTTCGGCAGAATCTACGAATATTTTCTCGGTGAATTTGCCAAGGCCGAGGGGCAAAAGGGGGGCGAATTTTTCACTCCGACCTCTCTGGTTAAGCTGATCGTCGAGATCATCGAGCCGTATCATGGACGTATCTACGACCCGGCCTGCGGATCGGGGGGCATGTTTGTCCAGAGTGCCGCTTTCATTGCCAAGCATAAGAAAAACCCTGGTAGCGAAATAAGTGTTTTCGGCGAGGAGCGGGTGGCCGAGACGGTGCGGCTCTGCCGGATGAACCTGGCAGTGCACGGTCTCTCCGGCGACGTCAAGCAGGGGAACAGCTACTACGAAGATATCCACGAAAGCCTTGGCCGTTTTGACTTCGTCATGGCCAATCCCCCCTTCAACGTTAATGGAATCGACCGGGAGCGGATCAAGGATGATCCCCGCTTTTCCTACGGCATGCCCAAGACCGACAACGGCAACTACCTCTGGATTCAGCTTTTTGCCAGCACCCTGAGCGACACTGGTCGGGCCGGGTTTGTCATGGCCAATTCGGCCTCGGATGCCCGTGGCAGTGAGATGGAGATTCGCCGCCAGCTGATTCAGAGCGGGGTGGTGGATGTCATGGTCGCTATTGGGTCCAATTTCTTTTCCAATGTTACGCTTCCCTGCACTCTCTGGTTTTTTGATAAGGGAAAGCAGTCGATTAGACGTAAGGATCAGGTTCTCTTTATTGATGCCCGCCATATTTACCGTCAGCTCGACCGCGCCCACCGTGACTTTACGCCGGAGCAGGTTGAATTTCTCGCCAACATCGCCCGGTTGTATCGTGGGGAGAAGCCGGAAGTTGCCAACGGCAGCGCCGAAATGCTTCGGGAAAAGTTTCCCGATGGCTGTTATGCGGATGTTGCAGGACTCTGCAAGGTAGCGACGATTGCGGAGGTTGAAGCACAGGGGTGGAGTCTTAATCCTGGGCGTTATGTCGGCGTGGCCGAGCGGGAGGCTGATGACTTCGTCTTTGCCGAGCGGTTGGAGGAGCTGAACGAGGAGCTGGAGGTGCTTAACGCCGAGGCGAGGGAGTTGGAGGAGAGGATTGCTGAGAATGTGGCTTTGATTTTGGAGCAAGTGTGATAACAGGAGACGATTTCATACAAGATTGTCGTAATATACGACAAAAACTAACTGGAAAAAGACGACAAGAGCCTCAGCCTTTGGTTGACTATGCATTGTCACAGTTGCCCGAAGGTTGGGCATGGGCAAGTTTGTCAGAGCTATGTGAACGGGTGTCTGTTGGCCATGTAGGCCCGACTACTGAATACTTTTGCGATAAGTCTGTAGGTGTGCCTCTTATAAGATCTCAGAATGTACGACCTGGAAAGCTTGATATTGAAGGGATTGCTTACATCACTAGAAAGTTCCACGATTCCTTAAAAAAATCGCAATTACAATCTGGTGATATTCTGTTTGTACGTGTTGGCGCTAATCGCGGTGACTGCTGTGTCGTACCGGAAAATATAAGTGAGGTGAACTGTGCAAATATCGTTTTTGCTCGCCCGTTTTTCCCCAATAACTTTTTCGGGCTGTATTTCAGAAGTGATTTCGGCCAAAAATTACTTATGTCAGTTACAACAGGTGCAGCTCAAGGCGTCTTGAATACTACTTCGATTGCAGCCTTACCTGTTCCCGTCCCTCCTCTCGAAATCCAACGCAAAATTGCCTCCATCCTCTCCGCCTATGACGACCTGATCGAAAACAACACCCGGCGCATCAAAATTCTGGAAGAGATGGCGCGGATGATCTACCGCGAGTGGTTTGTCAACTTCCGCTTTCCGGGGAATGAACAGGTGAGGATGGTTGATTCGGTGCTTGGGATGATTCCAGAGGGGTGGGAGGTGAAGCCTGTCACTGAATCTGTTGAGGTCAACCCGAGAACAAAAGTTCCCGTTGAAGGTGAAAAGACATTTGTGTCTATGGGATCGCTATCGACGGAATCCATGCTGATTTCTGATGTTGAGTCGCGTTCAGGCAATAGCGGCTCAAAGTTCAAAAACGGTGATACCCTTTTTGCTCGCATCACTCCTTGCCTCGAAAACGGCAAGACCGGCTATGTCCAGTTGCTGCCGGACGCTGAGGCAACAGCTTTCGGTTCTACGGAATTCATCGTGCTTCGCTCAAAGACTCTTTGCCCAGAATACGTTTACCTTATGGCACGTTCCAGCGTGTTCAGGGACAACGCCATAAAGAGTATGTCCGGTGCAACCGGTCGTCAACGTGTCAGTGAAAAGTGTTTTGAGCAGTTCTTTATTGCCCAACCTGAGGTTGCAACGCTGGAGAAGTTCAGCGGCATAGCTGCGCAGATGTTCAAGCAAATTCAAGTGATAGCGAAGAAAAACCAAAACCTCCGCCAAACCCGCGACCTGCTGCTGCCGAAGCTGATTTCAGGTGTGGTTTCGCTCCCAACAGTAGAGGGATAAAAATGTCAACTTTTAGCACTGAATCAATCCTTCGCGATCATGATTTGATTTCTGCACCAGGCACTTTGGCATTTTACAAAGCATGCGAAGTTACAGAGATAGTGGCGTTTGACGCGGGTGCCCCTATCAATGTCTTTACAATTGTGGTTCTACATGAAGAAGAAATATTAGCGAGGCCTGAAGGATGGCTTAATGTCGACCCCTTGAAGCTAGGAAAGGTAAAATTTGGCATTTATAGATATTACGTCACACTAGAAGCGGTTCGTGACCAACTTGAGAAGATATGCATACACAAAATCTGGGATATGAACAAAGGAAAGCCGTTGATTCTGGGATCTGCACTGGAGCCATTACCAAAGCAGTATATTGCACCGGACGGGACCCATCCTCTTGAATTGAATAAGGTTTTAAAGAACAATTTTAGGAACGGTTCATACATCATTGAGATATTTGACACAAATAAAGAGCATATAAAAGTTCTCACAGATAATTCAACTTCGTTGCAGGAGATATCTGAGAAAATACAACAATACGTTCCAATAGAAATTGGTGCATTGTCGGATAGACTGGGGAATATTATTTTTCAGTACCCGAATAAAATACTTGACGCTAAAATGTCTTTTTCACGATCAAATGACGGCATAAAGCTAGACTGTCATTGGGATCAGCGCCTTTCCAGTATTCCGGAGTGTATGCTTTTCGCGTTGACGGAACAAGATGAAAAGGAGGGCGTCTTGGGATTCGGGCTTGAAAAATTGAAGCCTGGTTTATCGACTATCAAGTGCGGTAATACTTCTACTTTTGTGAGATATTTCGCGGTTGATGAAAAAAATAAGATCATACTAGCCTCATGGCATGGCAATTATATCGGCATGATCGCAGGGAATATACGAATCATCAGTCATGAGCCAAGAACGTTCCATACCATTGAGTCTGGTGCTCAGGAGATACAGTTCTCATCTGCTGGACCGGGATTTTCAGTCGGTGGTGATGGAGGAACCAATTACCTGAGATCAATTCAGGCAAGGCTTTATGAGGTGGAACGAAAAAAATTAAGAGAAGAGCTTGCTTTTGTTCAATATTTTCGGACAGATCGACAGAAGGCTCTTAACGATATTCGAACCATAATAAACAAATACGGAGAGCACGGACTATGTTTATGGGATCCGTATCTTGTAGCTGAAGATATTAAGGAGACCCTCTTTCACTGTATATTTGGTGATGCAAATCTAAAGGTAATCGGATCATACAGCAGTGACAAGAATAGTACTCTCTTTAACGCTATCGATTTTACTGATTTTGTAAATACGAACAGGCTCGCTCTGAAGCCAGAAGCGAATGCCAATCATTTAAGCATTAACCTTGAATTCAGAATCCAACATTCCAATCGTGGTTGGTCTTTTCACGATAGATTTATTATTTTTCCAAACGTTAATGACCGCGTCAGAGCATGGTCTCTTGGGACTTCATTAAACTCCCTTGGCAAATCACATCATATAATGCAAGAGGTGTCCAATCCGAGGCATGTTCTGGATGCTTTCATGTGGCTCTGGGACGAACTTAATCATCCGGACTGCGTAGTTTGGAAGGGATAACATGATAACATCAAGAATTTTGGAGATAGCTGTCTCTGCGGATAACTCAGATCGACTTGACGATGTAGTCAATATGCTTGAAGCTTACACGATATCTCAGGTTGTAGAAGATGTAATAATTCAGAATGATATTTTCGATTATGTTGCCGAACTTGCCAATCCTCTAAAACCTAATTATGAGGAAGAAGCCGGTCTTCTCTTAGCAGGAGTTTTATTACATTATCAAGATTCTCCTAAGCACTTCCTTTCAGCGTTACTTGCTACAGAAGTACTTGACCAATCGGGTGAAATACTGATGACCTCAGCCGCATTCACCTCATTTTATGAATACGCCCAGCCTAGAGATATTTTAGATGCATGGGCTGGATTCACGTTCAAGATTTCAGCTTATCCAGATGCACCCTTAAACGAAAAAAGACTCATCGATGCCTATGCATGTGCATTACCCGTTCTCAACCTTCCTAAGATTTATGATCTTGTCGACAGCATAGACCGCGGCTGCGGCGCTTCAGAAAATCAACTTTTTGTGTCATTGGCAAAGCATCTGTATATATCGGATAGAACCAAATATTACATGCTTCTTAAATCAAAGAATGAAGTTTTTGAGATTAGAACTTTGATTAGTGGTCTTACTGAAATACAAAAATTAGAAGTCGCAATAAGCACTGAAAACGAACTTGCAAAAATAGAATGTATCAGACAGGTTATTTATTTTAGGAAAGATAAGGATTCTGTACCTGAAGAATATATTCAGTTGCTTGTTGATTGCATCGTGAGTATTGCAAACACCAACAACGAGATATTAGCTAAATTTCTTGTATATTTTTTAGAATTTCCCGTGAGATGTCCTGCTCTTTACCCTGCATTAGGCAAGGCCATACCGCGATTAAGTGATCTTCAAATAGACTTGCTGGTTGAATTAATGCCGATTCAGTTTGATCATCAGGACATACCATTATATCGTCGGCTTCTAGAGGAAATGGCGCTCAATGCTAGCAGCTCATCTTTAATGAGGGTCTTGGCTGGCATTTACAAGAGGAGACAAGAATTTTTATGTAGCAGAGAAATACCATCCCTCAATGAACCGAAATATACAAACGTAGGTGAGTTCCAAATAAATTATCTAGAAAAAGCACCAATTGAACTTTACATTGAACATCTTAAAAAGTTGATTCGGCAATTGCTCGATATTCGAGTTCAATGGCATTCATCAGAGACAGAATTTGAAAGTAAGCTATGGATAATTATTTCTGAAATAAAATTAGCATCTTTGGCATTTAATTCAAGGGGAATTCAGGCTGCGGGTGAGGAGTTTGGTACTTTCTTCGAATCTCTTGATCGTAATTGCAATAAGTCATTAGTAGTAGAGCTTATGCAGCACACACCATATGATGATGTTAGAAAGATCATCAATGAGATCCGAGAAGCCTTTTCATTCCCTCAGATTGCGTAGAAATGCGAGTGATGATTTAAGGATTCACACTGCACGCTTTGGCACAATTTATCGGCCTTGACTGTTTATTTGATGTGAGACGCAATTCTAAAAAACACTTTTACGGGAAAGATAACGATGAAAGCAACCGAAACTAAGCTCCTAGACTTCCTCCGCAAATCGGCGCAATTCATAATACCAATCTACCAGCGCACCTACAGCTGGACCGAAAAGCAGTGTGAACAACTGTGGAGTGATATTGTCCGCGCCGGCTCGAATCCATCCGTTACCGGGCACTTTGTCGGCTCGGTGGTCTATGTGGAAAAAGGGCTTTACAGTCATTCCTCCATTCCGCAGTTGTTGGTTATCGACGGCCAGCAGAGGATGACTACGGTTTCACTTCTGATTGCTGCATTGGGTGAGGCTATCGAGGCGCACGGCGGAATTGAAGTGACCAGCCAGAAGAAGATGAATAACTACTTCCTGCTGAACAGCGAAGAGGACGGGGAACTCCGCTATAAACTTCTGTTGACTCAGACCGACAAGGAAACGTTGATCCGCACAGTTGATGGCAAACCGCTTCCCACCCGTTTTTCCCGACGCATCGCCGACAACTTCAGGTTTTTCCAGGACCAGCTGAAGAAACAGACTGACCTTGCCCTTATCTACCATGGACTTGCCAAACTCATCATCGTCGATATCTCGCTCGACCGTGACCACGATAAGCCGCAACTGATTTTTGAAAGCCTCAACTCAACTGGCCTGGAACTGAGTCAGGCAGACCTTATCCGCAACTATGTCCTGATGGGACTGGAGCCTAAGGATCAGGAAGAACTCTATAACGATCATTGGTATCCGATGGAGCAGAGTTTCGGGCAGGTCAATTATGTGCAGCTGTTCGACCGTTTCATGCGTGATTACCTGACAGTAAAGACCGGTAGCATTCCGAATATCAGTGAAGTATACGAGGCCTTCAAGTCCTACGCAAACCGCACGGACACCGGCACCGTTGCGGAAATCGTCGCCGACATCCACCG
>VFJW01000144.1 GCA_009885845.1 Geobacter sp.
TGACCGCCAGTTTTGGCGTGGCAACATTTCCGGATGATGCCGATAGTCGGGCAGGTCTTATCAAGGCGGCCGATATTGCAATGTATGACGCTAAAGCAGCCGGTAGGGCGGGAGTCAGAGGGTTTGCTGTTGAAAGATGAGTAATTTCATGCTTTTAAATTTGTTCATGATGCTTAAAATCCGCTAAAACACATTGATTGAATTCAGATAAACAATCCGGCACGTTTCCAGCCAAGTCTATTTCTTTTTCTGAAATACGAAATCACCACTGTCATGACCTGAATTTCTAATGATTTTGCACTCCGGTGTCTGGGACGCCTTTCCGGAAACCGCTTCCCGCACTTGATTTATGACAAGTTCATTGGCGGTAAAACTTGGTTGCCTGGGGTCTGTGAGGGCTCTGATGAAAACATCGGCAAAGATGGAATGCCCGTTTTCACCGCCATCGGCCACAGGCTCGTTACCACCGCTGGCAATGAGAATACGGGACGGTTTTTCCTGAAGCTTTTTAAGGTAGTTCTCCCGGGAATCATTTCCCTGCAAGTCGACATTAATGCCGCGTGAGATGCTGCCGGAGTAGCAGCTGTCAGCTATGACCAGAACCTGTCGGGCCGTTATGCGCTTCAACTGGTCGCTGATCCGCTTTGTGTCAAGCCAGTTAGTATCGTCATTCAATTCTGCATCAACCGTCAGCCAGTATGACGCATCGGTTTGCTTGTCGAGAATTCCGTGGCCGGCATAATAGACAATAAATTTATCAGAGGGTTTGAGCTTCGCACGAATGTTGTTGAGCTCCTTCAAAATGGCGGTGCTGGTTGCTTTCTCATCCAGAAGCAGGCGAGTCTCGAACCCGTATTGATCCGCAAGCACCCGGCCGATTTCCATGGCGTCGTTCACGGCGGTTTTAAGACCATCCATATGCTTGTAATTGTTAATGCCGATCACAAGCGCATAATTGCTGCCAACTCCGCCATCTGGGGCAGGAGTGCTTTTCGGCTTTGCAATAACGCCGGGAGAACGCATCAGGCTGAATGATTCAGTCCCCACATTCTTGTTTACGCCAAGTGCCGTAACGGTGATTTTGTTATTACCCACCTTCAGCAGGATTTCTGCAGAAAAATTACCGTTTTCGTCCAGGTCGGCACTCTGACCATTGACAGTAACCTCTGCAATGCCGCTGGCATCAACCGCCTTTCCGGTGACGGTTAAATAGGCTTCCTTGGCGGTGATATTAACACCACGCTGGACTTGCGGAGAGGTAATGGTGATAACCGGTAGCTGGGTCGTCTTCTTTGCCTTGGCGACTACAGCCTGGGGGACAGGAGCTTTCTTTGTTTTGGCTATTGGCGCGGGAGGGGGGGCAGCCACGGCAACTACAAGCGGCTTCTCCACAATTACTTCAGCGGCAGCGACGGCAGCACTCTGGGCGGCAAGAGCCGATATGTAATCGGCAAGCAGTTTGCCGTCAGCGTCGGGACCTGCCCGCGCATCGAACTCCTTTATGAAATCAGTGGTTTTTTTTCCGCTTCTGGTGGCTAATTCCAGATTCGGTTTTTTCTTCATGAGGACTTCAATCGTATCACGCTGGTCATAGGTAATTGCTAACATAAGAGCTGTTGTGCCGGCCTGAAACGACCGGTAGTCCATCTGGGAAGCGATGTCCGGATTCGCCCCTTTTTCAAGAAGGTATTTGATTATGTCGATATTCTTGTAAAAGACAGACCACAGTAGCGGCGTCCAACCCCATTTGTCAAATTCATTGACCCCCTCGCCCTCTGCAATAAGCGCCTGAAGGTTTTTCATGTTCCCGTTGTATGCTGCTTTAGAAAGGCTATTACCCGCGTGGGCAGTCTGAGTGGCTATAACAGCGATGGAGAGCAGCACCAGGATAAATTTTTTCATAGTGGAAACCTTGTTAAATATTCTTGCCAAATTTTCAGCTATTCTAATGAGACGAATCGCGCTGGTTGCCAGACAATTTACAATTCAAGTTGAATTGTCTTGGTTTCAGGCAATGCCGCATTTCCGGCTTTTGTGAGGTTTGAAACATTATCTTCAAGTACTCTGAATACTATTTTTTGGTTATCAGCACTCAGTACTTCAATTCTTGTGTTTTGGAATTGAATTATCTGTGCGCTTCTCTCGTAATTTATATTCTGGAAAAAAGCCTGCCTTGCGACTCCATCTCTAGAATATTCCCTGTAAGCTATATGTAAGCCAGTTGCATCTTTGCCGCCATAAATTAATTCATAATTAACATCAGGAGTTGATACTTCCTTATATGATGCCTGCAGTTTATCAATTTTATTTTGTTTTGATAAGGGGAAAGATGTGAATTTAATTTCTTTTGGAACCATTGCCATTTCTTTGTCAGTAAAAAGGTAGTAGTGCCTTTCTCCAATGATAAATTTATCCGACACAAAGATGCCATCCGTGGTGACCAGAAATTTGTATTCAGATTTATCATCAGAAACGACATAATACTCAGTGCCTTTAAATTTTGTACTCCCGATAACTTTAAAAGGTGTTTCCGGATCAAATTTAACCGTGCTTGTTTTCGCCTTAATTACGAATGCAAAGAGCAATTTCCGTTTAAGAAACAAGCCGGTCAATTCAAAATATTGTTGCGGATTGAATGAATAGTTTATGAGATCCACATTGCGTGTTGTATGCACAACTGCAGAATCCTGAACTTTAATCATAACCGACCCGACATTTGATTCTTTAACCTCGTTGAGCTTGTAGTCAGTACTTATTGAGTATGCGTATGTTGATGTCTCTGTGCCTTTGGCAGGATCATTGTTTTTAACTTCAATATATTCACCCAAATACGCGCACCCGGACAAAATGATGGCAGTTGATAGCAGTATAATATATTTTTTCATACACCCCCCATTAGGTTGTAGACAGATCGTTACTCGTGTAATTGTATCAAAGCCTGACAAAAATACAAGTCAGAGTTATTCTCTTCTTTATAAAAAAATCACTTGGTTAACGCACTATACACACCATTCCACTCTGGCGGAGGTGGCTGCGCGATAAACGCCTGACAGCGTTCCAGATAAATCTGTGCAACGTGATCACCGGTTTCTTCTGCGAGCGTTTTGAATTCCAGGGCGGCAGATTCAAAATTGAGTGAGCGAAACAATTGCAGCCCTCTTTCGAATTGGCGGATATTTTCATTTTCCTCAATCATGAGCTCATATACCGCTACCGGCTTGACTTTCCCCTTGACCTGGACAAGATCCACCTCGCGGAAGAGTAAGCCGCTGTCTACAGTCTGCTCCCGCGTTGTTTCGCTCACCAGAATACGCGTTCCATAAAACTTGTTGAGTCCCTCGAGGCGTGACGCGAGGTTGACACTGTCACCGATTGCGGTGTAGTCGAAGCGTGTATCGGCCCCCATGTTTCCTACAACTGCTTCACCGGTATGTATGCCTATTCCGATTTCAATCCGGGGCAATCCGCGCCTTGAAAAATCGTCGTTAAGTTCCCGCAAACGTTTCACCATACGCACCGCAGCGCGGCAGGCGCATGCCGGGTGTCCTGGAAGGTCGAGGGGAGCGTTGAAAATAGCCATGATCGCGTCACCAATGAACTTGTCCAGAGTTCCCCGCTCCTCCAGAACGATACGGGTCATTGGTGACAGGTAGTTGTTCAGGAGCTTCACCAGATCCTCCGGTGCAAGACCCTCGGAAAGGGTGGTAAACCCGCGAATGTCGGAGAACAGGATTGAAATAATGCGCTTCTCTCCCCCGAGCTGCAACCGGCCGGGGTTTTTAACTATCTCATCTACCAGTTCCGGAGAAACGTAACTGCTGAACGCCTTCTTCAGGTAGCGCCCCTTCCGCTCCACCACCAGGTTCCGGTACGTCTCGCCACCCAGGTAGGTAATGACAAGTGGCAACAACGGATAGACGATACTCAAATCCATTCGCTGGGAGCTGAAGAGAAAAAAGTTCATTCCCAGATAGCCGGTAGAAATCAATGAAAATCCGGCTAATCCTACTAACGTGCTTGGTACGGAAGCCAGAAACAATGCAAGCAGCAACGGCAGCAGTGCAATTGCCCCCATCTCGATGCCAAGCGTCCGGCTGTCGCGGGTGAGGAACTTTCCTTCCAGTGCATTTGCGGCAAACGTCGCCAGAATTTCCACACCGGGCAAAACCGGATCAAGAGGTGTCGGCCGCAAATCGGCGATGCCGGTCTCGGTTACCCCCACAAACGCCAGTTTTCCTGAAAGCGTCCCGTCAGGCAGTCGCCCCGCAATTACATCTGCCGCCGAAACAGTTGGGACGGTGCCCCCCGGGCCGTAGTACGCCAGTGAAATTCTGCCCTGTTCGTTGGCCGGAATGGTGCGACTTCCCATGCTGATGTTTGAGATGCCGAACTGCTCGATAGCCACTTTCAGAGGATCGCCAAGATAATGGCTCACCGCTTTCAGAGCCAGGGAGGGAAATATTTCGCCCCTGAAGTGCATCAGTAGTGGAGTGGAACGATACAGTCCGTCCGCATCAGGCAGTTGGTTGAAATAACCAAATCCGGCTGCGCCTTTGCCCACTACAGAGATGTTGGCATCAACCTGCTCATACGTCGGCAATGAAGTCGCGGCAGTCGCTCCCGAGGCAGCGGTGATAAATGAAACCCTCGATGCTGCGAGCTGTATCAGCGCCAGTGGATCGTCCGACTGGGGCTCTTCGCGGAAAAAATAACCCATTATCACGTTGCCTGCTGTGGTAATGGATTTTGCCAGAGCAGCGTCCGCCGTTACATTCTGTGTCTCTGAAAAAACCATGTCCAACGCCATGACTTTTGTGCCCTGGCGGCCCGCTGCGTTGATCAGTCGGCCGGTCAGTTCCCGCGACCAGGGCCAGCGCCCAAGCTCTTTGATGCTCCTGTTGTCAATGGCAATAATGGTTACCGGTGCTGTCGTGATTTGTACGCCGCGCAGGCTGAAACGGGCGTCCTTGAGACGCAGATCCACCTGCTGGGCGAAAGAAAAGGTTTCACGGTAGAGAACCAGTCCGGCCAGTGAGGAGAACACAGCAATTGTCAGAAAGATGACAAGCAGCTGTCTGGAAGTTTCAAACCGAAACAGATTCATCTACCTGCCCCATCGTTAGTTTGAGATGTAATGGCATTCAGCAACGTCTCTGATGTACTCCGGTATCTGCCGGTCGGGTATGCCAAAAGATATTGACGCAGGCGACTGGCGGCCTGGGCATAATTCTTCAGTTCGAACAGTGTCTGCCCGACGTTAAAAAGGGCGATCTCCGACTGAGGAAGGCGGGGAAATTCTTCCAGAACCAGTAAAAACTCAGCCAGAGCTGCGCGAGGGTTTTCGAGGAAGCGCCCCTGAACCGTACCTCGCTCCAGCCAGGCGTCGGCTCGTATTTCTGGCGTCTGGGTCAGGTCGATCGCAATCTGGAACGCCTGTAGAGCCTCCTGATAATTGCCCCTGTCAGCCAGATAGTGCCCGTAGTTAACATTCCAACGGGCAATAATTGCCGGCAGAGCATCTCCTGCCAGCCACTCAGCCGGAGGGGTAACGCCGGTGATGGCATTGAATTCCGTCCTGACATCAGCCAGCGGGCTTCCCGGCTCAACCTTTAACGGTTCCAGGGGGACATACCCACGGGTGGTCTGGGTCATAGTCCCGGCATCCATAAGCTTCATTTCATTGCCTGTGCCGCTGACCGCTACGCTCCCTTCGTTGCCGAAGAAAACATTGGCCGGCCCTACGGTCATCATCAGAAAATCAGTCCCTTTTACTCCTGACACCGCTGTGCCGCTTTTGATTTTTATATCAGCCTGCTTGCCAGCGAGTTTAACCACGTTGGCTCGTAATTTTCCCTGTGCCAGGTTTAATAGCCCTTCACGCTTTTCTTTACCCATGTTCAGCCGGGTCAACTCCAATTCGCTGTTGTTGGCCAGAGTTATGGTGCTGCCGTCGGATAGCGCCAGTTCAATCCAGCCGTTTTTCCCGGTTCGTACCCAGCTTCCTTCAGCCAGCGATTTTCCGGCCGCCAGCGGCACGTATGTCGACTGGCGATCAGCACGCGACGTGACATCGCCACTCAGTTTTCTGGCGGTTGTTGAACTGTTTGCCGCCAGTGCTGTGCCGGCTAAAAGGAACACTAACAGGAACATTACGCAAGTCATCAGCTGTTTCATGGGTACCGTCCTCGATTCATTCCTGATTTATTATAGCGTTATACTATCAAACTACAATTATCTGCATCTTATTTCAGCGTTTATTTGACTTTTTTCGTGATTATAGTAATGATAATCGCCAAATTAAGGGAAATTTTTTTGCGGTGAGGTTTGGGTAGGTCGCGTTGAGGAACGAAACGCGACATTTCGATGTTGGGCATCGGTGAAATATTTGCACCTATCCTTTAATAACTCGCTTGCTTATTAAAGGATAAAAAATTACGAAACGCTTCAGCCTCAACATCGCAAGGAGCTACGTCCTTATGAAACTTTTCTCGAAACCTTCCAATCTCGGGCTTCTGATCGCAACCCTGCTGCTGTGTTGTTCGTTCTCCTTCGTAACAGCTTCCTCGCATGCCGCTGAAGTCACAAAAATGAAAAAAACTAAAAAAACCGTTGCCGCTGAGACAGACGACCGCGGTCTTGCCATTGTCGAGAAAAGCCGCGACAGCCGGAAACGGGTTGCGCTTGTCATTGGTAACAGCAGCTACCGCCACACCGACAGCATGCCGAAGCTGGCCAACCCGGCCAACGATGCCGACGACATGGCTGCAGCCCTTCGGCGGTTCGGGTTCGAGGTCATCGCGAAGAAGAACCTTACCAAGGAAGAGATGGACGAAACCATTACCGACTTTGGCCGACGGATAGCGGACAGTGACGCGGCACTATTCTACTACGCCGGTCACGGCCTGCAGGTTAAGGGGCAGAATTACATGGTGCCGGTGGATGCGAACATAGATTCGGAGGCAAAGGTGCCGTACCGGGCTGTCAACGTCAACCAGCTGCTTGAGGAGATGGACAGCAACAGGAGCCGGGTCAACATCGTCATGCTCGATGCCTGCCGCAACAACCCGATAAGCGGTAAGTTCCGGTCCGGCTCAACCCGCGGCCTGGCACCGCCGGCCACCATGCCCAAGGGAACCGTGATCGTCTACGCCACCGAACCCGGCAACGTGTCAGCAGACGGCAGTGGCCGCAACGGTGTGTTTACCTCCGGGCTGCTCAGCGCCTTCAAGGGGAACGATCTGACCCTGGGGGGAGTGCTGTACGCCGCCAGCAAACAGGTGCAGGACGCAACCGGGCATCAGCAAATCCCCTACATCAATGGCCCCGCCACGGTGCAGCGCGAGTTCTCCTTCGTATTGCCGTCCAGTATGACTGACCTACAGCCGTCGCCGATGTTGCCGCAACCGGTCGAGCCGAATGTAGGGGCGATCCCGGCGGGTCGCCCTGGTGTTGCGCCAACAAAAAGTGGGCCAGTCACCGACTCGCCCCTACAGGATTCCGCCATCGACATGGAGTTTGTGCTGGTGCCGGGCGGCTGTTTTAGTCCTTCTGGCACGGAGGTCTGCCTTGACCGCTTCCGTATTGGAAAATTTGAAGTCACCCAGGGTCAGTGGCAGAAGGTCATGGGCAGTAACCCGTCCCATTTCAGCAGTTGCGGTGATGACTGCCCGGTGGAAAACGTCAGCTGGAATATGATTCAAGACTATCTGCAAAAACTGAACAGCCAGAGCGGCACACGCTACCGTCTCCCCACCGAGGCGGAATGGCACTATGCCTGCACCAGTGGCGGCAAAAATGAGGAATACTGCGGCGGCAGCGATGTTAACGCCGTTGCCTGGTACGGTAAGAACAGCGGCAGTAAAACTCACAAGGTTGGCACAAAGCAGCCCAACGGGCTGGGCATTTACGACATGAGCGGCAATGTCTGGGAGTGGGTGACCGACTGGTATGGAGGCTGGTTTGGAAGCACCTATCCGACCGGTAGCCGCAACCCGACCGGGGCTGACAGTGGCAGATCCAGGGTACTTCGCGGCGGTTCCTGGGGCGACAACGTCGGGGACACGCGGGCGGCGTACCGGGGCGGGAACTCTCCTGGTTACAGGCACGAGTTCTTCGGGGTTCGTCTTGCGGTTTCCGAGGATTAGTTTTTATTTTCTGATTTCTGCCTTTATTCTATTTTCTGTAGTTGGTAGGTCGCGTTGAACGGTTTTTTCGTGAAACGCGACATATCGATGCTGCGGACACATTCAATGTTGCGTTTCGCGATGAGGCCGCTCAACGGCAACCTACGTTTTTGATGGTGCGATATGGAATATCGGCGGGCGCGGACATCTGGCGGCACGTATTTCTTTACGGTTGTTACTCACAACCGGCGGAAATTTCTTTGTGACCCCGACACTGTTATTCTTTTGCGGGCGGTAATCAAAAAGGTCATGCTGCAGCACCCATTTGTCATTGATGCAATGGTTGTCATGCCTGACCATATTCACGCACTCTGGACACTGCCTGATGGTGACGACAATTATTCAATCCGCTGGAGTTTGATTAAAAGCGGTTTCACACGTTCTTGTAAAGAAAGCTGCAAAGGAGTTTTGTCGCCATCCCGCATTGCCCGAAAACAACAGGCAGTCTGGCAACAACGGTTCTGGGAGCATGAGATTCGGGATGAACATGATTTTGAAAAGCATGTCGAATATATCCATTACAATCCCGTAAAACACGGCCTCGCCAGTTCTCCCGTTGCATGGGAATATTCAAGTTTTCATCGGTATGTACGGAATGGCACGTATCAACGAGATTGGGGCAATGGGCAGGAAATATTGTTTTCTGAAACTGTTGGTGGCGAGTGAATTGGTAGCGACATTTCGATGTCCGGCCGCGCACAATGTTGCGTTTCGCGATGTGGCTGCTCAACGGCAACCTACAATTCAATCATGGTAGGTCGTGTTGAGGAACGAAACGCGACGAATTGCTGCCGATAGCACGATCCATTTCAGTAATAGAGAGGCGCCTGCCTTTATAGACCGAAGGCGCATCGATTGATTCAAAACTGGTGGCTGCAAATGGTTCGGCAGTTTTTATGACGACTTCGTCACCACGATCGATGACAACCAGACGAGTACCTGCTGCCAGTGATGCCAGATTCGGATTTTCGTACAAGTCGAATTGTACCATTAAAAACTCCTCAAGCCATCGCTGAATACGCCGTTTTTCTCAATTCTGGCATTGTATTCTTCGATAGCGGCGGCATTTTCCGTTCTCCAGGCTTCATGTTTTTTTTCCTGTAGGGTTGGCTGTTGTATTGCAGCGGATGGCATACGCGCTCCTTATGTATCAAATTCAATGCGCATAGATTATCGCGCATGTATCAGGATGTAAACGATAAATATGTAGCTGGTAGTTGTAGCTGGTAGTAGCTGGTAGCGACATTTCGATGTTGGGTCGCGCATTATGTTGCGTTTCACGATGAGACCGCTCAACGGCAACCTACAAAGTCTGGTAGCGAAGATGAACTTGAACTTACCATATTTTAAGTGTACACTCCAAACGTACATTTAAAGGAGATATCTTATGCTTGAAGTAACCGTCACTACATTTCGCAAACACATTCCGGACTATCTTGGCAAGGTTCGTAAAGGCGAAGATATTTCTCTCACTTCTCGCGGCAAAGTCATTGCCCGGCTGGTGCCTCCGGTAGACGAGCGCCAGAGTGCGCGGGAGCAACTGGCTGCGCTTCGCGGCAGTGCCTGTTTTATTGGCGACATCATCTCACCCATTGATGTTGAATGGGAGGCCAGTCGTGCTGATTCTTGACACCTGTGCGCTGGTGTTTGATGCCCTTGAACCATCACGACTCAGCAAAAAAGCGGCGGCAGCTATTGCCTTGGCTGATGGTACCGATACACTGGCTTGCTGTGATATTTCGCTGTGGGAGATTGCCATGCTGGTTGCGAAGAGACGACTTGATCCGGGAACCGACGCACAAAAATTTATCCAGCTTGTTCTGGCAGCACGTAATATCAAAGTACTGTCAATTACGCCGGAAATTGCCGCCAGGAGTACGCAGCCGGACTTTTGTCCACATGGAGACCCCGCCGACCGGATCATAGCTGCCAGCACCATGCTCCATAAAGCGAAGCTGGTGACTTCAGACAACAAACTGGCAACGGTTACCGGGCTTCATGTCGTTTGGTAGCACATATAGATGGAGTACTCAAAAAACACTATGTTTTCACTCATAGAAATAGTAATTACCTACAAATAATTATATGAGGGAAACCGACGGAATGTCCGTCAAATAAACCCATGCAATATGCCTCTTGAGGTTACCAATGATCCGAATCATCCTTCTGTTTTCCTTTCTCATCGCACTATCAGTGCCCGCCGTAGCTAAAGATGAACGTGGCATTACGATCAGACCAATCGCCCCAACCGGTGAAAAGGTCAAAGGCGAACAGTGGCTCCTGACAATCGGTATTGACTCCTACCTCTCCTGGCCGCGCCTCAAGACCGCCACCAATGATGCCAAAGCTCTCAAAAAAGTTCTGTTGGATCGTT
Organism: Geobacter sp.; assembly: GCA_009885845.1. Lineage (GTDB taxonomy): Bacteria > Desulfobacterota > Desulfuromonadia > Geobacterales > Pseudopelobacteraceae > JACRCG01. Next base: position 10,558 of record VFJW01000144.1, read on the forward strand.
ACCACGTTGACTCTTCACATGTAATTGAACTCTATGACGAAAACGCCACCCGCAAGAACATCCTCGGTACTCTGCGTGATCTGACCAGGAAAGTTAAAGCAGAAGATTCCCTGCTTATCTACTATGCGGGACACGGACACATCGACAATATCACTAAAAAGGGTAGCTGGATTCCTGTTGAAAGCGGCATGGATGATCCCGGAGCATGGATATCAAACCAGGACATCAAGGATTATTTGAATATTGACGCCATCAAGGCCAAGCATGTTCTGCTTGTATCCGATTCCTGTTTTTCGGGTGATTTCTTTCGTGGTACACGCGGTGTTATTCCGGAAGTCACCGACATCGTCATAAAGAAGGCGTATCAGCTATCAAGCCGTCAGGCCATAACCAGTGGCGGATTGGAACCGGTCAGCGATGCCGGATTTGGTGGTAACAGTGTGTTTTCGCACTTTCTGGTTGCAGCCCTTAGGAACAACACAAACCCATATCTGATTCCTTCTGAATTATTTCCTTCAATCAAATCCGGTGTTGCACAAAATGCGGAGCAGTTTCCGCAGATGGGGTCACTCTACGGTGTCGGCGGGCAGGATGGTGGGGAACTGGTACTATTTCTCAAACAGGAGGATAGGCTTGGTGATTTGACTGCTGGTTCTGCGGTCCGACAAAAAGAACTGGAGCTGTTAAAGAAGGCTGAAGCAGAAGATACTGCCGCCAAACAGAAGGAACAGACGGAGATTTCAAAAAGACAGGCAGAACTTGATGCCCTGGATAAACAGATAGCCGAGATGAAAGGGCGATTAGGGAGTGGTTCTGTTCGTACAAATGATGGCTTGGATGCCCTGGTTGCAATGGTTGAAAAAAAGGAACAACAGGCACAAAGGCTTGAAGAACTGCGCCAGCAGCGTGAAGCCGAAGAACAAAAACGGCAACAGGAGATTGAGCGTCTTCGCCAACTGGCGATTACCAAACGCACAGATCAAGTCAAGTCTGACCTCGCAAAGTATCAGAAGGTGGCAAGCAGCGATTACGGAAAGGACTTAAAAGGAGTTGCATGGGATGCACTGCTGGCGAACTATCCTGAAGCAAAGGAAGTGACTCGTTACGATGTGGATGAATTTAACGCCAAAATCAGAATATTTGATTCTTCCATGAATAATGGGATTCAAACACCGTCGGGTGTGTTTATATCCGCTGGCGGCTTCTACACTGATCATAAAACTGGCTTGATGTGGCCACGTAATGGCAACATCGCGGAAAAAAAATTGAACTATTGGGATGCAATCAAATGGGTAAAAAAATTAGACTACGGAGGTTACCGGGATTGGCGGTTGCCTACGTTTGAGGAACTTGAAATATTTGCCCAACAAGGGGGAATGAGGCCTTCAGCGTGGTTAAATGCCAATAATTTTGTCAACGTTAAGGATCAATGCTACTGGTCCACTAGCATTGCCTCATTAGGCCGGACTTGTCTTAATATGTTCAATGGAGCCGAGAATAACAGGTTGACTTCGTCTGTTCCCAACTATGTTTTGCCTGTCCGTAGTGGAAAGTAAACTGGTTTATTTTTTCGCTTCGTTGATAAAATTGTAGAGAAATTATTGCCTTTGTCCGTCAAAAACAGTAGAGATAATTAATTCAATGTACTGAACCATTTCCAAGGAGGAAGCCCATGAAAAAGAGATTGATTCAGATGTCCGTACTGCTTGCAACCGGCGCACTGTTACTGTCCGGCTGTTCCACCGTCAAACCCACCTGCACGGCAGTTGAGGACAATCCTGCCCATCATTACCAGATCGGCATGAAGGCCCTGGAAGAAGGTAATGTAACCGCAGCCCAGGAGAAGTTTGAACGCGCCCTGTATTGCGATGAAGAATTCAGCATTGCCCATTCGGGGCTGGCCATCGTTTTTGCAGAAAAGGTCAAAGCCCAGGCTGATTCAGGCTTCAAGACCGTTGAGGCCGGACGGGTGGCTGAAGAATTGAAGAAAGCCAAAAAATACGCTGATCGCCCTGACCAGTACTTTGATTATTATGCAGCAGTCATCCGTACCGACACCCTTATAAAGCAGAAGAAATGGCTCGTCGACGCTGAAGACGCCTATAGCGAAGGCAGCAAACTGAGAGTCGACGAACGCAACCTGACCTACTATCATGGCACCGAAGCGCTGACCTATTTTATGGGAGTGGCATGGCTGGAAGGGAGGGAGTTTCAAAAAGCCCGGGATTCTTTCAGTGCGGTGTTGAATGCCAAACGTGAGGGCAAATGGCATGAGAAAGCTGACAAAGGGTGGAAGCGGGTAGACAAAATTGTCCGCGCCATGGGCGGTATTACCCTCGGTGATGTCGGCAAGTCAATAGCTGCCAAAGATTCGGTCAACCGTGCTGAGCTGGCGGCTCTTATCATTGACGAGCTGAAAATTGATAAAGTGATGGCAGGACGAATCCCGCTTGTCTCCCAGGCTGCAAAAAAGGCCGAATTTACCCCGGCAGATATGACCGGCCACCCATTCAAGGAAGAAGTCCTTACTCTTATGAAATGGAACGTTCGTGGCATGGAGCCGAAATATGACGAGACCACCCGCGCATATCTGTTCAAACCGGGCGACCCTGTCACGCGAGTGGAGATGGCCTTTATTCTTGAAGATGTCCTGATTAAACTCACCGGCAACGAAAAACTGGGCACCGCCTACTTCGGACAGGATAATTCTCCCTTCCCGGATGTAAAAGCAACCTCAGCGGCCTACAATGCCGTCATGAACATGACTACCCGCAGTATCATGGAAAGTGAACTTACCGGTGAATTCAGAGCCAATGCCCCGGTAGACGGCGCCGAAGCGCTGCTGGCTATCCGCGTACTTAAACAGAAAATAAATACGTACTAACATACCGGAGGAAAAACCCATGAAAACAATTATCTCAACCGTTCTGCTCACCCTGGTCCTCGCTGTAACCGCTAGTGCTGACTTGCTGCAGGTAGACAGTGCTTTTACCAATACTCAAAAATGGCTCAATGAAAAGAACCTTACCGTTACCGGTGGGCCAAACGGAGCCCGTGATGACCTGTCGGCCTACGGTCAAGAGGCGCTGCTCTTTTACGGAGAAGCCGTTGGCAACCCCGATCACCGCACGGCAGCCCAGCGTGAACAGATGGCGAAGCGTGCTGCTGTAGTTACCGCCCAGCGTGCGTTGGCAGAATATCTTGAGGGGTTTGCCCTGGTGGGCGATACCCTGGTGAAAGACGGTATGGTTCAGTACGACGTTATCCGTTCTGCAGTCTCCGGCTTTGTCAAAGGCAGTCAAGTCGTCTTTCAGGAGTACAACGGGGACAAGGACACCGCCATTGCCATGGTCAAACTTGGTCTCCACGGACCGAAAGGTTTTGCCTCATCAATTTACGAAAAGATGTTCAGCGACCCTAAACTCAAAGAATCTCTTAAAACCGACAAGAAGCCATTCAAGTCTCCAGCGGTCAAACTTGACGAAACGTTCGACGGCCTGATTATTGATGCGACCGGGCAGAACTTCCGCCCCGCTTTGATCAACCGTATCTTTGCCGCTAAAGGTGACGTCCTGTATGACCCGGCCAAAATCAGCCAAAAGGTGCTGGTCGAGCAGGGTTGCGGCGAATACACCAACAGTATCGACAAAGCCAAAGCGGCATTGGCAGCCAGAGGGGTTAAAAACCCATTGGTGATTACAGCCTCAGGCGCAACCAGCGCTGCCGACCTGCAGGTTACGGATGACGATGCGGTGAAAATTTATTCTGCCAATCAGAAGGGAAGTTTTATGGCAGCAGCGAAAGTGGCGTTTGTATTGAAATAATATCTGAATCAGGATTTGCAGGATTAAAGGATTAGCAGGATGTAGAAAACATCTTTAGATACATACATCAAGAAAACCCGTCTGAATCTGGATTTTCAGGAATAATAGATTACAAGATATAAAAACATTTTTTGATACTTATATCGATGTTATCCAGAAAATCCTTAAATCCGGAAAATCCTGATTCAGGCAAAGGTTCTTCCATGACCCTATGCCATCGCCTGACAATGCTTTTTGGCATCATAATGCTATGTGTATCTCCTGCACGGGCCAAAACCCTGGTCGTTGAGGGGAAACTCGACGGCGTCGTAACCGTGAAAAAGAACCTAACCTTTTCAGCCGACCCGGCAATTACCCAATTCACCTATCAATTTTCAGTGCCCTCTATTTATGATAATGCTGGTAATGTCCAGCGACTCGATGATTTCCGTGTTTCAGCCACCCCACAGCCAACGGAAGCCAAAGAAACGACAGACCAGTTCGGTAACCGCTCGCGCAAACTGATCTGGAACAAACTGCAGGGTGAAGCACTCGTTTCTATCAGTTATACCACCGGCATTACCGCGACTATCTCACCCCGTACCAGTCGGGCACCCTTTCCGATGAAAACAGTGCCTCAGGCAGAGCGGGTTTTTCTGGCTCGAAGTCCCCTGGTTCAGAGCGATGCGCGTCAGATTATTGATCTGGCGGGTGAACTGACTGACGGAGCAACTACGGAGCATCAGGCGGTGAGCGCCATTCTCACACATGTTGCCGACGCAATTACCTACCAGTACAACCCGAGGCAGTATGACGCATTGTTTGGCCTCACTACCGGTACCGGCAACTGTCAGAATTTTTCTCATCTTGCCGTGGCACTGCTGCGGGCCTCCGGTATTCCGGCGCGGGTCTCGATTGGTCAGACGCTCAAGGACAAATGGAAGATTCCGTTGGACAACAAGGGATCGTCGCTGGTGCAAGGATTAGGTGAGGGCGCGCATGCCTGGATTGAAGTCTGGTATCCGGATCTTGGATGGCTGCCGTGTGACCCTCAGCAGTCACGGCTCTTTACCTCTACACGCCATATCAAACTTGGTCATGGACTGGACGCCTCTGATGTCCTTGAATACTGGAGTGGTATTCCAAAAGTTCCGTCGATGAACGAGAGTCTGGAAGCGATATACTCAACGGATACAGTGGATCTGCGGCTGCGTGAATCGTTTGCACAGCCGGTCAGTTATCTGCTGGCCGGTCCGGTTACCGCCGTTGCTGTTGCCCGGGAAGAGCCGCTACCAACCAAGCCTGTGCCAACTCTGATACCACCGCCACCAAAACCGGTCATTGCCAAACCGAAGCCGGTTCCGCCAAAACAGAAACCGGGCACGCCTGTAGAGATTGGTAATCGAGACTTCCCGGCACTTGTTGAGATGTACCAGGTGGAGGGCAATGTGGGACAACGAAATTTTGACCGGGAGACAGCTGAATACGCAACTTCCCGACATCTCTATGCGCAGGCGTTCACTCTTGATGCTCCGCTTATACTTAAAGACGCAGCACTGGCGATGCGCAAGTTTGGCGGTGACGGCACGGTGTATATTGACATCGTCCGGGATGAAGGAGGCAAGCCAAGTCTAGACGGGATCAGGTCAATGCCGGTGTCGCTTGAAAAGATAACTCGTAAGCCGGGTTACTACTGGGTTGATTTTTCCGTGCCGGAGAACACTACACTGGCACTGGGTAAATACTGGCTAGTGTTGCGCCACTCAGGGGAAGCGATTATGAACTGGTTCTATACTCCCGGCAAGCGGGTAAACGGCCCGGATGACAGTCGTTCCACCGCCCGTGGCTGGCAGTGGGAGGATGTGCTGGCCGGGGAGTTTGTATATCGGGTGCGGGGTGTGGTGGGGAAATAACTGTCACCGAATATTTTATTGAATAAAATGATGTCGTGCCGTATGGTAGTATAAACACATACTACCAATGAGGAGGATATATGCATCTTGTCAAAACATCTATTACCCTGCCCGACGACCTGCTGTTGGAAGCACGCGCCATGTCACAAAATGTCAGCAGTCTTGTTACTGAAGCACTGAGGGAATACATCCGGCAGCGCAAGGTTCAGAAAGCAATGGAGAGTTTCGGCAGTTGGAAAGGGCGTGACGGAGATAGTACCGATATTGTGAACGCCTTGAGGACTGAGGAGGGTCGCGACTATGCCGGGCGTACTCATTGACACCGACGTCGCCATAGATTTCCTCCGTGGGGTTCCGTATGCACAACCATTGCTGAATAGTCTCTGGGCTGACGGCAATGCTGTTTTGAGCGTGTTGACGGTGTATGAACTTACAGCCGGGATGCGGGAGACGGAGAAGATCACGACTCACCATTTCATTGAAGCATCCGTAGTCGAGCAGGTAACGGCTGAAATAGCATTCAAGGCAGGTGAACTATATCGGAAATACCGTGCAAAAGGTACCACGCTTAATTCGCTAGATTGTCTGATCGCCGCTACTGCGTTGGTCAGGGGATATAAAGTGGCGACGAGGAATGTAAAACATTATCCGGAAAAGGGGATAGTGCTGGCAGAGTAAACGGCTGACGGTGCCGGCCAGTATCGAGGACTGAGGTAATGGATGATGTGATGGGTGCGGTAGATTGATTTGATTTTGTAGGTTGCTGTTGAAACGGGTTCATCGTGAAACGCAACGGGTTCGGTGTCCCAAATATCGAAACGTCGCGTTTAAAAGCGTAACGCGACCCAAGAACTATTTACAAATATCCGAAACTCTAACCTGACCCCGGATATTTCCTGGCGATGGCTGACGTAGCGATATGAGGATGCAACTTCTGACCTGTTCAGTTAACTCAAACCCCAGGTGGAACGCATTGCGAGGAAACAGTATAACAATGAACAGACGCCGCAGTTGATCGGGGCGAAAAGGTAATGGTAAATTGGTTTCAGGTGGCGAAGGTCAAGGTGGGAATTGAGGGAAGGGTGGGGTATGAATAGATCGAGTGATTTAAAGCGGTTTGTCAGTGTAATCATTATTCTTGCTGCAATTATGGCGATGACAGGGTGTGCTACGTCTACGACCTTATCTGGGGCTGCGTACAAAGGTCAGACTGATGTCGTAAAGGATCTATTGGATAAGGGCGCTAATGTGAATGAGAGAGGTGACTGTGATTGGCTCAATGCAGCGTTGCCTGCCTTGAGTTGCGCAGCACTTAACGGCCACACCGCGACTGTAAAATTATTGCTGGACAGGGGCGCTGATGTGAACGCGAGAACTGATGATTTTGTCTGGACACCTCTTGTCTCTGCTGCATTTGAAGGTCATGCTGGCACAGCGAAACTCCTTGTTGAGAGGGGAGCAGACATAGATGCTGCCATGGATTTTCTTCGAACCTACCCCGGCAAGCAAGGTGGTGTTAACTTACTTGAGAGACTTGAAAAACAGCAACTCTCAAGGCAGTCTGAAACTTTGGTTTCCAGAGCCGTTCAAGACGTATCTACATCCATCAAATCCGATATTGACGAACTCCCGACAATCAAAGTGAAACCCAACAAAAATGCCTATGCCGTTGTAATTGGCATTGAGCAATATCGTCAGAAACTCCCCAAGGCGGATTTTGCGACGCAGGACGCCCGGCTTGTCGCTAATTATCTCACAAAGGTCATGGGATATCCGGAAGAGAATATCGTCACTTTGTCAAATGAACATGCAACCAAGAGTGACTTTGAAAAGTATTTTGAGCGGTGGCTGCCGAATAATGTGGAGGCCGGCAGTTCCGTCTTTGTCTACTATTCGGGCCA
>VFJW01000121.1 GCA_009885845.1 Geobacter sp.
CAAGAGTGACTTTGAAAAGTATTTTGAGCGGTGGCTGCCGAATAATGTGGAGGCCGGCAGTTCCGTCTTTGTCTACTATTCGGGCCATGGTGCACCGAATCCTAAAACAGCCGATGCTTATCTTGTTCCCTATGACGGTGACCCGTCATTTATTGCAGAGACAGGCTATTCTCTGAATCGCATGTATGCCGCCCTTGGGAAATTGCCTGCTAAAGAAATCGTCGTGGCTCTTGATTCCTGTTTCTCTGGCGCCGGTGGCAGGTCGGTCATTGCCAAGGGCTCCCGGCCGCTGGTCATGAACCTGCAGAGCAATGTTGTGCTACCGAAGAATATGACCGTCCTATCCGCATCAGCCGGTGACCAGACGAGCTCAACCTATGATGAAAAAGGGCATGGCCTGTTTACCTACTTCATGCTTAAAGGAATCAAGAATGAAGATGTAATCAAGCCGGATGGCTCTATCAGAATGGATGACCTGTTTGGATATATTAAACCACAGGTTGAACGCATAGCCCGAAAGCAATACAACAACCAGCAGACGCCGCAGTTGATGGGGACAAAAAAGGATTAAAGATGTTGGGATGATCTGGTTGAGTGAGTGATTCTGTAGGTTGCCGTTGAACGGTTTTCATCGTGAAACGCAACAATTCCGAGACCGCAAGCATTGAAACTACTGAGTTGAGTAAAAGTGTCCCGGAGAGCGTCGAGGAGGAGTTGTGCAAAAAAACAAACTTAAAAATAGTAACCACTTTGATTTACCATTGGCATGGGAAAAATCGAAGAGGGTCATTTTTTCATCAATTATTATACCTTTTGTCCTGCTTATGAGCATGGCAATGTCAGGGTGTATTCCGGCCTTGCACAGCGCTGCCTGGAAGGGTGATGCAAAGACAGTCGGTGAGCTTTTGGACAAAGGGGCAAATGTAAATGAGGTCTCAAGTGATAGTGATACCCCGCTGTTGTATTCGACAGGGAACGATAATGTCGATACTATGCGGCTTTTACTCGATCGGGGAGCTGATATCAATGCCCAGGGTTTTTGGGGATTTTCCCCTCTGGCCGAATCTGCAGTTAAAGGGAATATGGATGCGGTACGGCTCCTCATTGATAGAGGTGCAGATATAGATAGTGCACTGGCACAGTTGGAATATTACGAGGCTCGCAGTGGCAGTGGTGGCGCTTGGAACAAAGAGGTAAAACCTGCTATCAAACTTATCGAAAGGTTGGCTAAGAAGCGCGAGACCGGCGGTCAACCTGTCATGGTGCGCGAAAAAGGTTGGATTGGGGTAGAAGTAAGGAATTATACCAATGAGGCGGTAAGTGGCGCAGAGGTTGTTAGTACCGTGAAAGATGCCCCTGCGGAAATTGCAGGGATTTTACCAGGTGATGTGATTGTTGGGTTGAATGAAACTAAAATTGTAGGTATGAATTTTGTTAATAAGGTACAGTCTTTGGTTCCGGGAACGATGGCAAAAATTAAAATCATAAGAGTGGGTATTGAAAAGGAATTACTCCTGAGGGTGGCATCAAATAATTCTAATCAAGCCGCCTCAAATGTTACGGGAAAACCAGAACAATCAGCCGATATTTCCTCTGTTAAATCCGATGTTGATGAACTTCCTGCAATTAAAGCTAAACAAAACAAAAATGCTTATGCCATAGTAATCGGCATTGAAAACTACCGCCAGAAACTTCCCAAGGCCGACTTTGCCACGCAGGATGCGAAGCTGGTAGCGGACTATCTCACAAAGGTCATGGGCTATCCGGAAGAGAATATCGTCGCTTTGTCAAATGAACATGCAACCAAGAGTGACTTTGAAAAGTATTTTGAGCGGTGGCTGCCGAATAATGTGGAGGCCGGCAGTTCCGTCTTTGTCTACTATTCGGGCCA
>VFJW01000087.1 GCA_009885845.1 Geobacter sp.
AAGGCAAGGTCGGTTTCGTTGTACCAGACTCCTTCGGCGTTCGCTTTGAAACGGGATTCAAGGTCAGGGACCTGTTTGATGCAGACAAGCAGTTTCATGGGTTACCTCCGGGAAATTATATCTTCGTAGGGGCACCCCCGCGTGGGTGCCCTTTCAGGCGGCCAAACAGGGCGGCCACATGGGGCTGCCCCTACGTTACAATCCGCTCAGCAACGATTTCGGCCAGGTCTCTGACCTGCAGTCGACCTTCCGCGCCGCCGGTCTTGATTCCGTCCTCGAACATGGTGAGGCAGAACGGGCAGTTGGAGACGAGGGTCGGTGCGCCGGTGTCGGTCGCCATCCTGATCCTGGCTTCACTGATTTTGCTCCCCAGCTTCTCTTCGGCGATGATGCGTCCTCCGCCGGCGCTGCAGCAGAAACTGTCGTAGCCGTTATTATCCATTTCGCTGATTGAGCCGCCCGCTTGACTGAGGATGGCTCTCGGTTGATCGATGATGTCCATGTAGCGCCCGAGGTAGCAGGAATCGTGATAGGTGAAGGTGAACGGCTCCGGTGTCAGCTCGAGGCGGTTTGTTTGCAGCAGGGTGTTGATGTAGGTGCTGTAATGCTCGACCGGGACATCAAGTCCCAGATCCTTGTAGTCACGGGCCAGGGTGTTGAAGCAGTGCGGGCAGGTGGTGACGATCTTTTTGACGTTGTAGGCTTTAATCAGTTCGATATTTTCGGCAGCAGTCATCTGGTAGAGGTATTCGTTGCCCAGTTTTCTGACCGGTTCGCCGCAGCACTTTTCTTCCTTGCCGAGGATGCCGACTTTAACTCCGGCGGCATTGCAGATGGAGATGAAATTCCGGGCAACCGCCTGATTACGGCGGTCGAAGGAGGCGTAGCAGCCGACGAAGTAGAGGATGTCGACGTCGCTGTCCTGTTCCATGGTTTTGAGGTCAAGCCCTTCCGCCCAGTCGCCGCGTGCGGCGTAGGCGAGGCCGAACGGGTTGCCGTTGACTTCAATATTGCTGACAGCGGTGCGTACCTCGTCACCGGGGAAAGCCCCTTCCATGAGGGTCAGATTCCTTCTCATCTCCAATATCTTGTTGACATGTTCGATATTGGCCGGGCAGACGTCCTGGCAGGCGCGGCAGGTGGTGCAGGACCAGAGGGCGTCCTGGCTGACGGTTTCGATCAGGTTGCCGGTCGGGTTCCCTTCGGCCAGTTCGCCGATCTGCTTGACGATTTTCATCGGCGAGAGCGGTTTGTCGGTGGCATAGGCCGGGCAGCGGTCCTGGCAGCGTTTGCAGGAGGTGCAGGCGTCGGCATCGAAGATGTCTTTCCAGGTCAGGTCGGTTATGGCGGCGGCGCCGAACTGTTCGACGGTGTCGTCTTCCATGTTGATGGTGGCAATGGTTCCTTTGGCTTCAAAGGGTGCCAGAAACGCATTGGCGCTGGTGGTGAGGATGTGGCGCAGTTTGGTATAGGGTATGGCACAGAAGAAGCCGAGCACCAGTACGAAGTGGAGCCACCAGAGAATCTTGTGGGTAACGAGCAGAGTGCCGATGTTCATTGAGGTAAATAGCTGCCCTGCCAGCAGGCCGCCGGGGGAATAGATTGCCAGATCGGGGTTCAGTTGTATCTCGGTGGCGGCCATGCGGGCCCCTTCAATGAGGAACCCGGTGACCAAGATGGCAAAGAGCAGTTGCAGGACGATGTAGTCATCCTTGACAATCTCCAGTCCTTTCGGTTTGATGATGAACCGGCGGATAAAGAGGCCGGCCAGCATGACAAGTGCGAGAATGCCGGCGATGTCCAGAGCCAGCGAAAATCCCTTGTAGAATTCTCCGGAGAGGAGGTTGACCTGCAGTACGGGGGTGAAGAAGTCGGCCTGAAACATGACCAGCATCGTGCCGGCAAAGAGAACCAGGAAGCTCCAGAAGAAGATGGAGTGGAATATGCCGCCTTCGGTGACGCGGAATATTTTTGACTGGCTGAAGACTTCGGACAGCATCCGCTTGACCCGTTCGTCGTAACGGTCGAACCGGTCAAGCGCTTTGCCCTGACGCCAGATCGGCAGGCGCTGCCAGAATCCCCAGGCCATGACGCCGAAGGCGGCAAAAGCCAGAAGATACATCGGGATGACAACACCGTGACCGATATTCCAGTAAATAATGCGGGTAGCTTCCACAATAACTCCTCACGTAACTTGGTACCTGCTGCGTCGTATATAAGTCTACTTGACGCAAGTGTCAAGTATTAACAACATGCCTTGTTTATGCAAGCAGCATCTTTGAAATAACCACGCGCTGAACCTCATTGGTTCCCTCGTAAATTTCGGTGATCTTGGCATCGCGGTACATCCGCTCGATCTCGTAATCGACAATAAATCCGTATCCGCCGAATATCTGCATTGCCTCTTTAGTGACATAGGTTGCGGTTTCCGATGCCAGCATCTTGCACATAGCCGACTCCATGGCGTAATTCATCTTGTTATCTTTCATCCAGGCGGCTTTGTAGATCATAAGTTTGCTGGTTTCAATGCGGGCGTACATATCGGCCAGCTTGAACTGGATCGCCTGAAACTCGCTGATTGCCTGATCGAACTGTTTTCGTTCCTTTGAATAGGCCAGCGCCCGCTCAAATGCACCTTCTGCAATACCGAGAGCCTGCGAGGCAATGCCGATACGGCCGCCGTTCAGGGTGTCCATGGCGACGTTGAATCCCTTCCCTTCTTTTCCCAGCAGATTCTCAACCGGAATGCGCAGGTCGTCAAAAGCAAAAGCGGTAGTGTAACTGCCGCGGATCCCCATCTTGTTTTCGTTTTTAACGATGGTGACCCCGGGAGATTTCAGGTCTACAATAAAGGCGGTAATGCCCTTGTGCTTGAGCGAACGATCAAATGACGCAAAGAGAATGCCGGTACCAAGGTACCCGCCGTTAGTGATGAAAATCTTGCTGCCGTTGATAACGAACTCATCACCTTCCCGTTTGTACATGGTAGCGGTTCCCCCGGCATCGCTGCCGGCGTTCGGTTCAGTGAGTAGGAAACAGCCGATCTTGGCTCCGGTGTTCAGGTCCGGCAGCCATTTTTTCTTCTGCTCTTCGGTGCCGAAGGCGTAAATCGGATTGTTGGCAAGTGAGGTATGCGCCGAAATAAGGACGCCGCTTGACCCGCAGGCTTTCGAAACCTCTTCTACCACGATGGCATAGGAGAGCATGTCAAGCCCCGCACCGCCATACTCTTCCGGGAAATAGCTCCCCATGAGTCCCATTTCGGACATTTTCTTTACCAGGCTGTCCGGGATCATATGTTCTTCGTCAATCTTCATCGCAATCGGTTTGATCTCTTTTTCGACGAAATCACGTACGGCTGCCTGCAATACCTTATGGTCCTGGCTCAGTTCGAAATTCATGGTTCATTCCTCCGAATTAATTTTATTTGCCTTTGAAATCAGCTTTACGTTTGGTCAGAAATGCCCCCATGCCCTCACGCTGATCATCCGTGGAGAACAGTACTGCAAAGACGGACGCCTCATAGCGGAAGCCGTCTTCTTTAGTCATATTAAGTCCGTTTGCGATGGCATCCTTGCAGTAACCTACGCCCAGCATCCCTTTCCCGGCAATTTCCCGTGCCGTTTCCAGAGTTTTTGACATCAGTTCCTCGTGCGCGAAAACCTCATTGACGATACCCCACGCATGGGCCTTCCCGGCGGAAATGATCCTGCCGCTGAAGATCAGTTCGTTAGCTTTATTGGGTCCGATCAGGCGTGCCAGATTCTGGGTGCCGCCAAAGCCCGGCATGATACCGAGGCCAACTTCCGGGAACCCCAGCCTGGCTTTTTCAGACGCATAGATAAAGTCACAGGCCAGGGCCAATTCAAGTCCTCCGCCCAGAGCAAAACCGTTCACAGCAGCGATAACCGGTTTCTTCATCTTTTCTATGAACAGCATCACCCGTTGACCGGCGCGGCCAAAGGCATGCCCTTCAAAGGACGACATTTCCGACATCTCCTTGATGTCTGCTCCAGCGACAAAGGCCTTCTCTCCCGCACCGGTGATGACAACTACTTTTACCGCATCATCCCGGTCAATTTCGTAGAGCGCGCACTCAAGTTCCGCCAATACCGCACTGCTGAGCGAATTCATGGTCTCGCGACGGGCGATGGTCAGTGTGGTGACGCCTTCCACATTTTCAAGCTGAATGTATTTGTATTCCATGTTTGTTCTCCTGTAGGGGCAACCCGGTGTGGTTGCCCGTCTTTAATTCCGATCAAGCAGCAGGGCGGCCACATGGGGCCGCCCCTACGATGTCAATACGTATAAAAACCCCGACCCGATTTACGCCCCATATACCCTGCATTCACCATTTTGACGAGTAACGGGCAGGGGCGATATTTGGGGTCCTTGAAGCCGTCGTAAAGGACGTTGGCGATCGCCAGTACGGTGTCAAGTCCGATGAAGTCAGCCAGAGTCAGCGGCCCCATCGGTTGATTTGTGCCGAGGCGCATTCCTTTGTCGATATCCTCTGCTGTGGCAATACCTTCATAGAGTGCAAATACCGCTTCGTTAATCATAGGAATCAGAATCCGGTTGACGATAAATCCGGGATAATCCTGTGAGACCGCAATCTGTTTTTCAAGTTTAGACACAAGTTCGGAGGTGCAGGCAAAAGTTTCGTCACTGGTGGCATGGCCACGGATGACTTCAACCAGTTTCATGACCGGTACCGGGTTCATGAAGTGCATGCCGATCACCTTGTCCGGTCGTGAAGTAACCGATGCGATCTTCGTGATTGGTATCGAAGAGGTGTTGGAGGCGAGGATAGAACCTTCCTTGACGATCCCGTCCAGTTTCCTGAATATTTCCAGTTTGAGCGGCTCGTATTCGGTGACAGCTTCGACCGCGAAATCTACATCCGCCAGATCGGCCATATCCTTGGTTGTGGAAATCCGCCCCAGTATCTCACCTACCAGTGCCTCCGGAATTGCCCCTTTTCTGGCCTGCCGCTCCAGGTTCTGGCCGATTGTTTTCAGCGCTTTTTCCAGCTGCGCCTCTGCAATGTCGAAAAGTACGACCTGATACCCCTGCTGGGAAAAGACATGAGTAATGCCGTTGCCCATCTGCCCCGCCCCGAGTACACCAATTGTCTTGATCATAATAGTATCTCCTTCTCAAAGTCAGGTTAAGGTTAAGATTGAGATTAAGGTTGAGAACGAGGCCTTTCTGAACCTCGGCCTTGACCCTAACCTGAGTCTCGTCACACTCTCTCGAAAATTACTGCGACCGCTTCGCCGCCGCCAATACAAAGCGTGGCCAGGCCATAGCGCAGGTTACGTTTGTGCAGTTCACGGATAACCGTCATTGCCAGACGGGCTCCGCTTGCCCCGATCGGATGGCCGATGGCACAGGCACCACCATTTACGTTAACCTTCTCCGGATCAAGCTTCAGGTTTTTGATTGCGATCAGGGTAACGGAGGCGAAGGCCTCATTGATCTCAAACAGGTCGATATCTTCGACTTTGAGTCCCGCTTTGTCGCAGACCGCCTGAATAGCGGATACCGGAGCTTCGGGAAAATAATCAGGGTGCAGACTGCTGGTTGCCGAAGCGACTATGCGGGCTTTGGGTGTCAGGTTATATTTTTTAACGGCATCGGCACCGGCCAGGAGAAGCATGGCCGCGCCGTCGTTAATTGTCGAAGCGTTGCCGGCAGTAATGGAGCCGTCTTTCCTGAAGACCGGTTTGAGTTTGGTTACCTTGTCGAAGTCAACCTTGAATGGTTCTTCGTCATCGGCAACAACAACCTCGGCGCCACGAACTGTTTTTACAACCGGAACGATCTCGTCCCGGAAAACACCCTCTTTGACTGCAGTCTGTGCGAGTCGGTAGGAGCGGAGAGCCAGCCCGTCCTGTTCCTCACGGGTCAGGCCGTTACGCTCGACACTTGCTTCTCCGATTACGCCCATATGGACGCCGGTATAGGGGTCTGTCAGCCCGTCAAATACCATCAGATCGATAATTTCTCCGTTGCCCATACGGTAGCCATTGCGCGCTTTTTTAAGAATGTAGGGGGCCAGAGACATATTTTCCATGCCACCCGCCACGACAATACCGGCCTCGCCGAGACGTATGGAGTTTGCTCCAAGCATGACCGACTTGAGACCGCTGCCGCAGACTTTGTTGATAGTCATTGCCGGGGTGGAATCAGGAATGCCGGCACCCCGCATGGCCTGACGGGCTGGAGCCTGTCCGACTCCTCCGGACAGCACCTGGCCGATTATCACCTCATTAACCGCAGTCGGATCAAGACCAGCGGCGGCAAGTACTCCTTTAATGGCCACAGTTCCAAGTGCCGTTGAATCAACCTCTGACAGTGAACCGCCGAAAGAACCAAACGGGGTCCGTTTCCCTTCTATTACATATACCGCGTCATTCATGTTCCAGCCTCCTGTTGATAATGTTACGTGGTTAGAGAAATAGTATCCCGTCAGGCATGTCAGTGATTTTCTCACCGCCGCCGACAGCCACGGCAAACGTGTTCTCGATGCCGATACCACCTTTCCCGGGAATAACAAATTTCGGTTCAATGGCAATAGTCTGGCCGGCCTGAAGCGGCATCTTGAACCCCTGAGCAAGAACCGGGAATTCATCCAGTTCGAGCCCGACACCGTGACCGACAAATTTGGCCTGTTCACCCGGCATCCCCATGAAATTGGCACCGAAACCGGCAGCTTCCGCCATCGCCGCCGCCATGAAAAAGAGTTCTTCGCAGATGGCGCCTGGTTTCAACGCCTGCTGGAGGGCCGCCTGGATTTCAAGAGAGAGATCGAATGCCCGCTGCAACTCGGCATCGAGAGTCCCGAATACAAACACGCGGGTCATATCGGTTATGTAGCCGTTGCGGACGAAAGAATAATCCAGCAGGATCGGTTCATTCTCCCGGATCAGGTCAGCTGAGGCTCCATGGGGTGAAGCGTTTGAAAGACCACGGCCGGTAACCGCGCCGTCGAAAAATCCGAAGCTTGCAGCGCCTGCCGAGACAGCCAGTCCCATAAACAGTTCCTGGTTGTATGACCGCATGCGGACATACCCTTCACTGCCCGCTTTGCGCAGACGGCACTCCAGTTCGGCGGCGATATCGATCTCGCGCATGCCGCGTTTGAGAAATCCGGGGATCGTTGCATACACCGAACAGCTTGCAACACCGGTCAGTCGCAGTTGCTCAAGTTCAAACGGGGACTTGACCGAGCGTAGTTCACGGTTGAGGCCCGAAACATCGATAAATTCCCGTCCGGGAAGAAGCTTGCTGTAGAAGTTCAGCTGCTGCACCGGCGCCACGTCGAAGGTGAAGCCGATTTTTTTGAGATCGTCGCCGAACAGGGCGGGGAAATCCCTGCTGGAAGGAAAGGGTCTGATGTCGGCAAGAGGGCTTTCTTCTTTGGCACGCGAGTAACTCTTGCGCACCAGCAGCATCGGTTCCCCTTCGGCCGGTATCCAGAGGGTAGAGTTCTGGCGAGTACCGGTAAAATAATACACATCAATCGGATAGATAAACAGCGCCCCGTCAAGTTCCTTTCCCTTGAGCAGGCTCTGCATGCCGCTTATCCTCATCTGCGCTTCTTCACGGGTAATCATATCTAGTCTCCTGCTGCGTAGGGGCGGATTGCGTCCGCCCTTAGGTTTGGTTACAATAATGAGCGCATGCCATGCGCCCCTACGGCCATTGGTCAAAAAATGCGATCTCGGACAGCTCCTTGCGTGGTCGCGGTTTCGGCTCCTGATCGGGATAACCGAGCGGGGTGACACCGACAACCCGCATGTTGTCCGGGATGCCCAAATTTGCTTTCATGTCCGCTTCGTCAAACAGTCCCATCCAGCAGGTACCGAGTCCCAGTGCGTGTGCAGCAAGGCAGATATGCTCAAAGGCGATGGCTGAATCGGCGACAAAATAATCAATTCCGTGGCTCAGGTCTGACTCTGCCGGATCGGCGCAGACCACGATGGCAACCGGTGCCTGAAGAAACGCCTTCCTCCCGGGATTGTCCTCGGAGAAAGCCGACAGCAGTGCCTCTTTCCGTGCTGGTTCGGTCAGCACCAGAAAACGCCAGCACTGGAGGTTCTTCCAGGAAGGCGCCAGACGGGCGGCATCGAGAACCTGCTCGATCTTTTCGCGCTCGACCGGGGTGTCCTTGTATTTGCGAATGCTTCGACGATCACGGATTACCTGAAAAATGTCCATACCATCCTCCTACATATTGCGGCGATATTTTCCGCCGACTTCGTATAATGCGTGAGAAATCTGTCCCAGAGAGGCCACCTTGACTGTCTCCATCAGTTCACCAAAGATATTACCGCCGGCAATGGCAGTTTCCTGCAGACGTTTGAGTGCTGCAGGCGACGTGTCTTTGTTTATATCATGGAAAGCCCGCAAGTTATCAATCTGTTGCTGTTTTTCCTCTTTGGTGGCGCGTGCCAGTTCACCCGGCACACTGAAACCTTCTTCATCCGCACGCGGATGGAGAAACGTGTTAACCCCGACAATCGGCAGTTCGCCGTTATGTTTTTTGTGCTCGTACAGCATTGATTCGTCCTGGATTTTGGAGCGTTGGTATTGCGTCTCCATGGCACCGAGCACTCCTCCGCGCTGGTCGATGCGCTCAAACTCAGCCATGACGGCTTCTTCCACCAGATCGGTAAGTTCCTCAATGATGTAGGAGCCCTGCAGGGAATTTTCATTTTTGGCCAGGCCGAATTCTTTAGTGATAATCATCTGAATCGCCATGGCGCGACGAACGGACTCTTCAGTAGGGGTGGTGACCGCCTCGTTATAGGCATTGGTATGCAGCGAATTGCAGTTATCGTAAATTGCCATCAGTGCCTGGAGGGTTGTGCGTATGTCGTTAAAATCCATCTCCTGGGCGTGCAGCGAGCGCCCCGATGTCTGTATATGATATTTGAGTTTCTGGCTCCGGTCGTTCGCGCCGTATTTTTCACGCATGGCAACCGCCCAGATGCGCCGGGCCACGCGGCCGATGACGGTATATTCCGGGTCGAGCCCGTTGGAGAAGAAGTAGGAGAGGTTGGCGGCGAAATCATCGATGTTCATGCCGCGCGAAAGGTAATACTCGACAAAGGTGAAGCCGTTCGAGAGGGTGAACGCCAGCTGGCTGATCGGGTTGGCTCCTGCTTCGGCGATGTGATAGCCGCTGATCGAGACCGAATAGTAGTTGCGCACCTTCTGTTCGATGAAATACTGCTGGATATCACCCATCATCTTCAGGGCGAATTCGGTCGAGAAAATACAGGTATTCTGCCCCTGATCCTCTTTGAGGATATCGGCCTGGACCGTGCCGCGAACAGTCTGAATGGTACAGGCGCGGATCTCTTCATACTCGTCAGCGGACGGTGTTCTTCCCTGCTTTTCCGTGAACTGATCGACCTGTTGATCAATGGCGGCGTTGAAGAAAAATGCCAGCATCATCGGGGCAGGGCCGTTGATGGTGATGGAAACGCTGGTGTTGGGTGCACAGAGGTCAAAGCCGGCAAAGAGCTTTTTCATGTCATTCACGGTACAGATGGAAACGCCGCTCTCACCGATCTTGCCGTAGACATCAGGCGGATAATCGGGGTCTTCTCCATAGAGAGTAACGCTGTCAAAAGCGGTGGAAAGTCGCTTGGCGTCATCGTCCTTGCAGAGATAGTGAAAACGCCGGTTAGTCCGCTCCGGAGTCCCTTCCCCGGCAAACTGGCGCTTAGGGTCCTCTTCGGCGCGTTTGAACGGGAATACTCCGGCGGTGAACGGAAAATAGCCGGGAGCGTTCTCGAACATGCTCCAGCGGAGGATTTCACCCCAGTCGGCAAAGTCTGGAATACAGACTTTCGGGATACGGGTGCCGGAAAGGGTGGTGGTGTACAGGTCGCTTCTGATCTCCTTGTCCCTGACCTTTGTAATCAGCTGGTCACGACGGTAGGAGGCCTTCAGTTCCGGCCACTCCTTGAGAATCTTTTTCGGCTCCTCGTGGAGTCTGCCATCAAAGAGCATAATCTGCTTATCCAGCTCTTCGAGAGAACCTGACTCACACAAGACCTCCCGGGCACCATGAAGCTGAAAGAGTCGTCGTGCGATGCCGGCCTGTTCCCTGACCTGCCTGCGGTATCCCCGCACGGCGTGGACGATCTCCCCCAGGTAATGCACACGGTCTGGTGGTATGATGTACTTCTTAAGACTCTCGCGCTCTGCAATCTTCAGAGAGGATTGCCAGCCGGTTCCTTTTTTGCCGTTGACGGCATTGAGCAGGGCCAGATAGAGGATGTTGGTGCCGGGATCATTGAACTGGGAAGCGATGGTGCCGAATACCGGCAACTCTTCATCAGTCACATCAAAGAGATTGCGGTTGCGCCGGTACTGTTTGCGGACATTACGGAGGGCATCTTCGGCCCCCTTGCGCTCGAACTTGTTAATGGCGACCACATCGGCAAAGTCGAGCATGTCGATCTTCTCCAGCTGAGTCGGAGCACCGAATTCGCAGGTCATGACATACAGTGAAACGTCACATACCCCGACGACCCCGGCATTACCCTGGCCGATGCCGCTTGTCTCGACAAATACCAGATCAAACTCGGCCGCACGCACAACATCAATGGCATCCTGAATGGCGGCCGACAGCTCCGTCTGGGAGTCGCGCGTTGCCAGAGAACGCATATAGATCCGGTTCGAATTGATTGAATTCATCCGGATTCTGTCGCCGAGCAGGGCGCCTCCTGTCCGCTGACGCGAAGGGTCAACCGCCAGGATGGCAACACTCTTATCAGGGAAATCACGGGTGAAACGAAGCACCAGTTCGTCAGTGATAGAACTTTTGCCTGCACCGCCGGTTCCGGTGATGCCGACTACCGGCACATCCTGTGCCATCCCTTTAATGGTCTCCCGAAGGGCCGCATAACCGGAAGCGTGATCATGAACCGCCTGTTCAGCAAGAGTTATCAATGTATTGACCGAGCGGATATCCCTCTCGGCAAGCCGGGAAGTCTCTGCGGCAATGTCACGATGAAGGGCGAAGTCACACTCCTTCAAAACAAGATTGATCATTCCCTGCAGCCCCATCCTGCGGCCATCATCCGGTGAGAATATTTTCCGGACGCCATACCCTTCGATCTCGGCGATCTCATCCGGTACGATTACTCCGCCTCCACCACCAAAAACCTTAATATGCCCTTCGCCGCGTTCCCTCAGAAGGTCAATGATGTATTTGAAAAATTCGACGTGGCCTCCCTGATAACAGCTGACCGCTATTCCCTGGGCATCCTCCTGGATCGCTGCGGTGACGATTTCTTCAACCGAGCGGTTATGACCCAGATGAATGACTTCGGCTCCGGACGACTGCAGCAGCCGGCGGATCATGTTCGTGGCGGCATCGTGACCATCAAACAGGCTGGTTGCGGTAACAATACGCACTTTGTGGGTTGTTTTGAACGGCTCAATAGCAGTCGGATTCATCTGTTCATCCCTCCGGTTTGGATAATCATTGTATCTATGAAAGTGTAAATTCCCACGCGCACCAGAATTTTTCCGGGTGTTCATCAGGCGGACAGGAGATGCAGTTCGTTTTAATGCGGGGATCTACCGTTTTCGCAAATTCACTGTATTCGACGATGCCGACCGATTTGCAGGGATGATCGGCGAGCCCCTTTCGCTTACGTGCCGATTGGACCCGACAATCAAGCATGCGGAAGACAACCCGTTCGTCACTTTGCTCGATAACATCCTGCAGATTGAGGCGGGCATAAAATCGATGTTTCAGGCACTCGACCAGCGCAGGAATGCCGCCGCCCGCTTTCATTCCCAGGCGCTCCATGATGCGGCGGGCCTCAATGACGGTAAAATGCCTCCACGCCTCCGTGTCAATTGCGACAGCCGCTTCCATGCCGTACTGTTTCTCTACCGCCTGAAACCAGACACCGTCATGAGCCAGCCAGTTTTTTGCATCGTCTACAATGATATGTATCAATTCTTCTTTGCTCAGGTCATGGAGAAGCCGTATACCTTCATCCCCGGCTCTTTCAGCGCTTGACATACCGTCCCCTTTGCGGTCTGGACTACCTGGCACCAGAACCGGCGACAGAGTATATTCCTTTTACGTTCATGTCAACCGCAAATAAAACAAATTTATATCTCAATTGTTTTTTGGTTACATTTTTTTATTGAATCTGTTGAATAAGCCGGTTTAAAGAATCCCGGCCACGGGTCCTGATCCGGATAGTTTGATAATACATATGTAATTACAGTTATTTGTAATATATGTGCGATCGCCCTGTGTGAAAGATATTTCACGGCACGTTTTGATTCACTTCTCCAAAATATTGTTCCTATAGTATGATTTCAGGGCTCGGAAGTGCCATGCAGTCAGCAGATATTTGGAGATGTTTCCTCAACTTAGGAGCTGTAAACAAATAACATGGCCATCTTGCATCTCATCTTCAGGCCATCTTTGTCCGCGATTCAATCAGCAAATCCTCAACGTAACTTTGGTTACGTCTGCGGTTCGCTTCAATTATCACAGCCAAATCTGATCTAAATCTGAGCGCAATTTTGACCAAGTTATTCATTTACGGCTCCTTAGAGAAAAACCACTTGTATTTGTAGCGCTCTAACGCTACCTTTCTACACCTAGCTGTTACTGACGGATTGAATGTGATTACCATGCCAAAAAATACCAATTTCAAATCAAAGATGCAGTCAAGGCAGTGAGGTTCGAGGTGACGAAAGCATACAAACAGTATGTTGAGGAACCGGCCCTGAAAAATAGGATAGTGCGTTAGCCGAATTATTTTCTGCATGAAAACACAGAAACTAATTCGTAACTTACTAGGACGAGCTAACGAAGAGGGCGCTTTGATCTGGAATTGGAATAAGGAGTTTTAAAGATGATGACTCAAGCAGAAGCTAAAGAGTTTGCCTCGCGTTGGCTGCCGGCCTGGACGGGAAACCGTCCCAAAGAACTGTCTGCTTTTTATGCAGATGATGCTTATTTTCTTGATCCGGGGCGTCCGCTGGGGATAGAGGGTAAAGAACATCTGTTTGCCTATTTCACTAAAGTGGCAAGCAACAATCCGACCTGGGTCTGGTCTCTGGTTGAGGCGATTCCGATTGAAGAGGGATTTCTCGGTAAGTTGTCGGCCAGTATTCCGGTGGGAGATAAAAACGTTGAGTGCGTCGGGCTTTGTTTTTTGCAGTTCAATGATGAGGGGAAAATTAAACGGAATGAAATTTATTTCGACCGAACGGAGCTGATCAGGGAAATCAACAAGTATCGTCAGTCATTTGCGCATTGATCTGCTTCTTATTGTTTTCGATCTTCCCGTAATTTTGTATCGAAAGTTGAAAAAGCCGACCCCTGTAATCACCCCCAATAAGCTTTATCGTGGGGACCAAGTGCAATAAACTTGATGGTGTCGTCAAGGCAGTCAGGACAATCTGCACAGAGGACAATGGCATCATCCCCCTTCTTTCTGCAAGTTGCGCAGTAAAGGAAAATAATCAGAAAATTGCGTTTGACGGGACAACTGTAGAAACCACGAAAGTTTCCTTTGAGCGGTTCACCCAGAGCCACAGGACTTTCGCAAATCATATTCACCTTTTTTCGGACGGCTTCTTTGATTGCACTATGCTTTTTTAGAGACGCAGCAAACTCGTCACTGAAAACAAGATTCATTTAAAGACCTCATCATAGCTGAGCCAGCTGACCGTACCTGCTTTAACTCGCTCAATTGTGCTTAAAAGCGAATCAGAAAAATCAGGGTCTGCCAGAATCGTTTCAGTCGGGTCATTCTCTTTAACCCGCTTCAGCTTTAAAGCGAATTGGGTAAAGACTTCGGAAACAGTTGTTCGCTGAGTTTCAGCATATTCCTTAATAAAGTCAATTAAGTCGGCGTCAAGAGTAAGATTTATTCTAGATTTTTGCATAGCGCACCTCCTGAGTGTCATATTATGCGCACAACATGCGCCTTGTCAAGTTTGTAAATTATGGAAATAAAATAGATCTGTCCCGAATAATTCTTCGGTCATGGTTTCTCTGATTGTAATTGCTCCCCCTCGACTTGGGGGGTGACTTGAGGGGTGACTTGGGGGGTAGCGTCCTTGATTCCGACTCAAGTGCCGAGAGATAGCCCATCCGTTCAGAAATGTCGGCGACAAATGATCAGCCGGCTTATTTCGGTCACTTCACTACCTCCCAATGGCCGCCCTTGTCCGCCCCGACCCGACGCAACCTTCCTTCCTCCTGCAGCTTTTGCAGATTGCGTTCAATGGATCGGGTTGTGACGCCGATGATTTTGGCGAGTTCCGGAATGGTCAGCAAACCGTCCTGTCTCAGCTCGGCAATGATTTTCACCGACGTTTTCACCGACGTTTTCACCGACGTTTTTGAGAGGGCTTCCGTCAGGGTATCCTGTAACGCCTGCAACATGAACTCGATGAAAACGGTTGAATTGCCCGCCTTGTCAGACTCGGCCAATGCCTGATAATAGGCTGCCTGTCGCTCTCTGATCACCAATTCGACTGGCAGATACGCCAGCATCGGCTGCCACTGGCTTAAAATCAGCGTCTGCCACAAACGCCCCATGCGGCCATTACCATCCGCGAACGGGTGGATAAACTCAAATTCGTAATGGAACACGCAACTGGCAATCAGAGGATGCACCGGAGCCGATGCCAGCCAGGCCAGCAAATCAGACATTTGCCCGGCGACAAGAGCAGCAGGCGGAGCCATGTGCACCAGTTCCTTGTCGTTGTAGACTCCGACTCCGCCACTGCGGAAGACACCGACTTCATCCACCAGTCCCGCCATTAGCAGGCCATGGGCCGCCAACAGATCGACGCTGGAATGGGGTTGCCACTCCGGCAGCTGTTCATAGGCGGCAAAGGCGTTCTTCACCTCCTGAATTTCACGCGGCAAGCCGAGCACCAGCTTCCCATCCAATACGGCGGTCACCTGCTCGATGCTCAGGGTGTTGTTTTCGATGGCCAGCGATGCCTGGATGGTGCGGATGCGGTTGTTACGCCGCAACTGCGGCGACAGGGCAGAGTCACCTGACACCGACCAGCGAGTCAACTGCTCGACGATCTCTGCTACCCGCTGCAATATCTGTGGTGTGATGGTGTAGGGGGGCTGATATTTCATGCAGTGGCCTCCTCAATGAGTGCTTTAGCGTCCGGCAGGCGCAACTGGCCGGGCGGAATTCAGGGGACACCTTACTTATCTACCCTAAATTAAATAAGATGCCCTTTGAATTTCATGTATGGCAATTTCGCCGGAGTTAACCCAGGCAAGGATGGTTTCGATCAGGTGCTGGTTCACGGAGTATTTTTGCGTTTTCAGGGGCGGTCTCCCGGCTAAAAGGTTTTTTTCCTGAAGGCTTTGTATGTGGAGGATCGACGCTGCTTAAATCCATCCAGTCATCGTTTTTGAAACTGTGTTTGTATATCAGAAAATGTGACTGAATGACACGGGAATTAGTCTTCATTAAAAAAGTAGTTCAGCAGGATATCTAAGAGGAAACAGTGAAGAGCAGGAAGGTGGGCGGGTGCTATGGCGGTTGCTTCCGGAGTGTGCGACTGGCGACGCTTCAAATATCTGCCAGATAGTTTCTACCTCCAGCCAATGTTGCAAGGGGCAGGCCTTGAAAAGTTTCTTAGGTTTAAAAACCTGATCTGAGTATTTTTGTTTCGAAAGTTTATGCTCTTCCGCCCCAAAACTCTCCCAGTTCTTTTTCCGCCTGCCCGAAATCCTCCAGTTCCAATTCCAGATCCGGTGTCCAGGGGCGGTTTTTATAGTACATTCTGTCGTAGTACCCTTCAATCAGGCCCCGGGCAATTCCCTCTACATCCCACATTTCAATCAAGTTTTTCAGTTCGATATATCGAGGGCCGTCAAGTTTTTTTCTGATCCGTTCAAGTGCCTCCAACATCTCGTCCCGATATTCGGTGCGGGCGTACTCTTCCGTGAGCCGTGTAACACGGGTTTCAGTAGAGGCAGAGCACCAGACCTTGCAACTTTCTGCCATTTTTCCGTAGAGGCGGCCCGGCAGGGAGTATTTCCCAATGCGTTGACTCTCTCCCTCCACTACGACAGGTCTGTCCGGAGGCACTTGCCTGAAGGCGTTCCACAGGGAGGTTTCAAAATGTTTCTGGGTGAAATCCTGCTTCAGTCCAAGTGCGCCGAACGCTGAACCGCGGTGACATGCAAGCCCTTCAAGGTCAATTGCTGACCAGGTCGTGGGATTGAGGCCGTTGATAAAGGTTGTTTTGCCGGTGCCGGTCATTCCGTGCAGTACGATGAGCGGAGCAGGAAATACACACTCATCAAAATATTCGATTACCCTGCTACGAAATGCTTTATAGCCGCCGGCAAGCTGCCGGACCGGTATCCCGCTCATTTCGACCAGCGTGGCGACAGAGAGGCTGCGCAGGCCTCCCCGCCAGCAGTAAATCACTATCGGTCTGCCGGAAGCACGTGAGGTTATCTGATCAACCATGCTGTGAAACCGGGCACAGGTCAGTTCTAGCCCCCGCCGACGTGCCTCGACCGGCCCGATCTGCTTGTGGATGGTCCCGACCTCCACCCGCTCTTCGTTGCTTAGCAGAGGAACGTTGTATGCACCGGGGATGTGATCCTCCTCAAACTCCAGGGGGGTTCTCACGTCGATCAGGCAGTGGGTGTCAATCAATTCGGGTGTAAACGATATCTTTTCAGGCATGGCTGGTTTTCCGCTCGGTCAAAGTGTTATCACGCTGTCGGCATCTTTCATGCCGGTGACTATTTCAAGCATATTCGTGACCTCACCGACCTGAATTTTATCCAGAATATGGAAGTACGCCAGACAGGCGCCACACGCAAGGATCTGAACACCATTTCCGGCAAGTTCCTGTAAGATAGGCACCGCTTCAGAGCCTTCCGCCGTAAAACTGACGCCGCTGTTGACGAAGGCAACCAGTCGAAGGTCGGGACCCATCTCTTTAAGCGTTTTCAGGAAATTAAACATCAGCATGTCACCCAGGCCATCATCGCCATGACCCATGTGAGTGCTCGTGACCAGAACCATGATATTTTTCGTTCCAGTTTCCTCTTTTTTCGCGGCATTCGATGACGGTGTGATTCCGGGAGCATTCGATCCATGCTTTCGCGTGCCGGAGACCCGAAACCTGTCTCCCTCACGTTCACTGTTGACCTGAAACTTCTGGTGTTCAAGGAATCGACTGACATTCTGGCGGGCTGCCTCATTATCAACCAGCACTGTTATGGCTGCAGGAGCCTCC
>VFJW01000104.1 GCA_009885845.1 Geobacter sp.
AAGGCAAGGTCGGTTTCGTTGTACCAGACTCCTTCGGCGTTCGCTTTGAAACGGGATTCAAGGTCAGGGACCTGTTTGATGCAGACAAGCAGTTTCATGGGTTACCTCCAAAAATTATTATCCTGAAACATTTACCACGGAGGCACGGAGGCACGGAGGAAGTCAAAAGAGAACGATAAAAAAGTATCTGTTAAAACCTTAACCGCTTACCATTCTGTTGTTCCTCAAGTTTTCTCCGTGTCTCCGTGGTGGATTAAGTTTTTATACCGTTATCCGCTCAGCCACGATCTCCGCCAGGTCTCTGACCTGAAGTTGACGTTATTTGCTATTTGCGTACCGAATTACCAATTTGACTGTCGGGCGCAATTTACACCTGTTTAAAGGGATGAGTCAATGACAAAAATATATATTACCGGGAAATAATCTGAATAGGTATAACCGCAATTGTCACGGCTCTACCGACTGTCAGTCGCCCTCTTCATACCGGTATTGGCGCCCAAACAAGAAGAAGCCCACCCGATTACGCCGGGTGGGCTTCATTACCTTGAACTTGCACTATGATTCAAACTACTCATCTTCGTTGCCATGATTACGGCAGTTCGCTGTTCCCCATCAGATAGCGGTCACACTCACGGGCCGCTCCGCGACCTTCATTGAAAGCCCACACCACAAGGCTCTGACCGCGGCGACAGTCGCCGGCGGCAAAGACACCCGGTATACTGGTGCTGTATTTTTCGAACTCTGCATTGATATTGCTGCGGGAATCTGTCTTCAGATCGAATGCATCAATCAGACGCTGCTCCGGCCCGAGAAAACCCATCGCCAGCAGTACCAGACCGGCTGGGCGCACCCGCTCAGTGCCGGGAACCGGCTGCGGAATGTACTGCCCATTTTCATTTTTCTGCCAGGCAACCTCAACGGTATGCACGGCTGTGACATTGCCATCCTCATCGCCCTCAAAACGGGTAGCAGTTGTCAGGTACACGCGTGGATCCGCACCGAATTTCGCGGCGGCTTCTTCCTGACCGTAATCCACCTTGTGGGTCTTGGGCCATTCCGGCCAGGGATTGTCAGCAGCACGCTGGTCAGGAGACCGCGGCAGTATTTCCAGCTGGGTGACGCTTTTGCAGCCATGGCGGAGCGAAGTACCGACGCAGTCGGTTCCGGTGTCGCCGCCACCAATGATGATGACGTCCTTCCCCTCGGCGGATATGAAATCTGCGCCGCCGTTCAGGATGGCTTTTGTGTTGGCGGTCAGGAACTCCATGGCAAAATGAATCCCCTTCAGGGAACGCCCTTCAATCTGAAGATCGCGCGGCAGGGTGGCCCCGGTCGCAATGACCACGGCGTTAAACTCGCTGCGCAGCTTCGCGGCCGGGAATTCATCCCCCCCCACGTCAGTATTGCAGACAAAGGAGACCCCTTCAGCTTCCATCAGCTTGATACGGCGCAGCACAACCTGACGCTTGTCGAGTTTCATATTGGGGATGCCGTACATCAGCAGTCCGCCGGGAAGGTCGGCACGTTCAAAAACCGTCACGAGGTGGCCGGCCTTGTTGAGCTGAGCGGCGGCGGAAAGTCCGGCGGGGCCCGAGCCGATCACGGCAACTTTTTTCCCGGTACGCATGACCGGAAGTGCCGGAGCTATCCACCCCTCTTCAAAACCGCGCTCAATAATGCTTACTTCGATATTTTTTATCGTAACCGCCGGATCAATTATACCGAGAGTACAGGAGCCTTCGCAGGGGGCGGGACAGACACGACCGGTAAATTCCGGAAAGTTGTTAGTCTTGAGCAGCCGGTCCAGAGCCTGATGCCAGAAGTCCCGGTAGATCAGATCATTCCATTCCGGAATCAGATTGTTGATCGGGCAGCCGCTGGCCATGCCGCTGATCAGCACGCCGCTGTGACAAAACGGTACGCCGCAGTCCATGCAGCGGGCACCCTGGGAGCGCAACTCTTCATCCGGCATATGCAGATGGAATTCGTTCCAGTCATTAATTCGTTCCAGAGGTGCCCGGTCAGCCGGCACTTCGCGTGTATATTCCATGAATCCAGTTGGTTTTCCCATAATCGTTTCCCTGTACTTAGATATTTCTTAAACGTCCATGCCAGATAAAAATACGTGTTTTAAACCTAAAACCGGCAATTGAAACACAGAGTCACAGAGAACACAGAGAAGTCATAGTAAGTAAAATTAATTGCGAGTTCCATTTATTGGGTGA
The DNA here is from genome assembly GCA_009885845.1 of Geobacter sp. Taxonomy (GTDB): domain Bacteria; phylum Desulfobacterota; class Desulfuromonadia; order Geobacterales; family Pseudopelobacteraceae; genus JACRCG01. The sequence continues at coordinate 2,226 of VFJW01000104.1, forward strand.
ACCCACAAAATACTACTAATTCAGCGAAAACATTCTGATTTGACACTATCTCTGTGAACTCTGTGAACTCTGTGTCTCTGTGTCTCTGTGTTAAATAGTTTTTCCAGGTTCAATGCCCGCTGTGCGAGTTTTCCTCAAAGGCGGCGGCCAGGGCATCATCACCGCTGAGACCGGCGGCCTTCGCTTTAGCCAATGCCTGCAGCACCCGCTTGTAATCTGTCGGCATAACCTTGACAAACCGCTTCAGAACATTCTGCCAGTTGATCAACATCATTGTTGCAAGGGAGCTGCCCGTGCTTTCAGCATGCTTTTCAATCATCCCCTTGAGTGTGACGGCGTCTGATTCATCAAGAGACTCAAGACCGACCATCTCCTTATTGCAACGGGAAGCAAAATCACCCTGCTCGTCAAAGACATAGGCCACGCCGCCACTCATACCTGCAGCGAAGTTGCGACCGGTCGACCCGAGAATTACCACGACTCCACCGGTCATGTATTCACAGCCATGATCGCCGACCCCTTCAACAACAGCGTTGACTCCGGAGTTTCTGACGCAGAACCGCTCGCCTGCCATGCCGCGGATGTAGGCCGTACCGCTGGTTGCACCATAAAATGCGACATTACCGGCGATAATGTTTTCTTCTGCTTTGAAGATTGATCCCACGGGCGGATAGACAATGATCGTTCCGCCGCTAAGCCCTTTCCCAAGGTAATCGTTGGCGTCACCCGATAATTTCAAGGTAATTCCGCGCGGTATGAAAGCCCCGAAACTCTGCCCGGCAGAACCGTTGAAGGTGAGGTTGACCGTATCGTCCGGCAACCCTGCAGCGCCATGATGACGGGTGATTTCATTACCGAGAATAGTTCCCGTTACCCTGTCGACATTGGTAATAGACAGTTCGGCACTGACCGTTTCACCCTTCTCGATTGCCGGCTGACAGATATCCAGCAGCCTGGTCATATCAATTGATTTTTCCAGGCCGTGATCCTGTTTGTCGGTGCAGTACCGTCCGACATTCAACGCGACTTTCGGCTGATGCAGAATATTTGAAAAATCGAGCCCCTGCGTCTTCCAGTGATCAATTGCCTTGTTGCCCTCCAGCACATCGCAGCGGCCAACCATTTCGTTCAGCGTACGGAAACCGAGCTGTGCCATTATCTCCCGTAGTTCCAGAGCGACAAAACGCATGAAATTAACAACATACTCCGGTTTGCCGATGAAGTTCTTGCGCAGTTCCGGATCCTGAGTAGCCACCCCGGTCGGACAGGTGTTGCTGTGGCAGACGCGCATCATGACGCATCCCAGAGTCACCAGCGGTGCAGTGGCAAATCCGAACTCCTCGGCACCCAGCAGCGCGGCGATGGCCACGTCCCGACCGGTCTTCAACTGACCGTCGGCTTCAATTATGATCCTGCTGCGCAGGTTGTTTAACAGCAGGGTCTGGTGCGTTTCTGCCAGACCGAGCTCCCAGGGGAGACCGGCGTGTTTGATGCTGGAGATCGGTGACGCCCCGGTACCGCCGTCATAACCGCTGATCAGGACAACATCGGCGTGTGCCTTGGCAACACCGGCGGCAATGGTGCCGACACCGACCTCGGACACCAGCTTGACGCTGATACGGGCACGGCGGTTGGCATTTTTCAGATCGTGGATCAGTTCGGCAAGGTCCTCAATGGAGTAGATATCATGGTGCGGCGGCGGCGAAACCAGCCCGACACCCGGTGTTGTGTGACGGGTTTTGGCAATCCAGGGATATACCTTGTGACCCGGTAGTTCGCCCCCCTCACCCGGCTTTGCCCCCTGAGCCATCTTGATCTGCAACTCGCCGGCATTGGTGAGATAGTCACTGGTCACACCAAAACGTCCCGATGCCACCTGCTTGATGTTGCTGTTTTTTGAGTCACCCTGCTCGTTGGTCCAGGTAAAACGTTCCGGATCTTCTCCCCCCTCACCGGTATTGGATCTTCCCCCGATACGGTTCATGGCGATCGCGAGTGTTTCGTGCGCCTCTTTGCTGATTGAGCCGTATGACATGGCGCCGGTTTTGAAGCGTTTCATGATTGCTTCAACTGGCTCGACTTCATCGAGCGGCACTGAAGGTATATTATCTTTAAAGTTCAGCAGTCCCCGGAGGGTATAATGGCGGGTGTTCTGATCATCGATCAGCGAGGAGAACACCTTAAACTCCTGATAATCATCCGTACGGGTTGCTTTCTGGAGCGAAGTAATCGTCAGTGGATTGTACTGATGTTCCTCACTGTCCTTACGCCACTGATAAACGCCCCCTGCAGGAAGAGTCTCATCTGCGGCCACCCGTTCCGGATAGGCCCGTGCGTGGCGCTCCATCAGCTCACGGGCAATGCCGTCAATATCGGTTCCACCGATGCGCGATGGAGTCCAGGTAAAATAGCGGTCGATGACAGAGCGGTGCAAACCGACCGCTTCGAAGATCTGGGCACCACGGTAACTCTGCACGGTGGAGATCCCCATCTTGGCCATGGTCTTGACAACTCCCTTGATGGAAGCCTTGATGTAATTCTTGATCGATTTTTTGTGATCGAGTCCCGGCAGCATCCCCTGCAGAAGCATATCGTCCAGAGATTCAAACGCCAGGTATGGATTGATAGCATTGACCCCGTAACCAAGCAGCACGGCAAAATGATGCACCTCGCGTGGTTCTCCTGATTCCAGTACCAGCGAAACTTTGGTGCGGGTACCGCTGTTTACGAGATGATGATGAAGGCCGGATACCGCCAGCAGTGCCGGAATTGCCGCATGATCGCGGTCAACTCCGCGATCGGAGATGATCAGTATGTTACTCCCTGCCTCAACAGCAACATCTGCGGCCGCAAACAGAGCCTCCAGCCCCCGCTCCATCCCTGCAGCACCTCGCAGAACCGGAAAGAGCAGCGACAATGTGGCTGATTTAAAACCAGGGAGATCAATCTGACGCAGTTTTTCCAGCTCCTGGTTGCAGAGCAGCGGATGCTGGAGTTTAATCATCCGTGCATTGGCTGCTGAAGGTTCCAGAAGGTTACCCTCTGAACCGATTAAAGTGGTTGTTGAGGTGATAATCTCTTCGCGAATCGGATCAATCGGCGGATTAGTGACCTGTGCGAACAGCTGCTTGAAATAATTGTACAGCAGCTGGTTTTGACCGGAAAGTATCGCCAGCGGCGTGTCGGTGCCCATAGAGCCGAGCGGCTGGATGCCGTCAACAGCCATCGGCCCCAGAACAACACGCTGATCCTCATACGTATAACCGAATGCCTGCTGTCGCTGCGTCAGGGAACTCCGATCCGGCAGGTGCATATCAGATGTGAAAGGCAGGTCCTCTATCAGAATTGAATTCTCTTTCAACCATTGGCCGTACGGATTGGCTTCCGCTAGTTCCCGCTTGATCTCCTCATCAGGAACTATGCGTCCCTGCTCCGTATCTACCAGGAACATCTGCCCCGGCTCGAGACGTCCTTTACGCAGAATGCGTCCCGGCTCGATATGGAGGACGCCTGCTTCCGAGGCCATGATGACCAGATCGTCGCTGGTGATATAATAGCGGGACGGACGGAGCCCGTTACGGTCAAGCAGCGCACCGATACTGCGGCCATCAGTAAAAGCAATCGCAGCCGGCCCGTCCCACGGTTCCATCAGACAGGAATGATACGCATAAAAAGCCTTTTTTTCTGCACTCATGCCGTCGTGGTTTTCCCACGGTTCAGGAACCATCATCATGACTGCATGCGGCAGAGTCCGACCGCTCATAACGAGCAGTTCAAGACAGTTATCGAACATAGCCGAATCGGAACCTCTCGTATTAATGATAGGCAGCACCTTTTTCATGTCCTCGCCGAACAGGCTGCTCTCAAACAGATTCTGGCGGGCATTCATCCAGTTCACATTGCCGCGCAGGGTGTTGATTTCACCGTTATGGGCCAGAAAATGATACGGATGAGCACGGTCCCAACTTGGGAATGTATTGGTGGAGAAACGGGAATGCACGAGTGCGATGGCGCTTTCCATGGCGGAGTCGGTGAGTTCCGGGTAGAACTTGTCCACCTGTACCGGCATGAGCATGCCTTTATAGATTATGGTTCGGGTGGAGAGACTGCAGACGTACCAATGCTCGTCAACGGCCGCACGACGGATTTCGTTGGTTGCCCGCTGATTGATAACATAGAGTTTGCGATTGAAGGACTGCTCATCGGAACATTCCTGCGGGCGCTTAAGGAACAGCTGCCGCACCATCGGCTCACCCGCCCAGGCGGTATTACCCAATAAGGAGTTGTCTGTCGGCACGTTTCTCCAGCCGAGAGTCTCAACACCTTCCTCGACCAGAATTTTTTCCAGAATATGCCGGGCACTATTGCGCTCCGTCGCTTTCGGAGAGGTAAAGATCATGCCGACTGCGTAATGGGAAAACTCGGGAAGCTCTATGCCAAGCGGCAAGCAGACCGAGCGCAGGAACCTGTCCGGCATCTGCATGAGAATACCGGCACCGTCTCCGGTATTCGGCTCACAGCCGCAGGCGCCGCGGTGATCAAGATTGACAAGTATCTCAAGCGCCTGACTGACGATCTGGTGAGATTTCCTGCCTTTGATATTTACAACGAATCCGACGCCGCATGCGTCGTGTTCAAATTGTGGATCGTAGAGACCCTGCTTCATTGGTGGCTGGTTGTTTTTCATTGGTTAACCTTTTTCCGGTATATCTGAGAATCTGTTTGGTCCGCAATCAAGTGCGGACGTTTTCTTAAGCAGGGAGCGTGCCACTCTAAAAAATGTACGGGTTACTATGCGTTTTAAATCAAAAGCAGAGTGATAATGCACATTGATCCGGAAATAGACCTGAACACTTCAAAAACCATTGGCATCATAATGAGTATCAAAAAAACACAAATGAGTACTCGCTTTTTACGCTCCTTCTTTCGCGAACCGAATTACAAAAACCGACCAGCAATCATCGGAATCAACTCAATGGTACTTATTATAAACTCATTCAAGTACATTAGCTACACACAACGGCGACAACCAAGCTCCATTATTTGCCCACATTATCATCATTTCAAAAGACAACTGACTGATTTTTAAACTTTTGATCAATTATAGGGCTGTGGCCAGTTTTCATGGTACAGTTTCTGCATACATTTTGCTCACATTCAATGCGGTTTGCATATTTTTTTGGCATAACTGCATACATTTTACTCAGTCGGAGGCAACAATGGCAAAGTTGGATGAAAAAATCGACGGCATGTATCAGGAAGTATTGAAGCGAAACCCCGGCGAAACCGAGTTCCATCAAGCGGTTCTCGAAGTACTCGAATCCCTCGGACCCGTTGTGGTTAAAAACCCGCAGTATCTTGAGCGCAAGATCATCGAGCGTATTTGTGAACCGGAACGTCAGATTATCTTCCGGGTGCCGTGGCAGGATGATAAGGGCAAAGTACAGATCAATCGCGGCTTCCGGGTTGAGTTCAACAGCTCTTTAGGCCCCTACAAGGGCGGTCTCCGCTTTCACCCGTCAGTGTATCTGGGTATTATCAAATTTCTCGGTTTTGAGCAGTGCTTCAAAAACTCGCTGACCGGTCTTCCGATTGGCGGCGGCAAAGGTGGTTCCGATTTTGATCCCAAAGGCAAGACTGACGATGAAGTCATGCGCTTCTGCCAGAGTTTTATGACCGAACTGTATCGCCATATCGGCGAGCACACCGACGTTCCTGCCGGAGATATCGGCGTTGGCGGCCGTGAGATCGGCTATATGTTCGGCCAGTACAAACGCATCACCAATCGCTATGAGCCGGGTGTTCTTACCGGAAAAGGGCTCACCTGGGGCGGGTCACTGGTCCGTACCGAGGCAACCGGTTACGGTGCTACGTTCTTCGTCAATGAAATGCTGAAGGCACGTAAGGATTCTTTCGACGGCAAAATATGTACTGTTTCGGGCTCTGGAAACGTTGCCATCTACACCATCGAAAAAATCACTCAGCTTGGCGGTAAATGCGTTGCCTGTTCCGACTCCAACGGCGTAATTTATGACGAAAAAGGACTCGATCTCGCTCTGATCAAGCAGCTCAAGGAAGTCGAACGTCGGCGCATTGAAGATTATACAAAGACCCACAAACACGCAAAATATATTGCCAAAGGCAATATATGGGATATCCCCTGCCAGGTTGCCATGCCATCAGCCACACAAAATGAGATCAACGGCAAGGACGCCGCAACTCTCGTTAAAAACGGCTGTATCGCCGTTGGAGAGGGTGCCAATATGCCGACCACACCTGAAGGTGTCAAGGTATTCCTGGATGCCAAGATTGCGTATGGCCCCGGCAAAGCCGCCAATGCCGGCGGTGTTGCGACCTCGGCACTCGAAATGCAGCAGAACGCCGGTCGCGACTCCTGGACGTTCGAATTTACCGAGAAAAAGCTGGAAGACATCATGGTCAACATCCATAATAACTGTTTTGAAACTGCCGAAGAGTACGGCGCACCGGGCAACTATGTCCTCGGCGCAAACATCTGCGGTTTTATCAAGATTGCAAACGCCATGGTCGCTCACGGTCTGGTCTGATTTTCAGGAACAAGTGTACCACAATAAAAAAGCCCGGCAATTGCCGGGCTTTTTTATTGTGGAAATCTATCAAACTTTAGCTACTTTTCCTTGAAGCCATATCGGTAGATAAAGCTTTTCGGCTGATAGAAGTCGATGGCATTGCCACCAACCTCGGCGTAGGGATAGCCAAAAGTATTAAGCGGTGCACCGGATTGAGACGGGTTGAGAACCACATCCCTGCCGACGGCAAGTACCACCCGGTACTGATCAATTCCGCCCCAGAAGAACTCCCGATACTCTTTTGCTTTCGGATCTTTCAGCTCGAGTTTCTCCACGAGCATCGCCTTGCGTACGTCAGCCGGGTCCGCAGTCACCCAGCCGTATCCGGGAAGAAAGAACTCTGCCCAGCAGTGCTGGTAGGTGGTTATATCCTCTACGGCCTTTTTGCCGAGACGGACACTGAACACTTCACGAGCAGGCACCCCTGCCGCACGACAGAGGGCAATATAAACCGACGAAATATCGGTACACTTGCCTCCCGGCTCCTGCAGCAGGGCGCAGACGTCACCTGTGCCGCAACCTGCCGTGCTCGGATCCCGATACATGTTACTGCAGCACCAGTCATAAATGGCCCGGGCTTTTGCAAGTACGGTTTTCTTCCCTTTGGTGATGGAATCCGCCAGCTTTTTTACTTCGCCGTCTATAGGTCCGAGACTCGTAGGTTTGAGATATTCGGCGTAGTCCGCCCGGTTCCATGCGGGTTCCCTGGTTGGCAGATTCGTTTGGCGAATCTCCTTTCGATCAACGGCAAAGGAGAAGCTGAGCTTGCGGCTCTTTGAGTTGGCCGGCCACTCGGCATAGAGTATTGGAGTACCATAGGTTGCATCGGTATACACGCCCGACGACGCAAAATCCCCGCTGACCTTGATGTCGCCCACCCTCTGATATCGGTCCGTCACCGGATATGGCACCCAGAGTTTTGCCTCTCTAGTCACATCCTGCGTGGAAAGATCAACGTCAAGAGTGACAACGCCGGAACGGCTTGCGGCGGAAGCCGCCGTAACGACCGTCAGGCACATCATTATAACAAGCAATAAGATTTTATTTTTCATGCATTGCCCCTTAATTTTGTTATTTCGCATATATCTTCTGTTTAAATTCGGATTGTTATACAAAACAATGAGACAACAAGTCAAATTGATATATACGATATTTGCGATGACACAAATTGGTTTTTACGATAGTATGCCCGTATGAATATCAAACAGCTTGAAATATTTGTGACGGTTGCCACCACGGGCAGCTTCTCGAAAGGAGCAGATGCCGCCTGCATCACTCAATCGACTGCCAGCCAGCATATTGCGACTCTGGAGGGCCTCTGCGGAGTTCGGCTGCTCGATCGCACCGGACGAGGGGCGATTCCAACCGGGGCGGGGAAAATCATGCTTGCACACGCGCAGCAGGTTCTCAGGTCGGTGAAAGAAACCGAACAGGCTATCCTGCAGTTCCGTAAGGCTGATGGCGTTGAGATATCTATCGGCGGCAGCACAATCCCCGGGACCTACCTGCTCCCAAAAGCGATAGCTGCTCTCCGCGACAGCGACCCGGGAATCACCGTAAAGGTCGAGATAGGCGACAGCAGTGAGATTCTTGCAAAACTGCTTGAAGAACGCATTGAGATCGGGATCGTCGGAACAACAGCAGACCACAAGCTGTTCACTTCAGAACCGCTCGGGCGTGATCTTATTCTACTGGTCGCTCGCAAAGGACATGGCTGGAGTGAGCGGGAAGATGTTCGACCGGAAGAACTGCTGACGGAACCCCTGATCATGCGTGAAAAAGGTTCAGGGACCAATGATGTAGTTGATGCCGCACTCATGCAGTATGGCATCAAAACAGGTGACTTGACGGTATGTGCTACCATATCGAGCAGCGAAGCGATAAAACAGGCGGTGCTGGCAGGATGCGGCGTTGCGTTTATTTCTGAAATGGCTGTTCGTGAAGATCTGAGGCAAGGTGATCTGGTAGCGATTAATCTGACAGGACTTACCATAACCCGTAGTTTTTCTCTTGTGTACAGAAAAGGAAGGACTCTTTCCCCGGCAGCAGCAGCATTTTCTTTCATGGTACGAAAGGTGAACTTATGACATACGACTACATCGTGATCGGAGCCGGTATAATCGGCGCATCAACCGCCTGGCAGCTGCAGCGGGCGTTCCCCGGCTGTTCGGTACTGGTGTTGGAAAAAGAATCGCGCCCGGCCTGTCATCAGACGGGGCGCAACTCCGGGGTCATTCATGCCGGTGTCTATTACACGCCGGGAAGTCTGAAAGCACGGTTCTGCAAGGAAGGGAACATCGCCACTAAAAAATTCTGCGATGATCATGGCATCAGGTACGAACAGTGCGGCAAACTGCTGGTGGCGACAAACGAGCAGGAGCAAGGACGAATGGCTGCACTGGTGACCCGCTGTGCCGAAAATGAAATACCGGTTGAGGAGCTGAATGCTCAGCAGTTGAAAGAACTCGAGCCGAATATTTCAGGAGTCGGAGCGCTTCTGGTGCCGTCAACCGGAATTGTCAGCTACACGGAGATTACGCAGAAAATGGCGGAACTGGTACTGCAGGGTGGTGGCGAGGTTCGTTATAACAGCACTGTAGTGGCAATACATGAACAGCCTGACCTGATAACGGTGGAGACCGCAACCGACTGTTTCACCGGGCGTTTTTTGGTAGCCTGCGCCGGGGTAATGGCTGACCGGATTGTCTGGATGCTGGGAATTAAGCCGGAGTTCAAAATAATTCCGTTTCGAGGCGATTACTTTTTGCTGGGGGAAAAACATAACCGGATCGTCAACCATCTGATCTATCCGATTCCCGACCCGGAACTCCCCTTTCTCGGAGTTCATCTCACCCGCATGATCGACGGGACCGTCACGGTCGGTCCCAATGCGGTTCTTGCTTTCAAGCGTGAAGGATACGGCAGGTTCGATTTCAATCTGCGCGACAGCATCGAGATGCTCACCTATCCGGGACTCCTCAAAATTCTGTACAGGAATTTTTCTGTGAGCATGGTGGAGTTGAAAAACGCTCTTTACAAGAGCGGATATCTTGAACTTGTTCAAAAATACTGCCCTGCTCTCACCGTCGAAGACCTGCATGACTACCCCTCCGGAATCCGTGCACAGGCGGTTACCAGAGACGGGGCACTTGTGAGCGATTTTCTCTTCGTTAGCAGTAAGCGGGCTCTGGCAGTCTGCAATGCGCCATCACCCGCAGCGACATCGGCCATTCCGATCGGCAACTATATTGTAGAGAAAGTCAGGGGCCTTGTGGCGGGATAATTTTGTCGGCTCACTACGGGCTGTTTAAACAAAATGTTGTAGTAGATAAGTCAGTTCCAATTCTGTCAAACCTTCATGTATTTTCTGCCCCAGCCCGGAATTCTGCCGACGATAGATATCAAAACGTGGCGTCTTCAGTCCGGCGTTATCAGCAGTCAGGCGGGAAGCAACAATACCGACATCCGCCAGTTGCGGCTGGCTGCAGGAGTTGGCACAGCCCGAAAGTGCCCAGCTCATTTTTTTACCCGCATCACTGATATGCGGCATCAGACTTCCGGCCACTTCTCTTGTAGCAGCCAGTCCCATCAGGCATTCATGACTGCCGGGGCAGATTCGAAACGTGATCGCGGGACTGGTTAAAACAATACCGGTTAACTGCTGAAGTTTGATCAGTTCTGCTGCGGGATCAACGTCGGGCGCCACATGCAAGGCGATGTTCTGGTCTGCGGTCACCATCAGGACGCCGTCGGAGAGTCGATCGGCGGCATCTGCAATTGCAGAAAGCTGCTCCGATGTTAATTTTCCCGCAAATATCGGCAATTCGAGACGCTGGTGCCCCGATGACCTTGGAACAAGGTGTTCCGAAAGTCCGCTGACTGCCGGAATTTCTTCCCGGTATGATGCCTCGGCCTCGATCAGTTCGCGCAGTTTTGCTTCTCCGAATCTATTGGCCAGGAATTTAAGACGTTTCGGCGGTGGTGCGTGAGCAGCATAGACCTTGAGAATCGCCTCTACTGTAGGAATAATCCGTTCTTCAGCCACATCCTCGGCAAACAGGAATGCTGCTTGTGGTTCCCGACCAAGTCCCCCGGCAATCCAGACATCATAATGAGCTTCCCCGCCTTCGAGACCCGCCAGCACCAAACCCACATCCTGAATCAGGTGCCTGCCACCGACCACATCGGCCTCAAGGCCGATCTTGAATTTTTTCGGCAACCGCTCGAAACGCGGATTACCGGAAAAATGGCGATGCAGACGTCTGGCAAGTGTTTCGAGAACAGGAAAGCCAAGAGCGCCTTGACTACCGCAGGTGATGCCACGTACAGCCCCGCCGCAGGCGCCGCGCGACGTCAAACCGGCTTTGACCAGCTCACGCTTGACCTGTGGAAGGTCCTCTTCCTTCAACCAGTGTATCTCCATACTACCCCGGGTGGTCAGGTGAACCGTTCCCTGCCCGAAGCGGATGGAGACTGCTGAGATGGCGCGAGCCTGACCTGCGGAGACTACACCAGCCGGCAGTTTGATCCGTTGCATATAGAAACCGACCTGACGCTGTTTATAAATGCCGTCAAGCCGGTATTCTGCTCCAGCTGCACTCATACTAGATTCCTTCGAACAGGGCAGTTGAAAGATATCGCTCCGCTCCGTCAGGGAGGATGACTACTATAGTCTTGCCGGCAAATTCATCCAACTGGCCAAGCCGAACCGCAGCAGCAACTGCTGCACCGCAGGAGATACCGACCAGCAGACCTTCCTCTTTGGCCATGCGTTTGGCGAATTCAATCGCTTCAGCGCTATCAACCTGCTCGACGCGATCAACAACAGAGAGGTCGAGTGTCTCAGGAATGAAGCCTGCGCCTATTCCCTGAATCTTGTGCGGAGCAGGTTGAATAGGCTGACCGGCCAAATGCTGGGTGATTACGGGACTCTCTTTTGGCTCTACCGCCACGGAGATGATATTTTTACCTTTGGTGTTCTTGATGTAACGGGAAACACCCGTAATGGTTCCGCCAGTGCCCACTCCTGCAACAAAAACATCAATTGCTCCATCAGTGTCATTCCAGATTTCCGGACCGGTTGTCTTCTCATGAATCTCTGGATTAGCGGGATTTTTAAACTGTTGCGGCAGGAAGTATTTCTCCGGTTCGGCCGCGGCCATCTCTTCGGCTCGGTTGATCGCACCTTTCATTCCCTCTGCTCCCGGAGTGAGAATCAGATTGGCTCCGAGTGCCGCAAGTACCCGTCGACGTTCAATGCTCATTGTTTCCGGCATCGTCAGGGTCAGTTTGTAGCCGCGGGCAGCTGCAACGTAGGCCAGTGCTATGCCGGTGTTACCTGAAGTTGGTTCAATGATCTCAACGCCCGGTTTCAATACACCACGTTTCTCGGCATCCCAGATCATGTTGGCGCCGATGCGGCATTTTACAGAATAGGCCGGGTTACGCCCCTCGACTTTTGCCAGGATAGTCGCTTTTGAGTTACCGATAATGTGATTTAATTTCACCAGTGGAGTGTTGCCGATGGATTGAGAGTTGTCTGCGTAAATTTTGCTCATGATGTTCTCCTTTCGTCGTTACCCATGTCTATAGACCAGGTAGGTTTAAGTGGTAAAAAAATTTGCCCCGATAAGCGGGATAAGTGCGTTAACGAAGTATTTTCTACCCGTAAAAGGTAGAAAATAC
>VFJW01000075.1 GCA_009885845.1 Geobacter sp.
ATATTGTACTACATGCATAAAAAGCTGAGGGAGTTCACCGCAAAATCAGACCCTGAATCGATTCACAACCTTCTGCTGTCAGCTGTGTTTGGGAGAAGGGACGATACAGCTTGGCCAGAAGGGCCAATCCAAGTACTCACTGCAATCGACCACTTGGATAAGGAATTTTGTGGATCTCGCGCTGAATACGATAACCTATGTGAATACGCCCATCCAAATATGAAGGGCGGATTCGGAACCTATGTACGTCAGGTGGGGGAAAAGTTAGAGTCTCATTTTGGCACAAACCCCCAGGGATTGCAGATGAGTACTTGGGGCCTCGGATCACTACACAAAATATTGATTTTCGGAGCTGAGATCAATAATCGTTTGTGTATTTTCCACCCCGAGTTTGTGGACATGGTTGAAAAACAGGCACCAAACCGCCCACTGTAGTCAACCTGTGCCTGAGTTATGTCTCGCCGGAAAAAACAGCGGCGCCGAGCGCCAAGCTTTCAGGTAACCATCAAAATTAAATCCGTCTTCGATGTTCAGCGCCGAAGGCCAAATAGGTATTCACGTTATGCCGCAGTCACCTAAGTCAGGGCCCCGAGCCTATCTTCGACGCTACACACACCTACCCGCTGCGTTGCACATGCTGCGAAACCGGTCGCTCACTCTCTTAGACCCAAGTACATGGGACGACAGCAATGACTCCTTCTATGTCAGCGAGTACAAGCGTCGCAAAGCTCTGAAAACAACACTGGCCGTATGCCTTTCTGGGGCAGATGAGACCTACCACCACTGGAAGATATTTGCTGGCCACGCCTCTGGAGTCTGCATACGCCTTCGCCAAGGAAGGCTGCTGAAAGCTCTAAAGGGCGTGCCAGGGGTGACAGTTGGAATGATGGACTACCGCAAAGTCAAAGGAGCGCGAAGCATAGCCTTGCCACTCGAAGAGTATCCATTCGTCAAGCGCGCCGCGTTCATCGACGAAAAGGAAGTTCGCATACTCTATGAATCAGCAACAAAGTTTTGCACCTCTCTCGATGTGCCAATACCCTTAGAATGCATCGGTCGGATCACGCTCAGTCCCTGGATGCCCAAAGGCCTTATAGGAGCTACAAAGGAACTGATTCAGTCTATCGAAGGCTGTTCGCACCTTGAGGTTGTACGTAGCACCATAATCAGTAATGAGGAATGGAAGAACATTGCGCGAAATGCGTAATAAGTTAGCGGCCATTAGCCGCCGTCATTTCTGGCCACCTGAGGGCGGTCGCCCCGGATTGACACACCCATACGCCGAGTCTTCTGCCAAATTCGAGGTGCATAATCAATTATGTTGGCTGAATTGAGAATGACAATGAACGAGCCTCCACACTTTAACGAACTCTGTAGGCAGGTTGGATGTGTTGTTCTGCAGGCGCAACTGATCGAAAGCATGCCTGCCGGGGCTGGCGATTTGAAGTCAAAAGCGTAACCCCACCTGGCCTCCCCTTACATAAGGGGAGGGACTCGAAGTTGTAGCAGAGTGGTGTTTGAAGGTTTTGTACTTGACTCTGCTTTTGACTTCGCCTTTAGCTCCCCCTCTTAAGAATAAGAGGGGGTTGGGGGGCGTTATGAGCCTTTGACTTTGTCTCTTATGTTATGTCGGGAGAGTTATGAGTTTTCTAAAGAACGACCCTGTCTTGAAAACCAGGCGAAGGGAGTTACGCCGAAACCAGACCGACGCCGAAAGGGCTTTCTGGGCAAAAGTACGTAACAAGCAGTTTTTTGGGATGAAGTTTTTTCGTCAGTACAGCTTAGGCTCCTATATTCTGGATTTTTACTGTCCCGAGAAGAAATTGGCGGTCGAGTTGGATGGCGGGCAACATAATCAACCCGAGGGCAGAGAATATGATGCGGTTCGTACGAATTATTTGAATGCTCATGGTGTTGAAGTGGTGCGGTTTTGGAATAACGAGGTGTTAGGTGAGATGGATGGTGTTCTTGCCTGTTTGCAGCTGAAGGTCGTAAACAGGTAGGGCCATTACGATTGATACAGCGACATTTTCCCAATGCAAACGGTTTGTCACGGATTTAGTGGCCGCTTCGCTTGATGCTTGACGCGTACGTTTTGAATCTGCTACAAGGATTGATTCGAAATCAGCAAAGGATGAGGATTAATGCCGTATATTCTAATTGATGAAAAGCGTTGTAAAGGATGTGGACTCTGTACCATCGCCTGCCCGAAAAAATTGGTCTCGTTGAGTGATAGCCTCAACAGCCTGGGAGTCGCCATGGCTGTTTTTTCCGGACCCGAAAAATGCACCGGTTGCTCACTCTGCGCCGAGATGTGCCCGGATGTTGCTATCACGGTTTTTAAGGAGTGACGTACATGTCAACGAATCCGCTTGAAAAAATATTTGTAAAGGGTAACGAAGCGGTAGCGATGGGAGCCATTGAAGCCGGCTGTCGCTGTTATTTCGGCTATCCGATCACGCCGCAGAGCGATATACCGGAATATCTGTCACGTGAACTCCCGCTGCTTGGAGGTGAATTTATTCAGGCCGAGAGCGAGATCGGCGCCATTAATATGCTTTTGGGGGCATCGGCAACCGGAGTTCGCGCCATGACCTCATCATCGGGTCCCGGCATCTCCCTCAAGCAGGAGGGGATTTCGTACATGGCCGGTTCGGAACTCCCCGGCGTTATCGTTGATGTCATGCGTGCCGGACCGGGTCTGGGAGGAATCGACGCTTCTCAGGCCGATTATTGGCAGGCGACGCGCGGCGGCGGGCATGGCGGTTACCGTATTATTGTCCTCGCTCCCTCCTCAGTGCAGGAGATGTACGACCTGACCATGCTGGCTTTTGACCTCTCTGATATCTGGCGGATACCAGCCATGGTTCTGGCGGACTCCGTTATCGGCCAGATGAAGGAGTCCGTAACCCCCAATCCTCGTCCGGAAACAGTTCTGCCGGCAAAGGAGTGGGTCGTGCGGGGGAGGGAGGATGGAGAACCGCAAAACGTTGTAAAGTCACTCTATCTTGGTGATGGCGAAATGGAGAAGTTTCACTGGAAGATGCTGGCCCGCTATCAGGAACTGGCCGAAAAGGAATGCCGCTGGGAAGAGGTGCAGACGTCCGATGCCGAACTGATCGTGACCGCCTTCGGTTCCACGGCCCGAATAGCCAAAACAGCTGTCGCTATGGCGCGTGAAGCCGGAATAAAAGTCGGGTTGATGCGGCCGATCACTCTGTTTCCGTTCCCCAAAAAGACGTACGCGGCACTTTCCGCACGTTGTAAACATTTTCTGGCGATTGAGCTTTCCACCGGCCAGATGATCGATGATGTCCGCCTTTCCGTAGCACGGGATGCCGATGTCGACTTCTATGGCCGACCACCGGGTGCAGGGTCGTTGCCGACGCCGGAAGAACTTTTTGAACAGATCAAGAAAAACTATCGGGCCCGCGCCTGAGCAGTTGGGGATATATTCCATGAAACAGGTATTCACCAGGCCAGAAAGCCTTAAAGACGTCTCAACCCACTTCTGTCCCGGCTGTCATCATGGCTCAGTGCATCGTCTTGTTGCCGACGCGCTGGACGCGTTCGGCATACGCAGTCAGACAATCGGAGTTGCTTCTGTCGGCTGTTCAGTGTTTCTCTACGGATACTTTGACGTTGATGTCATTGAAGCGCCTCACGGACGTGCTCCGGCCGTAGCCACCGGTGCCAAGCGCGCCCGCCCTGACCGGATTATCTTCACCTATCAGGGTGATGGTGATCTTGCTGCCATCGGCATGTCCGAGATTATCCATGCTGCCAATCGCGGCGAGGATATTACCGTAATCTTTGTCAACAACACCACCTATGGCATGACCGGAGGCCAGATGGCGCCAACGACCCTACCGGGTCAGAAGACATCCACCTCGCCCTATGGCCGTGATACGTCGAAAGATGGCTCCCCTTTCAAAATGGCGGAACTTCTTTCCAACCTCGACGGCGTTGCCTTCTCGGCACGGGTGGCCCTTAACAGCCCTAAAAATGTACTCAATGCCAAAAAAATGATTAACACTGCTTTCCGCTATCAGGTGGAGAAAAAAGGATTCTCTTTTGTAGAGGCACTTGCCTCCTGCCCAACCAACTGGGGTATGAGTCCACTTGATGCCAACCAGCGGGTGACCGATGAAATGATCCCGTACTTCCCGCTGGGAATCTTCAAGAACACCGCACAATTATAGTCAGGAGACCATTCATGCGCCATGATGTATTTTTTGCCGGTTACGGCGGACAGGGTGTCTTACTGGCCGGCAATCTGCTTTCATATGCAGCCATTCACGAAGGGAAAAATGTCTCTTTTTTCCCGGCCTACGGTGTTGAAAAACGTGGTGGATCGGCGATGTGTACGATCGTCTTCGCAGATGGCGACACCGGTTCTCCGGTGGTCGGGAATCCGTCAGTTTCGGTACTGCTCAATCAGCTTTCATTTGATAAATATGCTGCCAAAGTAAAATCGGGCGGAATCTGCATTGTCAACTCCAGTCTCGTTGATACTTCTCATATCGATCTGCCGGGCATTGAAGTCATCCTGATTCCGATGAACCAGATTGCCCTCGACAGGGGCGATGTGCGTATGGTCAACATGGTTGCCTGCGGCGCATATATTGAAAAATCCGGTGCATTGCAGAGATCTTCACTGGAAGCGGCGTTGAAAAAAGCTCTCCCCGAGCGAAACCACAAATTGATACCAGCCAACATACAAGCGATGGTCGCTGGCGCTGAAGCTTCACGAGGGTGAGGGAAAGGGCGAAAAAGTCTTGACGGCAGGAACCCTATTTGCTACAAGGAGTGCTCTTCATTTTAGGGGTATAGCCAAACGGTAAGGCAACGGCCTCTGACGCCGTCATCTCTTGGTTCGAATCCAGGTACCCCTGCCAACTCTCTAACTAGTTGAAACTGCTAGATAAAATACAAGACCTCTTATTCTGGGTATGCAATTATGCATACAGGAGTAAGGGGTCTTGCCAAATCCGCCATAATAAAATATATAGCTTAAGCAGCTAAATTCGAGTATTTAAAAACATTATCAAGGAAATTGCTTTGTAATATTTTTGGCCAAAATAAAATTCAAAGGGGAACTACATATGAGTGAAGCTCGACTCACATTACCATGTATTGGCTCAGCGTGAATAGGACTTTTGGTTCGTTTGTGATAAACCATCACGAACGGAGGAAAGTCCATGCGAAAGAAACGTCACAATTACACCCCGGAAGAGAAAGTTTCCATTTTACGTCGTCATCTGGTCGAGCATGTACCTGTTTCAGATCTGTGTGACAAACATCAGCTTCAGCCAACAATTTTCTATATCTGGCAGAAGCAGTTTTTCGAGAATGGAGCAGCAGCATTTACCCGCGAAGACAAGCCTCAAAAGCGTGTTGAGGAAGTCAAAATCCAGCAACTCGAAGCCAAGTTGATCAGAAAGCATGAAGTGCTCTCCGAGTTGATGGAGGAGCACATCAAGCTAAAAAAAGAGCTTGGGGAGCTTTAACAGGCGGCTGGGTTCCCCATGACATTCGCGATGCCGTTGTCGATTACACCAAAGAATGGAGCGACAAAGCGGAGATTCCGCTGAAACACTTCATATCCTGGCTGGTTGTCTCAAAGAGCAAATTTTACACCTGGGTCGAGCGGTACGGCAAAGCTAACGAACACAACGCCCCGATCCCGCGTGACTTCTGGCTGGCGTTCTGGGAACGGGAAGCAATTATCAAGTTCGCTGTCGAGAACCCATTAGAGGGATATCGTCGGCTAACCTTCATGATGCTGGATCAGGACATTGTTGCCGTCAGTCCGTCCAGCACCTGGCGCGTTCTTTCAAAAGCAGGCATGCTTAATAAATGGAATCAGAAGCCGTCTCTCAAAGGTACCGGGTTCGTTCAGCCACTGTTGCCTCATGACCACTGGCATGTGGATGTTTCTTATCTCAACATCCGTGGCACGTTCTACTACCTCTGCAGCTTCCTAGATGGCTGCAGTCGCTCCATTATCCATTGGGAGATCAGAGAGCAGATGACAGAACCAGACATTGAAATCATCCTTCAAAGAGCTAAAGAGAAATACCCTGCTGCCCGCCCTCGTATCATTTCCGACAACGGGCCACAGTTCATTGCAAAGGATTTCAAAGAATTCATCCGGATCTCCGGAATGACCCATGTACGGACATCGCCCTTCTATCCGCAGTCAAACGGCAAGCTAGAGCGATTTCACAAAACCATCAAGACTGAATGCATCCGTCCCGGCGTCCCGCTTTCACTTGACGATGCTCGCCGGATAGTAGAAAAATACATCGAACACTACAACACCGTCAGACTGCACAGCGCCATTGGCTACGTGGCACCAGCTGACAAACTGAATGGCAGAGACAAAGAAATATTCAAAGAACGAGACAGAAAACTTGAAGAAGCCAGAGAACTGAGAAAACTAAAACGACAGCAAGCTTATTCTGAAATCAGGCATTCAGGAGAAGCTGACTTACCATTAGATCAAGCGGCCTGAAAGTCCAATTCCGACTGAGGCGTTACA
>VFJW01000153.1 GCA_009885845.1 Geobacter sp.
GACCAACCGCCACTCCCGACACTTACCCCGCCGCCATTGGCAATGCCCAGCAGGTTGGATTCGCACTGAATCAAGCCCACCGGGAAACCATGCACCGAGAAGATATCCAAGGACTTGAGCGCCATAGTGTCGTAGCGGCAGACCATATTCTGATAGCGCAACAGGTCGGAGAGATTGGTGACAAGGGCGTTCCTGACCCGCTCGTTCCGTTCGGTTGTTATGGCTCGGCAGCTCAGCTCCAGGCTCAGTAACTGTCTCTCGTTAAACATTTCCCGATAGTGGCGATAGCCCCAGCGCAAAAGTCTGCCTGTCTCATCGCCGGGGGGGATTTCGTCATCAGGCACGAAACGTTCGCTGGTAGTGCTCAGCATGGATGCGGCCTGTTCGTAGCGGGCAAGGTCGGCAGAATCGGGCCGTTTGAAGAAACGCCCACTGTGATTCGGCTTGCAGTCGCGGCAGTGGTACTCCATGGCGAACATCCGGTGGCGGGGCGGCCCGGCATCCGGGATTGGATAGGTTGCGACGTTGGCGCAATGTGGGCAGACGCACTTGTTCCGCTTGGCAGGCCCTTCCAGGCGCAGTTCCGCAGAACAGGAGGCGCAACGACCGGGATGTTTGCGATCCGGCGTCTCGTTCAGGTCACCGCAGGAGTGGCAGATAAGCACGTTCAACGGGTGGCGCTTGTCCTCGGACAACAGGTAACCGGGAAAGAGGTCGAAATTCTTGCCGCAGTGAGTGCATTCCTTCTGCTTCACCCAGAGGAAGTATTTCACGTGCGCCTGGTCGGAGCCGCACTTGAGACAGCGAGTGCGATAAAGGTCGCCAACCTGATCCTCCAGCGTCTGCATCAACTCAGTTGCGGCTGTACGATACGCCTTCAGGTCCAGGTGCTCGATCTCGCGGTTGACGATCCACCAGGCCATGGGATTGATGTCATATCCCAGCACATCGCACCCTACCCGGTTGGCCTCGACCAGCGGTGTCCCTCCACCCATGAAGGGGTCGGCGATGGAAACCCCCTTGAAGTCATTGGCGGAGAAAAAGGCTTCTTTAAGCGGCCGGTCGCCGTATTCGGAGAGGATCAGCCCGCGAAACAAGGTTCCCGGACGGCGGGCGAACCACTTGTGCACGGCGATGATGGGCCGGTAGTTCTGCTGAATTTGTTTTTCACGCAGGGCCTGAGAGGAGATGAAGGGGATGTCGAAGTGCTTTTCTATGGGCATGGGAAAAAGGAGTATTTCCTTTGGTTGTTAAATATGTTGAACTACGCTGCTGACACGGACGTAGTTGCGGCATTGAGCAGCGACAGCAGAGCTGTATGAAATGATATCCACTAAGACTTTTTTTTGCGAAATCCGAGGGGGGCATTTTTATTTTTCAGCAAGTGTTCTCGCAGCAGCTTCGTTTGTACCTTATTTGAGAACAGTTTTCGACTATTTTCAAAACGGATAGTAATTTCACCTCCGCACCCGCCACAACAACTCATACAGCGGCTTGAGCGAATCAAAACCCTCCCGCAGATCATCACAGATCCCTCGTGTAAAAAGCCGTCCATCCATCGGACGCTGGCAAATGAAGTAAATATTCTTGCGGCCATGCCACTTTTGGAGATCATCAGACAGAGCCGGATTGAGCGGACGTTTGTAGCGTTCCCCCTCAACGGTAAAGATGTCCTGTTTGCCGAAAGCAGCCACAACCTTACGAAATTCAGCCGACTTGGCTTCAATGAAGCGCCGCAGGCTGTCCATGGTTTCTTTTGAGGCGCTGTAAAAGCCCATGCCGTAGCGATAGCCGTCGGCGCTGATCTCGAAAAAGAAACAGGGGGCGGTTTTCCACTCCGGACTGCGGCGTTTGAAGGTGATCCAGAGACAGGTTTTGTAGGGGGATTTGTTGCGGGAAAAACGGGTGTCGCGGTAAATGCGGGAGATGGTCTTGTCTACCTTCGGGATCACCACCAGCTCGGGATCGATGGCCAGCATCGCCGCCGAGAGGTCGCTGACCAGATTTTTCAGCGGCTCCATCAGAAACTGCTCGAAGTCGTCCCGGTGCTCCTCAAACCAGAGCTTGTTGTTATTGACGGCCAGACGCTCGAAATAGCCAAGACTTTCCGGAGAAAAGCCGCTGAATGAGGTGGTCATGACGGTACCGCCCGTGTCGCCTGTTGCTCCTCCATCACATTTGCTATCAATTCATTTATCTTTGCAACAGTTTGGGCAATTGCCGGGTTAGTCAGCATCTTTTGCGCCGCTTCGGATTCAGGGGCCTGAATGCAAATCCACAACTTTAAAATAGACATATCCACTGGATGGCTTTCTTGAGCATAAGAATAGAGCTTCAAAAGGACACCGTCTTGAATGGTACCTGCTCGGTATGCCAACAGCAAGGCGGGCAACAAAAAGTATTTCATCCCCTCATGATTTGTTATCCGGCTGATTGTTACCAAGGCATCACAGCTTTGAGTAACTTGTTCAATGTTTGCGGTATGGCAATTATAAATAGTTTGAATGATCAATAAATTCAGTGTCAGGATTACTCTGATATCATTTGCATCAGGTGAAAGTGCTGCTGCACATTCAACTGCTCGGTCGTAATTTCCCAATGCGACGTGAAGTAGTAGTCTCAACGTAGCAAATTCATCACTGTTTAGCGCCTCACTGTCGATCACGTCAGTAAGCATGCTATAATGCTGTAACTTGACAGGAGTAATATGTTCGTCATAATCCTGCATAGCAGTAGCAATATCTAGCGTATTCTTAAAATACAGCGGAATAGTGTTTGAATAGGAGACTAGCTGAACTATTGGGCCACTGCCTGTTTTTGATAGTGTATCTACCATTATCCTGCTGAGATTGTGCATATAGTCACGTCTTGACATGTCACCGACATCTAGTCCAGTCAATTGTTTTTTAAATTCCTTTTCAAATTTTTTCTCAAGATTGCGGGAAGTATTTACCTTTCTTTTCGCGATACCAACCTGCTGCGCACACAACTCAATCACCGCACAGAACGACGGATTCGACAGCATATATTCATATGTCTGCTTAACCAGCCGCTGGTAATGATTTACACTGTTTCCTTCCGTCTCCTCAATCCGCCGGTTTTCCTCCATGATCTGCTCCCTGGAGTAGAGCAGCAGCATCAACTCCATCAGCCAGCGCATCTCCTCCCGGTGGCCGCTGTCGCGCATTTGAAACCAGGTGCGGTACAGGTATTCGTTGAGACAGTAGAAATTCGACTTCCCCTTTGAAAACGCTACCCGCACATATCCGTTGTCCTTGGCCTGTTTCAGATAGTTGCGTACGGTGCCCTGCTCCATCTCCAGGTGTTCTGCAATTTCCTTCGGACTTTGGGCCGGTTCATAAGCGGCCAAAGTGTTGATGATGTCCTGCAGGTATTCCGGAGTATCGTTAATAATAGCCTCGAAATAGGGGGTCAGCTCGTCCAGAATACGATCCATGATGTCGATCATCTCTTCGTTGACATCGGTCTTGAGGATATCGGAAAGAAAGACCGCCATGCGCGGATTGCCACCGGTAAAGGAGTGCAGCACCTTGAGGCGCGCCTCGTTCTCCAGCATGATCCTGGCCAACTCTTCCTTGCCGTAACCGCTGAGCAAGTTGGCGACCAGTGCCTTTACGTCTTCAAAACTCAATTCGTTCAGGCGGCGGATATGGAAGAAGTGGTAAAAAGGGTGGCTGTGATCGTGCAGGGCGTCAAAGATAGTGGTGGCGGAGCCGATCAGCAGCAGCGCATCTTCGCTTTGCAGGTAGGCGCGCAGCTTTTTCTGATCGATGAGGCTTATTTTCTTTCCCAGCAACTGTTGCAGGTTTTCCGCGATCAGCAATATGTGCCGACCGGTTTCGCTCCGAATCCAGGTAATGACGCTGAACAGGTAATCAACCCGTTCGTTATGGCGAACACTGCGGATTTTGGCAATCTTCTCTTTCAGATCAGAGACTATCTTGCTCTTGCCCTGCTCCATATCGTGCAGTATCTCGGTTACCGCCCTCTCCAGAAATTTTGCCAGATCCCCGGCCATCCTGATTTCTTCGGGGAAGAGCACTGGAATCCATTGCTTGCCCAGTTTTTTATCTGAGCTGACCTTGTGGTGCAGCAGGGTCAAAAGGTGTGATTTTCCCATGCCGCGAGCACCGACTATCATCCAGTGCTGCTTTGGGCTTTCTCCCTTTTTCAGCGCCAGTTCTGACAGGATGCCGTTCAGAATATCATGACGATCTGCTCCGACCAGCGAGCTTTCCAGTTGTTCGGCTGATTTTTTGCGTGGGTTGTAGGCGTACATTACCTCACCCCCGCTTTACAGGCCCACCAGTCACGCAGCAGTGGCGAGAGGAATGACAGTTTGCCGGCAGAATCGATATCTCGTTTGAGATACCCCTCGTAAATAAGGCGATCCACAACCTTTTGATAGGTGGCATAGTCGAGGCGGCTGTCGGCAATGATAACGTCATACAGTTCCCGTTCATGCCAGTCATCGTTACACAGGGTGCGCAGAATGGCGCGCGAGCTTTCCAACTCCATCTGCGACGGGATGTACGTGTTCAGCCGGGAGTCAAAGTGGTTCAGATCGTGATCACCACTGCGCAGCATGTTGAGGTAAATACCCTGCAGCAGTTCAAGGGAGATCTCGCTACGACGGCTGTCACGCAACGCCTTGATCAAAACCTGTCCGTAGTAGGGGGGGCCATCGGCGGTCTTGGTAACCATGAAGTTGAGGGCGGCGGGTTCCAGGAGTATACCGTAGCTGGCGGCAAGAGTTTGCAGCAGCAAGCGGGCCTCGTCTTCACGCATGGGGGGCACCCGCAAGGTTTCGGTGTCGTTTATTCGCTTGCCAAGTCCTGCTTCTTCCAGCGTTTTACGCAGGTTAACCGAACCGCAAAAAACGAAGCGGCATGATGCGGCGTCCTGATATTCCTGTCGGATCGCTCTGAGCCAGGCAGTAAGGACGTCAGTCGCCTTGGTAAAACCAAGAGGCTCGGCGCCTCCGGCAAAGTTTTGTAGCATATCGGGAAATTCGTCGAGGGCAATAACAACGTTTTTATCTAATTTGCTTAAGCCCGCAATCAACGGCGTAATCCGTTCTTTCCAGGTTTGGAAATCGAAATTGCGGGTGATTTCCCTCAGCTCAAGTTCAAACTCGGGAATACCAACAGAGGGTACGCGAGAAGCTACAGCGTTCCAGCTATCATGAAGTATCGTTTTGAGCCACTCTCCATAACGGCGAATGTCGTAGAGATTGATGAGATCCCGATAGAGTTTCAGGCAGAACTGATCCAGGGTTTCCACCCCTTCCAGCTCAAGGAACAGAATTGAAAAACGACTTTCGTTTCCCTTCTCACGCTCTTGTCGGACAAATTCTTTGATAACGCTCGTCTTGCCGAAACGGCGCGGCGCTTCGACAACCACTGAGTGTCGGGTGGCAAGCTTGCGTAGTTCATCTACGAGAAATTTGCGGGTATCCAGATAGTCATTTGAAACAACGGCAGCACCTGTTATGTTTTCCATGTTCATGCCCCATGCGTAATATATTTAAACACGTTATAAAAAATATAACGTTATAAAATATAAAACGCAACTATTTTTTTAAAGGACATTACACTCTGCGTGTTGGATAAGCTGTCGCGAGTGACCCTCCAGTTACGGCACACATTTTAGAAATCTCAACCAGACATCTGATGTCCTGGCTGGTTTCCTTATTGACGCCCTCGCTCGATTTTCTCCTTCAGTTCCACGGCAAACTGGTCATCGGGTGATTTTGCCAGATAGTCGGTGATTAACGGCAAGGCATCGGCATATTCTCCGGAGCCTGCAAAGGCAAATGCCGCCGACAGCTTCCAGTTGACCATCCGGGCGGCATGGCCGGTCTGCGATGCCCGCATCGCCAAGCCGTAGATGGTGCGAAAGGCATCTATCCTTGGCACGGAATTGGCCCTGATCACCGCCATGTTTTTTTCACTGTTCCTGACAAAGACCAGAGCGAAGCCATCAGCATATATCAAAGCCCATTCAGGATCATTGAGCAGAGCCGGAACAAGCTTTATAAGCGTTCCTGAAACCTCATCGCAGCCGGGAACCATGACGATGTCGATACCGAAATAATCAAGGGTTCTCCGGTAGTTGTAGCTGTTATGGGAAACATCAAGTACCGGAGCTACACATTTTACAAAATTCAAACAGACATATACCGCCCACTTCAAGATTCTGTAGTTTCAAGCGATTGAACATTGGCCGAGTGATGATACTGACGGCACCGCATCCCATGTCCTTCCCTGCAACAACCGTCCATTTTCCTTTTTCGCCCGCTTCTTGCCGTCCACTCCCCATCCTCCCCACTGCTTGAAGAAAAATGCAGAACATTGCTCGTCGCATTGACGCTTGATGTTCAACGCCCACTCCTGCTGCATCGGGCGGGCCTTTGGACCTGATTCCCCGCCGACGATGACCCAGTGAATCCCGGCTAAATCAAGTTTCCCCAAATCCTCCAAAAGCGGCTCAACAGAGACGAAACGAATAAAGGCCGGTACCTGGCGCAGCCAATCGAGACGCGGAACGCCGTATTTTATGTCTTCAACGGTTACTCCCAGCCATGCGTTACGAGGTGGTTCGTAGTCACGGAAGAACGTTGCCATCCGCTCGGCACGCTTGGTGAGAACCTGGAAAGTGTGTTGTGGTGCCTGCCGTATTACGTCGAAGACCTGTCGGATGTAATCGTCGGGAATATCCTCATGGAACATGTCGCTCATGGAGTTGACGAAGTAGATCGTCGGCTTGCGCCGTTTGAGCGGTTCTTCCAGGCGATGCGGGAGCAGCGTCATGGCAAAACCATTCTCATATCCGTTAACGCGCATGGCCTGCAGGCGCTTGGCCATCGCCTCGGCGTAGCAATTGGCGCATCCAGGTGACACCTTGCTGCATCCCACGGCTGGGTTCCAGGTCTGTTCGGTCCACTCAATGCTTGTCTGTGTACTCATGGTTATATCAGACGCTAAGCCCCCGCGATCGTAACGGCAGCCCGAAGAAAGCGCTCAACCTGATCCTGCGACCCCGCTTCGCTGTAGAGGCGCAAAACCGGTTCGGTTCCTGAGGGACGGATCAGCAGCCAGTCGCCGCTTTCAAAGATAAACTTGAAACCATCGCTGAAATTGGTCGCCACTACCCGCTGGCCATCGATCACGGTTGGCGGTTGGGAGCGCAGTTTCTCAATCAGCTGCTCTTTGGCTTCATTTTCAATACGACGATCAATGCGTTGATAATAAAAATGCCCGATATCGTCCATCGTTTCATTGAGCAGTTGCCGGAGCCCTTTGCCGCTGACCGCAATTGCCTCCAGCAGCAGCAGTCCGAGCAGAATCCCGTCACGTTCCGGGATATGCCCCTTTACTCCCAATCCTCCGGATTCTTCGCCGCCCATGAGAATATCCCGCTCCAGCATCAGCTCGCAGATATGCTTGAAACCAATCGGCGTTTCAAAGAGTGCAAGCCCGAACTTTTCTGCCAGCAGATCCACCATGCGGGTTGTCGAAACGGTTTTAACTACCGCTCCGGTCAGTTTTTTGTATTCGATCAGGTGTCGAAGAATAACGGTAAAGATGCAGTGGGATGAAAAGAACTCCCCGTTTTCGTCTACTGCGCCGATCCGGTCGGCATCACCGTCCAGCGCCAGGCCGACCTGGTATACTCCTTTCTTGAGCAGGGCTGATAATTCCTGCAGGTTCTGCCCGATCGGTTCCGGCGGTACTCCGCCGAATGAGGGATTTTCGCAGTTGTGGATTTCGTCAACTCCCGGCAGGAGGCGAGGAATAAAACCGCTTCCGGCACCATACATCGGATCGACCACGGCTTTGATCCCGGACCGCGCGATCAGATCAAGGTCGACATAGCGGCTGATCTGATGGAAATAGCCTTCACACGGGTCAAAAAGTGTAATAGTTCCCTTTTTCAGGGCTTCTTCAAAGGGTACGGACGAGATCCGCCGGCCATTTTCGCGATTATACGCAACAATTTCTTCAATTATTCTGGTTGTTACCGGGAGGGCGGAACCACCGAAAGCCTCCTTGATTTTAAAACCGTTGTACTCTGGAGGGTTATGACTGGCGGTGATCATCACGCCGGCTCCGGAGCCGGTTTCGCGAACCGCCCATGAAACCGCCGGTGTCGGAGCATAATCTTCAGTCAAACGGACCTTGATGAAGTTGCCGGCAGCGATCTCCGCCACGCGCCGGGCAAATTCACGCGACATGAAACGACGGTCATAACCGATAACCAGCCCTTTATCCCCCAAACCCTCGCGGTTCAGATAATCCATGGTGGCCTGTGCCACAATTGAAAGATTTTCAAAGGTGAAATCGCGGGCAATAACACCCCGCCAGCCATCAGTTCCAAATTTGATCTGCATTGTTCCTCCTCTTTCTGTTGTTATTATCTATTGTGGCGACATCAGTGAAGTGTTGCTTTTCATCAGCGGCCGACGGTTTCAGTTCTAACCGGCGCGCAGTTTTTTGCGTGGCCGGTTGAGCGCGTTGTGTACGCCCGTCATGGGCGTGAACTTATGGGGTGCAAGTCCCCTGTACGAGAACCGAAGGTATTCATGATTAAGAATACTATCAAAAGTACGAGCCGAAGGCAATGGCGTCTCCGTGAGGAGGGGTCAGAAGGAAGCCCTATGGCAAACGTGCGAGACGACGAACAGAAACCGCATACAAGGCTTAGTCTCTGGGCGAGTTGGCACAACACAACAAAGCCCACAGGTTCAGGGGATAGGGTAAATGCGGCGTTTGTGCACGGAAAGTTCACGTTCTTATCCGGGGAGATCTGCGCGTCACGCGATAGGAGGTTCATGAGAAAAGTCCGGAATGGGTCTATCCGGTTGACCAAAGACCTGGCATATCTGCTTGCTGTAAGCGGATATGAGACCCTGCAAAGGGAGACACGAAACAGCCAGCAACTCATGATCATTCTTATAGCGCCCTTCATGGAAACATGCA
>VFJW01000023.1 GCA_009885845.1 Geobacter sp.
CCGTCATCCGAGCGGTTCGAAACCAGCCGTTTCTGGCACATAACTATACAACTGTCCGACGCTGATATCGAAATACCAGCCGTGCAAAAGCAAAGAACCCGATTCAACCCGTTCGTTAATCCAGGGAAAGGAGAGCAGGTTCTCCAGCGATATCAGAATTGCAGCCTGTTCGCACGCACGACTCTGCGCGGCCCGACCCTTGCCAGGAAGTTCCTTGAGTACCTGTTCCTTGGCACGTTCGGCAATTTTCACCCATGGACCGATAAACTCTGTCGGCTGACCATTTGATATGCCATGCATAAGGGCATTTATACCACCACACCCTGAATGACCAAGAATGATGATATGCTCGATCTCCAGGTGGCAGACCGAATACTCCAGAGCGGCGCTAACTCCATGATGAAGACCATCGTGCTTACAAGGCGGGACCAGGTTGGCTACGTTACGTACCACAAACAGGTCACCGGGAGCGCAGCCGGTAAGTATGGCCGGGTCAACCCGCGAGTCACTGCACCCGATTACCAGAACTTTGGGATTTTGCCCCTGTTGCAGAGAAGCAAACCTCAGTTCATTCGGGTCGAAATACTGTTGCCGGAACCGTTTAAAACCGGCAATAAAATGGGCGATATCTTTCATTGTTCTTTTTTGAGCTGTTTTTGCAGAGTCTCTGACTTGGACAGAAGGCTCTTCCGGGTTTTCTGTCGGAAATCTTCCAGTCGCTGCGCAATTTCCGGATGCTTGATGGAAAGGATTGAACACGCCAGATAGGCGGCGTTTTTGGCGCCATCCACAGCAACGGTTGCCACCGGGATGCCAGGCGGCATCTGGACTGTCGAATACAGGGCATCGACCCCGCCAATAGCCCCGGAGGCCAACGGCACCCCAATAACCGGCAAAGTCGTGTGGGAAGCAATTACCCCCGCCAGATGGGCTGCCATACCGGCCCCGGCAATCAGTACCTCGATCCCGCGCTCCCTGGCACTACGTGAGTATTCGGCCGTTTTGTCCGGTAACCGATGTGCCGAGCAGATATCCATCTCACAGGCAACTCCCATCTCTTTCAGCACTTCTGCCGCCTTCCTCATTACCGGCAGATCGCTGTCACTTCCCATCAAAATACCAACCAGAGGCTTTTTCATAATATTCTCCTTTTA
>VFJW01000171.1 GCA_009885845.1 Geobacter sp.
CCGATGAGAAAGCTGCTCCGGGCTACGCCCTCCGCAGCTTTCTCATCAACTTCCAAAAGCGGACAATTCATTTGCTACAAAACCGGACAAGTCTATTTGCTCTTGACACTAAAACGGCTGACCTTCACTGACTGTTTTTCCTTGACCGGTACAACGGGACATCCTACCCTGTTTTTATGACTTCCGATCTCACTTCCGCTCCAATTCCACAACTCGTCCGACGTCTTGCCATTCCGGCCGGTACCGGCTTTTTTTTCAATACCATGTTCAATGTTGTTGACACCTGGTACGGCGGGCAGCTTTCGACCAGCGCTCTGGCGGCGATGTCCCTTTCCTTCCCGGTATTTTTTCTGATTCTGGCGGTCGGGGGCGGCATATCAACCGGAGCTACAACCCTGATCGGCAACGCCCTCGGTCGCAAGGACCAGGAAGAAGCCGGTCTCTATATGTCCCAATCACTCTCTTTCGCCCTGATCCATGCGCTGCTTCTCACGATTGCCGGCCTGGTGGCAGCTCCGTATATTTTCATTCTGATGGGAGCCCGGGGGGAATATCTTGCTCATGCACTCAGCTACATGAATGTTATTTTCGCCGGGAGCATCTTCTTTCTCCTTAACTTCGTCATGAATGCTCTCCTCAATTCGCATGGCAACACGTTGCCGTACCGGAATTTTCTGATCGGGGGTTTTTTTCTCAACCTGATTCTTGACCCATGGTTCATGTACGGCGGCGCCGGTCTTCCGGCACTTGGATTGGCAGGAATTGCCCTGGCAACGGTTTTCGTGCATGTCCTGGGAGTTGTGTATCTGTTCAGCCAGATAGTGAAAACCGGCAGCATGCCACCTTTGCGCATTACCGATCTTCGTCCGCGATGGTCGTATTTCCGCGAGCTGTTCAGGCAGGGGTTTCCATCGGCCATGAACATGATGACAATCTCACTCGGGATATTCATCATTACCTGGTTCGCGGGCCGTTTTGGCGAGGAGGCGGTGGCGGCATACGGGATCGGCACGCGTATCGTACAGATTGCGCTGCTGCCGGTTATGGGCTTGAATATCGCCACCCTTGCCCTGACCGCCCAGAATTTCGGGGCTGAGCGAATTGACCGTATCCGTGAGACGCTCCGGGTCTCACTCTGCTACGGCGTGATACTGGCTCTGACCGGCACGGCCGGGGCGCTCTTCTTCAGCCGCGAATTGATGGGCCTGTTCACCGCTGACCGCGCTGTCATTGATGCCGGGGTCGGATTCCTGACGATAGAAGCGTATGTATTGCCCGCGTATGTATTTCTCTACATTTCCATTTCAGCCATGCAGGGGGTTAAAATGCCGCTGTTCGGCCTCATTATCGGACTGTATCGCCAGATAGCCGGTCCCGCATGCGTGTTCCATCTGTTCACGACTGTCATGGGACTGGGATTGATCGGCATCTGGTGGGGAATATTCGGGATAACGTGGTCGGCGGCATTGATCGTGATGTTCTATGTCAGCAGAACTCTTGCCACACTTGAAAAGGATTTGATACGCATATGAAGCGGGTAGCCATCAGCACGCTGGGATGTAAGACCAATCAGTTCGAATCGGCGGCCATGATTGAGCAGCTGATTGCCGCCGGATACCGGATCGTCCCGTTCACCGAATCGGCCGACTTTTATATCATTAACTCCTGCACTGTTACCGCCCGGACAGATTCAGAATCCCGGCGACTGATCCGCCGGGCCCGCCGCTTGAATCCCACTGCACGGATCGTCGCAACCGGCTGCTACGCTCAGGTGGCACCGGGAGAACTGGAAAAAATGCCCGAACTCGACGGTGTGCTCGGCAATCAGGAAAAACAGAGTATTTCGTCCCTTCTGGAAACGACAACACACGCCGTTTCCGATATTGCCACAATCAGCCAGGCCGGACAGTTTAAACTGACCAGTTTTGCCGAACATACCCGTGCGTTTCTCCAGATTCAGAACGGCTGCAACTCATTCTGCAGCTACTGCATCGTCCCTTATGCCCGTGGCCGTAGTCGCAGTGTCAATCCGGATGAAATTCTTCAGGGAGTTCGCGATCTTGCCGCCAACGGTTTTCTGGAAGTCGTGCTGACCGGAATCCACCTGGGCGCCTATGGACTTGACCTGCCGGTGCAATCATCGCTCACGGAACTCGTTCGGCAGATTGACAGGGAGAATATCGTTCCCCGTCTGCGTATCGGCTCAGTTGAACCGAATGAAGTCAGTGAGGAGCTTCTGAGTCTGATGGCGGCTTCAAAAAACATCTGCCCGCATCTGCATCTGCCGTTGCAGAGCGGCAGTGATTCTGTATTGAACAGGATGGGGAGGCAGTACACTTCTGCTATTTTCAGGGAACTGGTGGAACGGGTTTCCGCCGCCATGCCGGACGTATTTATCGGAGCTGATGTGATCGCCGGTTTTCCCGGAGAGACAGAGACCGAGTTTGACGAAACCGTCAGATTGATTGATGGACTGCCGCTCTCAGACCTGCATGTATTCCCCTATTCCAGCCGTCCGGGAACAAAGGCGGCCGGCATGTCCGGGCATGTTCCACATCAGGTTGTTACGGAACGGGCCGCTCGATTGCGACAGATTGCCGATTTGAAGAAACGGACTTTTCTTGATCGAAGCATCGGAAGTAAGCAAAAGGTGCTGGTGCAGCAATTCGATTCGAAAACCGGTATCTGCCGGGGTCTGTCTCGAAACTATCTGGTGGTTGAATGTGCAGGGAAAGAGGCTTTTACCAACAGTGAGATTTACGTGAAAATTTTTCAATCAGACGGGACCGTCTGCACAGGTGAGCTCACTGCTGCATAAAAAAGGAGAAATGCTTATAGGTCGCAGTAGTCAATGCACAAGCAAATTGGGAACTCATCAAGCGAAGGGTTTTCTGAAGAGCAAACCATAATGGTACGGCGGCAGATCATATCGGTTGTGTTCGTCAAAACGGAAACCGGCTTCTCTTCCCCAGTCAATGCACTGTTCCGGACGAGGGCGTATTTCCATTGCCGGCCCGCGTGGTGTTGTAGAGTCGTAGTTCCAATGTATTACTGACAGCATGCCGTTCGGCTTGAGCACGCGAAAGGCCTCTCTCATCAAGGCAACCGGCTCTTCGTGATGCAGGATATTGAAGAGCAGGGCCGCATCCATAGAGTTGTCCGCTAGTCCGGTTCCCTCGGCCACAAAGTCGCGTACCTCTGCTTGCACATTGGCGCTACCGGCTTCACGGCATTTCTGCCGGACAACATCCACCATCTCCGGTTCAATATCTAGGGCATGAACGGTTCCCGCAGCAATTCCTGCGGCAGCCAAGGTAAAGGTTCCATAGCCACACCCGAATTCCACCAGGTCTTGCACTCCACGATCGAGACCGAAAATGGTCAAAACTTGAGCCGGATCGAAAAAGCCGGACCACATCTCTTCATCAGGCATGCCACTGTCACGGACTTTCATGTTTTTCCCCTTGAGTCAATTCCTGCTCAATATAAGTCTGCATTCTGTCTGCCGACGTGGCAACATCCAACGGCACCCACTCATCGTTGACATACACCGTGGTTGAGCCCCTCAATTCATGCTTGGCAGCCTCTTCTGAATCCACAAGATGAAGCGCCACGTCTATCTTCTCTCCAAAACGATCCTTCATTTTAGCGGCTACACCTGTAGCCTGGGCGCAACTCGTTCAACCAACGCGACCGGTGTGAAATAC
>VFJW01000125.1 GCA_009885845.1 Geobacter sp.
AGCAGTTCGCGTTTGTCGGCATATTCACCAAAACGAATCTGAACGATCAAGGCACGAACCTGCTGATCATCTGTCCTCTCCCATAATTCATCAACAGCCTTCAAAATCCTGCTGCAGATGGATTGGATTTTTCCCTCTTTGGCCTGCTCTTCCTGATTCCAATAATCGGGATACGTGTCAAGGACTGTATCCGCCTCCTCAGGATTCTTTGCCTTTTCCAGAACGTTTCTGAAGTAGTTCAGCATTTTAATCTGAAAATTGCTGCCACCCTCATTAAGCGGCCTCAGCAGGTCATCCAGAAAGGTGCTGTTCAAGCCTGATGCTCCGCTGCAGAGATAGCGATACACCCCCTCGGCCTTATCAACCTGTTTTTCAATGTATTTGCGGCGCAGCACTTCTCCCAGATTGGTAGTCAGAACCTTTTTGAAAAAAACACTCAGCAGATTTGATGCATGATGTTTAATACTGTGGTCTATGTCATCCGACATGACAATATCCAGACAGGCATCAAATATTTTTACCTGCTCACACTCATCAGAAGATGAATCAATATAATCCTCGACGATAGCCAGAATTTCAGTCATATGTTCGCGGTTACGGCCATTGAGAAGCGTGGTAAAGGTATCACGAAGACTTGCTGAATCAACAATTCCAAACAGGAACTTGACAGCTGAATTCCTTTTTGAACCCCCTTTGTTATCGGCAGACTTAAGCAGCTTCAGGATGCTTTCTGCCGGATCGGTGACCCAGTCCGGCACCAGATCCTCCATAAAATACTCAGCTTTTTTCCGAACTACTGCATCCAGATCATAAATAAAAAAGCGTGCCACTTCGATCCGGAATTCGCGGCCGGCAGAGGACGCTGCAATAATTTCAAGGGCTGCCGCCTTGTCTTTGGCCGAGAGCCGGGCAATATCCTTCTTTGCCTTGGATGAGTCATTGATTTTTATATAAAAATTGACTATGTCTTTTACCGATACTTCTGCATCAATATCTACATCGTGTTCCATTTCAGAGCCTTTCCGAACAATTTGTGCGAGTATAACCGTTAGAACTGGTAAGTGCAATATCATCGCGGCCATGTAGTGAAAAAACGGGTAAGGCCATCCGGAGGATACTTCATCATGTACATCAAACCTGTTCTGGCCTGCCTCTGCTTCATAGTTCTCTCCGTCAGCACTGTTTTTGCCGCCGATAGCATCACTTTCTACCGGGATGGCACGCTGTTACAGCAGAAAGCCGTTGCAGTGAAAGGGGTGATAGATATCCCGCTCGCTGTCGGACTACTGGAACATTCTCTCACGGTTGTACCCGCCTCCGGCACGACAATTCTTGGCGTTGAAACCCGCAAAACTGATGCCGGAAGCTCTCTTGACAAGGAACTTGAAGCGCTGACCGAACAGCGTCGAAAGCTGGACGACCGTTTACAGGCTCTGGAAACGCGCGAAGCCATTTTTACATCGGCAGCCAAATCGCAAAGCGGCAAAGCTCCGCGCAAGACAAAGACAAATCCTGAACCGATACAGTCCATCCGTCAGGGCACAGACTTTGCGATTGCCCAGTTGGAAGCGGTCTATACCGCTCGCCGCAAAACAGTGCAGGAGATACAGAAAATAGATGCCCGCCTCGCGACAACCGGAAAAGGACGCGGAGTGACTGAAAACAGTGTACGTATAACGGTCACTCCTCCACGGGGCACGGTGACTCTCCACTATGCGACGTCAGAGCGTGGCTGGCAGCCTCAGTACACTATGCATCTGATGGGCGACGGAACTGTTAAGGTGCTGCTTTCCGCACGTATTACCGGAAGCACTGGCGGAAACCAGGTGCGAGTTTCTTCAGGAACGCTTGAGGAAAGTGGTCGTACTGAGGTATTCCCGACCACGGCGGGCAGCGCAGTTCTGGCAACCTACCGCTTACCGATAACGGAAGAGCGCTCAAGTGAGGGAATTTTCAATAGTTTTTCCGGAAAAATTTTGAACAGCAGTACTCAATATCTGCCGCCGGGAGATTCGGGGTTTTTCCGGAGTGGTTCATATCTCGGCAGAGTCAGATTTGAAGGACTTTCGTCGGGGAGGAGCAGAGTTATTTCGTTAGGGAAATAACTCTGGAAACCAAATGAAGACGGCCATCAAGACTACTTCCTGATGGCCGATCAGTCATTGCAGATAATTACCCGACCTACTTCAAAAGAATCTCTATCCTGGCAGTTTTTTTCGCCTCTGCCAGATACGCCTGAATAGCATCGTTAATTTTCTGTCCCTTCAAAAACTCTTCGATCTTGCTGCGGGCATCCTTAAAGTCTACGGTTTCAGCCGATTTTTTTTCTGTCACCTTAATAATGTGATACCCAAACTGAGTCTCGACGACATCACTGATTTCACCGGGTTTGAGCGTAAAAGCGACCTTTTCAAATGCCGGCACCATCTGTCCTTTGTTGAAGAGACCAAGATCACCTCCCTGTTGACTGCTGGGACAGGTTGAATTCCCCTTTGCCAGGGTGGCAAAGTCAGCTCCTCCTGCCAGATCTTTTCGCAGTTTTTCTGCCTTTTCACGAGCCTTTATCTTATCGTCCGAAGTTGTCGCGCTATCAGTCCCGATCAATATGTGGCTGGCTTTAACAGCCTCTTCCCGCTTGAACTTTTCCGGGTTTTTGTCATAAAAGGCGCGGGCTTCAGCCTCTGAGACAGTAACTTTCGACACAAATGCTGTTTCAACGAAATGAGAGATCAAAAGGACGCGCCGTGTATATTCCTGCAGATCATTTTCATTCATCTCCAGATCTTTGATGGCGTTTGCAAAATCCTGCTCATTTTTAAAGCGGGCTTTCCCTTGAGCGAGTTTGGCTTTAATCTGTGTATCAATATCCTTAATCTCAAGTTTTGCAGCAGCCTGATAAAGCAGTTCAGCCGATATCAACTGATCCACCGCCTGTTTATCGAGAGCTGTCTGCTGTTCATCGGGCACGGTCTGCCCGCGCAGCAGAACCTTTCTCGCGCGGCGCAATTCGACTGCGTCGATGGCGATTCCATTGACACGGGCAACAGGCCCCTGAGACGTGACTGCGACAGTGGAAACTGCCGGTGTAACAACCTCTTTTTTTGTTTCAGGCTCTGCAGCGACGGCAAAACTTCCGCACAACACAAGCGCGGAGACCATACATCCTTTAATCCATACTGATGAATGAACTTTCTGCATCGGACCGGGCACTCCTTTTAAATATGATTTTTTGCACTCTAGCACACTCAGTCAGAGCATGAAAAGCCAAACATGTTTTTTGACATTTGTTTTTCTTTCAGATACATTCACCATCGGTTTCTGTGCCAATAAGCCTCGCACGATGCAATCCGACAGCAGTACATCAGGAGGAAATGTGGAAAAGAAAAAAGTTCTTGTAGTGGATGACAGCCTCTCAGTTGCCCGCCAACTTGAGAAAATAATCAGTGAATCAGGTGATTTGACCTGCGTCGGGCATGCCAAGAACGGTGCCGAAGCGATCAAGATGAATCATACTGAAAACCCGGACATTATCTGTATGGATATGAATATGCCCGGCATGGACGGCTTAACAGCTCTGCGGACTCTTTCTGTCATGGATAAAGAGGTCAAGGTTGTCATGGTGACATCGCTCGGCGGAGTGGGAGACAAGTTTACCGAGGCGCTTAAACTTGGTGCAAAAAATGTCATCTCGAAACCATTCGAAACCGATAACGTTCTGCGGATCCTGCGGGGACTCTGAACCACTAATTTATTTTGAACAGATAAGGGGCCCTAAATGGCAGTTAAATTTTTCGGACAATTTCTTGTAGAGCATGGCATCATTACGAGTGATGTACTGCTGAATGCCATTCATCTGCAGGATAAAAACAACCTGAAGCTTGGTGAGATGGCTGAAGCAATGGGACTTATTACGCCGGCAGACATTCAACGTGCTCACAACGCTCAAATGTCCCGGGACATGAAACTTGGTGATCTGCTTGTCGAGATGGGCTATTTAACGCTCGTCCAACTGA
>VFJW01000179.1 GCA_009885845.1 Geobacter sp.
CGATCAGCCCGCTGAATGCAAGCTGCATCAGCGCCTCGCGGATCGGTGTCCGCGACACCTCAAACTCGTTTGCCAATTCGGTCTCGTCCAGGCGCATCCCCGGCAGATAACGGCCGGTCGCAATGCGTTCCTCAATTGTTTCCCGCAGCTTCTCCGACCGGCGTGAATGTACCATCACATTCTCCATGCAGACCCCCGTGTGTAACTTCTTGTACCTGATGTTTATACAACAACCAGAATAAATATGAAAATAATAGTTGACATTGTATCCAATATAAATAATCTTGTACACAAGAACATGGTTTTAGTATACCAAATAATAGAGACAGTCATTTTACTTCCTGGCCACCGCTAACCCGGCATCAAACAACCATCAACCTGAAAGAAAGGAGCATCACATGTCCCACGTACTGCGTAGTCTCGTAATTGGAGTGCTGGCGGCCCTGCCGCTGGCGATATTCGGCGGCAACCATCAAACAGCATTTGCACAGGAGCTCAAGATCTCTCACCAGTTCCCTGGAGGTACGATTAACGAAGGCGATTTCCGTGACCGTCTCTGCCGCAAATTTGCCGCCGAAGTGGAAAAGCGTACCAAGGGGGCTCTGAAGGGTACGGTCTATCCCGGTTCATCCCTGATGAAGACCAACGCCCAGTTCAGGGCGGTGAGCATGGGTGCCCTCGACATGTCACTCTTTCCGGTCTCCTATGCCGGCGGTGAGGTCCCGGAACTGAATATCGGCCTGATGCCGGGGGTCGTGACCTCCTACGAGCAGGGGGCGGCATGGAAGAATGCCGAGGTCGGCAAGCTGTTCTCGGAGGTGCTCAAGGAAAAAGGGGTCATCATCGTGAGCTGGGTCTGGCAGGCGGGCGGAGTCGCGAGCCGCACGAAACCGATAGTCGAACCGGAAGACGCCAAGGGGCTCAAGATCCGTGGGGGGAGCCGTGAAATGGATATGGTGCTAAAGGCCGCCGGCGCTTCGGTTCTTTCGCTCCCCTCCAGTGAAATCTATCAGTCGATGCAGACCGGCGCCCTGGACGCCGCCATGACCTCGTCCACCAGCCTGATATCGTTCCGGCTCGAAGAGATCTCCAAGCATCTTACGACCGGACGCGACAAGGCCTACTGGTTCATGTTCGAGCCGCTGATCATGTCCCGTGCGGTATTTGAAAAACTGCCGAAGGATCAGCAGGCAATAATCATGGCGGTGGGCGCCGATATGGAGAAGTTTGCGTTTGAAGCCGCCAAGGCTGACGACCAGGCCGTCGCCGCGGTCTACCAGAAGGCCGGTGCCAAGGTCTATAACCTCTCCGCCGCCACCGTGAAAAAATGGCAGGATATTGCCAAACAGACCGCCTGGGAGGATTACACCAAAAAGAACGCGCGCTGCGCCAAGTTGATGGAGCTGTCGCAGCAGGTAGTGGTTGCGGCAGAACCGAAAAAGGCCGACGTGAAACCGGCAGCCAAGGGGAAGAAAAAATGAGTCACGGATTCGAACTTAATCCGGCCAAGGGCCCGGAAATGGCTGAAAGCGGAATACTGGCCAACGCCGGCCGTTTCATTGCGAGGCTTAACGAGTGGGTCATGGCGGCGGCCACCTTCGCAATAATGGCTGCCGCCTGCATACTCACCTATAGCGTGGTTTCCCGCTATTTCCTGAAGGTATCGACCGACTGGCAGGACGAGGCTTCAGTCTTCCTGCTGGTCGGCGCAATCTTCATGTGCTGTGCCTACGTACAGTCCTACCGGGGGCATATCGGCATCGACGCGGTGGCGAGCATCCTGCCGGAGTCGGTCAACCGGATACGGCGGGTAATTGTCGACATCGCCTCGCTTGCCTTCTGCACGTTCTTTTCCTGGAAGTCCTGGGCCCTGTTCCATGAAGCGCTCGTCGGTGGTCATACGACCTCGTCCTCCTTCGCCCCGCCGCTCTGGATTCCCTATGGGCTGATGGCTGTGGGGATGACGAACCTGGTTTTGCAGCTCCTCATGCAGGTACTGTCCCATTTCGCACGTAAGGAGGTGACCGCATGAGCGTTGCAGTCATAGGTATGCTTTACGGTATCAGCACTCTCGTTGTCATGTTCTCGGGCATACCGATCGCCTTTGCGCTCGGCTCGGTTGCAACCGTCTTCATGTACTTCTTCATGCCCGGAGCGGCACTCGACATGGTCACCCAGAATGTTTTTGAAGAGATGGCGAGTATCACACTCCTCTCCATACCGCTCTTCATCCTCAAGGGAGCCTGCATCGGGAAGTCCCCCGCCGGCGCCGACCTCTATTCGGCGATCCATGCCTGGCTGCACAAAATTCCGGGCGGTCTGGGGATCGCCAACGTCTTCGCCTGCGCCCTTTTTGCGGCCATGGCCGGCTCATCTCCGGCAACCTGCTCGGCCATCGGCAGCGCCGGAATCCCGGAAATGAGACAGCGGGGCTATTCACCCGGCTTCGCCGCCGGCATCATCGCCGCCGGCGGCACGCTCGGAATCCTTCTCCCCCCCTCCATCACCATGATTCTGTTCGCCGTTGCCGC
>VFJW01000177.1 GCA_009885845.1 Geobacter sp.
CGAGTTGCACCGGCGTCAAACAAAACGATCACCATTAAAGAAAGTCGCCTGAAGTGGAAATGCTTTGTAACTTGCTCAAGAGAATGGCAGAAAGTCAAGCCTGACCCCAAAGGTTTTGCCTATTTATTCCTCTAAAAAGTCCCTCCGTCATGGAAAGAGGTTACGTTATGGAAGAAAAGGATTTCGAAAGACTTGAAAAAATAGTCACCACATTGACCAATGATTTCAGTAAGAAGCTTGACGATCAGTCCAAAGACTTTCAACACAAGCTAGATCTGAAGCTTGACGATCAGTCCAAAGACTTTCAACACAAGCTAGATCTGAAGCTTGACGATCAGTCCAAAGACTTTCAACACAAGCTGGATCTGAAGCTTGACGACCAGTCCAAGAATTTTCACACTTGGATCGGTGTTCAGGGAGAAGACTTTCAGCACAAACTTGATCTGGTAGTAGAAGGTTTTCAAATGCTGGCAGAGAAAATTGACCAATTTGAGATAAAGCTTGACCAAGTTGGGACAGGACTGGATGGAGTCGCTGCAAGCATTGCCGCTCACCGGATGGATACTGAAGCTCATCCTGGATTGTATCGGGTAGATAGAGGCTTGGCAAAATAGGCGAGTGCTTCAGCGTACGCGATACCGCGATAAGCGAAGCGAGTAGAAAGTTTGCCAAAGAGCTTGAAACGGACGAGAAACTGAGAGAAGTAGTTGAGAGAATAAAGGGTAGGCTAAAAATATGTGGAATGTAGACTTGACCCCTATACCCTTTTCCGTATGTACTCCCTTTATGATAGGCGTATGGCTTTTTAATGGTGTTGGAGATCACAGGTTCTTGTAGGGAGGATGTCAGCATGACAAAATTACAAAAAGACCATTTGATGATTTTGCTTGAATCGATCGACAGCAAAGTCCAGGTAACAATGGAATCTGTTTCAGCACTTGACAACAAGATTGATGCGGTCAGAGTTGAGTTGAAAGAGGATATAGCCATTCTTGATTGTAAAATAATGGGGTTGAGTGCGCGAGTTGATGCTGTTGACAAGAAAGTTGATGCTGTTTACGAAGAGCTGATTGCTCACAGGAATGATACCGAGTCGCACCGGCGTCCAACAAAGCGTCCGCCATTAAAGAAAGTTGCTTGAACCCCAAAGGTCTCTCAAGGAGATTTATTGTTGACAATTAATAGGGGGAGTGTCCCTAATTACTCAAGGTCTGTCTGATTTTGGTTCCAATAGAAAAATAGACAAGTCCCCCAAAAGCACTGGATGTTCCCCATATCTTCTAAAACCGTAATATTTTTTGAGGAGGATGTAGTATGACTAAATTGCAAAAAGACCATTTAATGATTTTGCTTGAATCGATCGACAGCAAAATGCAGATTACTGTGGAGACGGTAGGATCTCTTAATGATAAAATTGAAGGCGTTGAGGAGAGACTCAACGCCAGGATTGATCATGTGGATAATATACTTAGAGTCACGGTAGAAGAGGTTGCTTTACTACACAAGAAAGTTGATGCTGTTGACAAGAACCTGTCCGGACGGATTGATTCTGTTTACGAAGAGTTGATTGCTCACAGGAATGATACCGAGTTGCACCGGCGTCCAACAAAGCGACCTTCATTAAAGAAAGTCGCTTGAACCCCAAAGGTCTCTCAAGGAGATTTATTCTTGACAATTAATAGGGGGAGTGTCCCTAATTACAGACCGTTCGTGATGGTTTATCACAAACAGACCAAAAGTCCTATTCACGTTGAGCCAATACAATTGTCCTCATAAAGATATCCTTGGAGAAAACGGCAAAGTAAAACGTAAAGTGTGGTTTGAGCTGTTGGATAACAAACAGGGACTTGATTTGGCTATCAAGGATTTGAAAGATAATTACGAAATGTACATTGAGAGGTACCTGAAATGGCAAAAAAAATCAGATTAACTCAGGAAGAAGAAATAATTCGTCTCTTGAGTCGAGAGGGGTTTAAAGAAATTTCCCCAGAAGAACTTTTGCAGGAGCCCTATAAAACCTTGTCAAAAATGCCGGATTGTTTCTGCATGCCAGCTGGTAAGAATCGTTCTGCCCGGAAGACTGTTTAAATCCTCTGTTTAAGCGTTCTACACGTTGTACGGAAAAAATTAATGGTCCTGTGACAACATTCATCCGGAAAACAGACATGTCACATGTCCCCCCAGCACTGATCCGGCGTATTCACGAGGCCAAGTTTCAGAATTCACCTGAGGTCGTGGGGGGAGGATTTGATATGCCTGTTGTTACCATGGTATAGACCTAATTAAAAGGTGCCTGTCCCTCTCGGAAGTTCTCCGACAGCTGGAAGATTGGGAACAGGAGTAGATAGGTGGTGGCAGAGATTCACAGCAGTTGCAGCAGGTTCAAAGAATGTTTAGAAGTTAATCCTGACCCCGAAGGTGTTTCTTATGCAAAGGTTCTGAATAGGTCCCTCAGAATTGCCCTGCCCTGCCCTCCCTTCCCTGCATAACATTAGAAAACGTGACATATTTCCGGCATTGTGATAGATATACCGGACTTTTTTTTGACCGGAAAATGTTATGTGTCCCCGAGATACCAGTCTGAGGAGGATGTTAGTATGACCAAATTGCAAAAAGACCATTTGATGATTTTGCTTGAATCTATTGACAGCAAAATGCAGATTACTGTGGAGACGGTTTGCTCTCTGAATGATAAAATTGATGGCGTTGAGGAGAGACTTAACACCAAAATTGATCATATGGATAAAATACTCAAAGTCACGGTAGAAGAGGTTGCTTCACTTCATAAGAAAGTTGATTCTGTTTACGAAGAATTAATAGCTCACAGGAATGATACCGAGTTGCACCGGCGTCAAACAAAACGATCGCCATTCAAGAAAGTCGCCTGATGTGGAAATGCTTTGTAACTTGCCCAAGAGAATGGCAGAAAGTCAAGCCTGACCCCAGGGGGTTCTCCTGATCCGGCGTGTTCACGAGGCAAAGTTGCAGAATTCACCCGAGGTCGTGGTGGGGGGTGATATGCCTGATCGTTACCATGGCATAGTCCTCACTAAAAGGTGTCTGTCCCCCTCGGAAGTTCCTGGAGAGCATGAAGGAGTAAAGCAAAGCTACCGGTGGCAGTCCGTGGAGTTGAGGGAAATCTCCGTTTTCCCCTTGACAAAACTTATCATGGATGTCCCCGGAATATCTCGAAAAAGGAGCAAATAATATGCGAGTTGAAGCGATAGTAAAAAAAGGCGGCTGGTTCATACCCAGCCCGGGCTTTGCTGTTGGCAAACAAAAACATATTCTTCTCGATATAACCCCTGTTAACACTGAAGATGTGTCTGGTGATGCGTTTGTGCAGGCGGCCGGTATGCTGAAAAAAGCCACAATAGACGGAGTTGTTTTTCAGAAAAAGCTGCGAAAAGAATGGGACGGGCGATAGTGTACCTGATAGACACCAATATCATCATTTATTACCTTAAAGGCGAGCAAGCTGCCGTCTCGTTTTTACACACCCACCGAGGGCAACTGGCAATTTCGTCTATAACCTGGATGGAAACACTTTCATACTTGTTTAACGCAGATGAAGAGCAGGTTGTCCGTGTATTTCTACAGGAATTCCGACTGATCGAAGTTTTTTTTCCTGTGATGGAATTGACTGTAGAAATCCGCCGAAAGAAAAAGATTAAACTCCCTGATGCAATCATTGCCGCGTCAGCCGTTCATCATGATTTGATTCTTGTGACAAGGAATATAAAAGATTACAAAGGGACCGAAGTGAAAATCCTGGATCCGTTCTCAATTTTGTAATGTAAGGTCCACGTCAATCAAGGAGGCAGGCGATAGCCCGACCATTACGCATCGAATATCCTGGGGCATATTACCATGTAACTTCAAGAGGTAACGAGCGCAAGGATGTATTCAAGAGTCAACGGGATAGAGAGAAGTTTCTTGAATATCTCGCATCAGCAACAGAGCGATACGGCGCGGTAATTCATTCATACTGCCTGATGAACAACCACTTCCACCTCCTGCTGGAAACGCCCGAGGGGAATCTGTCGCAGATCATGAGGCACATAAATGGTGCATACACAACATACTTCAACATCAAACGAAAAAGATCCGGGCATCTGTTTCAGGGGAGATTTAAGGCAATACTTTATTGAAGCTGATGAATATCTGACAGAACTGTCCCGTTACATGCACCTGAACCCCGTACGCGCCGGCATTGTCGAAAAACCGGAACAGTATAAATGGTCAAGTTATATGAGTTACGCAGGGCACTGCAAGCCACAAAAATGGTTGAAAACTGGATTTATTCTAAGTTGTTTTGATCAACATGCAGCCGCTGCACAGAGGAAATACCAAACCTTCGTGGAAGATCGGCTTGGCAAGGAATACATAAGCCCGTTAAAAGGAACCTTAGGCACCTCAATACTGGGGAGTTCCTCTTTCGTTGAAGAAATTTCTGCGACATATATCCAAGGGAAAGAAGATGGCAACATACCGGCGTTGCGGCAACTTACCAGGAGACCGACCCCGGAAGATATAGTGGCGGAAGCAAAAGTCGAATTCCCTGACAACGAAAAACTGGCACGTCGTGCAAGTATCCATCTTTGTCATAAACATAGCGGCCAGAGGCTTGGCAAAATAGGCGAGTGCTTCAGCGTACGCGATACCGCGATAAGCGAAGCGAGTAGAAAGTTTGCCAAAGGCGCCGGCGTCCCCTTCATCGCCTACAAATCGCATCTACCGGGCCTGGCACGCATCCAGCACCATGCC
>VFJW01000037.1 GCA_009885845.1 Geobacter sp.
AGGTGAGTTGTGCCGAGTGTCATGAGGATCAGCAAAAGGGAACCATGAAGGCGTTTGATGCCTTCAGCCACACACCATCGTTTGTCAAAAGCCATCGTTTCTACGCGGCATCAGATGATCGGCTCTGCTCCACCTGTCACAGAGGCTCTTTCTGTACTGACTGCCATACCAACAAGGTTGAAACAAAACCGTCCACCATGTACGGTAACCGGCCCGACCGGGAGATGCCGCACCGCGGGAACTTCATGACCATGCACAAGATCGAAGGCAAACTTGACCCGGCCAGTTGTTATCGCTGCCACGGCAGGACCAACAATGACCGCTGCGTGGCGTGTCACAGATAGGGGAGAAAGTTATGATTCTAGTGAGAAACGGCATAATTCTGCTCATGATCATTAATCTGTGGGGATGCAGCAAAGCAAATGAAAGTACAGTTACGCTCGATGCAACGGGAAAGCATCCCGCAGGATGGGCGGTCGCCACAACCGGCGGTCTGCATCCGGCGGCGTATCAGACCAATAAAAGCGCCTGTATTGAATGCCACGGCAGTGCTCTGGACCCTCAATCAACAGGCGGTGTCAGCGGCATCAGTTGTTTTAGTGCATCCCGCAGCGGAATCGAGTGTCATCCTGGTGGTCCATCCAGCCATCCGGTCGGCTGGAGTTCCCCTGACAGTCACGGCAGCGCTGCTAAAGCTGATGCACCCGGCCTGAACTATTGTACACAATGTCATGGCACTAATTTTACGGGTGGTACCGGAAAATCCTGTATGACA
This sequence comes from Geobacter sp., assembly GCA_009885845.1. Lineage (GTDB taxonomy): Bacteria > Desulfobacterota > Desulfuromonadia > Geobacterales > Pseudopelobacteraceae > JACRCG01. The sequence continues at coordinate 776 of VFJW01000037.1, forward strand.
TGCCATACCACAGCACCACATCCGACGACCCCATGGAGAGGAACAACTGCGACAGGAACGACCCACACAACGACTGCTACCGCTAACGCATCCGAATGTGCCCGGTGTCACCTTAACAACCTGCGACTTACCGTCCCCCAAACAGTCCCGGCCGGTTCGACACCCGACTGTTTTAACAGTACAATGTGCCATGGGGTGAGAAGCGGTCATCCTGCCGGGTGGCTTGCCGCCGGCAGTCACGGCAGTGCCGCCAAAACGACGCCATCCGCATCACAAGGGTTTACGTACTGCACACAATGTCATGGGACCGCTTTTGCCGGCGGTATTGGCCTTTCATGTATGACGGCGACGTGCCACACTCCCGCTCCTCACCCGGTGGCTGCAAATTGGCGTTCGATCGGCACGGTCACTCATACGAACACCGACGTGAATAATGCCGGAGTATGCACCCAATGTCATAATGCCACCCTGAAGAACCTGGCACAGCCATATCTGGCACGATTTGTTCCTGCCGGATCTTTCGTAGCGGGAACAGCCGGATGTTTCAACGGCACGCTCTGCCATGCCAACATAATTGCATTGAACAACTGCACCGTCTGTCACGGACCTCTTTCCACCACCGTTTTTAACTCACTGGCCGGGGTTACCGCACCAAGTGACTCTAAAGTTGGTACCCATATAAAACACTTGAACGCATCAATTCAAGCGACCGCCTATTCGTCCAACATTGCCTGTTTGGAGTGCCATACGGTACCCGGCTCATCGACAATCTCCGGATCACACAGAAACGGTGTGAATGACATCGTTTTCGGCACACTGGCAAAAACCGGCTCCTTGACGCCCACATATACTGCAGCAACCGGTGTGTGTGCAAACACCTACTGCCACGGGACGACACTGACCGGCGGTGGCTCCAACAAAGCTCCTGTCTGGAACCAGGCAAATTATCTGGCCACCGGATGCGCCACCTGTCATGGCTTCCCCCCGACGACGGCCAGCAACGGAGCAGCCGTGCATCCGGCAGACAATGCCTGTTCAGGATGCCATACCCATGTTAATGCAACCAACAATGGCTTTACGACGCCCGTTCTGCACATTGACGGCAAAGTTGATGTGGCCGCCGGTGGCGGCAGCTGTATCACGTGCCATGCCTCAATTCAAACCGGAACTCACGGCACACCTCGTGATGCTGTTACCACTGAATTCGGCCTTGCGTGGGGTCACAAGAAGGCTGGACGCGGTGCAGTAACAGATGCTGATTGCATTGTCTGCCATCTTGAGGGTGATTTTGCATCCCAGGCTCCATCGGCAAAACATAGAGACGGTAACATCGACCTCCGTGACCCGGATGGCGCCGGTGAGACACCCATTACCACTATTTCCGGCGGCGTATTTACCTTTACCAAATTTGCAACATCGTATGCTGCCGGAAGCAGGACTTCTACCGGTCATACATCCAATACTGACATAGCAAACGTCATCAGCCAGAAGTTCTGCCTGGCCTGCCACGATGGTACCGGGGCCACTAACACAACTGCCCGTTCCAACAATGGTGGCACAGGTACCGCAGCTATGCCCTGGGGTGGCATAGCGCTTGGTGCCGGTTACGTGGCTGTTGCCGACGCCATCGGCACCCAGGGCCTGGTCGACGTCAGGAAGCAATTCACCACCACAAACTCGTCGGTCCATCCGGTCACGGGGCCGCGTAACAAGGACTTTCCAACTGCTGCAAGGATGGCTGATCCCTACAAGCCCACCGGATCGAGAGGGACGTCGGGAATAAAATCTGACAGTGTGGTCATGAATTGCTTTGACTGTCACAACGTGTCCGGTGCAAGCCCGCTCACAACTCGTACAACAGCGGCGCACGGCAATGCGGTAACCGTACGCGGAACTACCTATGCGGCTAATCCGACGCTCTGCCTTGCGTGTCATTTGACGTATAATGTGACTAATACTCAGTTTCACGGTGCTGGATCAGCGTGGTCAGCAACAGGATCAAGCCACGGTACGGGCGTCGTAGGAAATTGTCATTACTGTCATGGAAGCAATACCAATGCGACAAAACCGGCGCGGCCCAGACCCGCCCAGGATTACCATGGCAGCAATTCACTGTATGGCGGCGGCATGTGGCCTACTGTCGGTTCACGGCCCTATGCCTTTATCAGAGGTTGGAGCGGAACCGCTTATCACAGGCCGTTCAGGTCTTCTGAATTCACTGCCGGCAGTGCTACCTGCGGTACCGGAGCCTGTCCAGGTGGTGGTCAGGTAGGTGATGGCAGTACCCGGACCTACACGCCCGGCGGCTCGTTTTAAGTAGATAGTTTCCATCCGGAAACTCCGAATGAGAAACTGTTGGTTTCTGTTTCGGAGCGGAGGAATTTTTCGTTCTGGCAAGGAAATCGAGGAATTGCGCGGAGGCGTACGCCAGTACGCCGCACAAGCAAGGCCGAAGATTGACTCCGCCAGAGCGGAAAAGAACCCGTTCCGGACAGAAACTAGATAGCGGTGATGAAGTGATTTCTGGCCCTGCCTGAGAAGGCAGGGCCAGTTTTGTTAATAGCAGATGAGGCTATAGTGCCGACTCACTCAGCGCGGCCGGGGGTTTATACCATTTCCTCACTGTCAACGGTCATCAATGCTCTCTTTGAAAGCGGCGGACCGTCAAAAACCGGTTCGATGCGCACCATCCAGATCAAGAGGCAAGGCAAAACAGTCGTCACGTTTGATCTCTATGATTTCTTGCTGCAGGGGGACAAAACCAGGGATCTTCGGCTCATGCCTGAGGATGTCATTTTCATTCCTCCGGTAGGGGCACTTGTGGGAATTGCGGGAAATGTACGGACACCCGCGATTTTTGAACTGACGGAGGAGACCAGACTCCTCGATCTTATCCGGATGTCAGGTGGTCTTACCGTCACGCAGGAAGGGCCGAAGACCGAGATGTTCCACATCGACCTCGCCAAAGCGGCGGCGGGTGACCTTCAGCACAATGTGATACTCCGGATGAACGATTATCTGCTGGTGCGGGCCGTCCCGAATGGAATCTGTACCGGACCGTTTCGCTTGCCGGCGAAGTCAGATACCCCGGAACCTACACCTTCAAGCTGGGAGAGACGCTTTCGTCTCTTATTGAACGGGCCGGCGGTTTTACCGCGCGGGCATACCTGCGCGGCACCATATTTACCCGCGAGAGAGTCCGGGAGCAGCAGCAGCGGCAGATACTGGAAATGGCGGAACGGCTTGAGCGGGAACTGAACGCTTCCGGCTCAGCCCAGATTGCCACATCGTCAGGTCCGGACGATGCCCGGATGATCCAGTTGGAGCTGGAGCAGAAAAGGCAGTTTATCGGGCAGCTCAGGTCAGCCAGGGCCAAGGGGCGGATCGCTCTCAACGTCATGGAGCTGGCCGCTTTTCGAGGCAGCGCCTATGATATTGATCTGGAACAGGGTGATGTCATTACCGTGCCGTCAGACCCGAAAACCGTCCAGGTAATCGGATCGGTCTACAATCAGAGCGCCTTTGTGTCCGAGCAGGGAAAAACACATGACTACTATGTGAATCTTGCCGGCGGCTACACCACACATGCGGACAGGGACAACTCCTTCATTCTGCTGGCAAACGGCACCGCCGTCAACCTGGACCCCGCGAGACGCCGCCAGAGGATGGTATTCCGTCGCGTCGTCCAGAGACGGTGGCAGGTTGATTGCGGCTGATTGCGCCGGGGGGATTTACACCTCTTCCGATTTCGGCATCACGTGGGCCACCGGACTTTCAGTCAGCGGCTGGGTCTCTGTTGCCTCGACCGGAGACGGGACCGGATTGTTCGCTCTTGCAGACAGCGGCGCCCGGTATCTATCCGCTGATTCCGGAGCAACCTGGACCGCAGACGGGTCAGACATCAGCTGGACATCCGTCGCTTCATCGGCAGACGGCTCGCGACTGGTCGCCGCTGCAGATGGCAACAGGGTTTACACGCTGCAGTAATACCAATAAGTTGCAGGGTAATTTCAGAGGTGCGGAGAACCTAAAGGTGGGACAAACGGGAAGTCGATGTATGGTCACCCTGAGTTACATCTTTTACATCAGCAACAATACCTCAAATCAAAGATTAATTACGGGGATAACCCTGTAAATAGGGGTAGACACCAATTTAAAATCAGTGCCTGCCCCTATTTCCGATTGTTATTGCGACGCAGAAATCATTTAATACTGAATATCGTGAGTGTTTTTAGGTCGGCTTGATCTTTGTCGCCATCAGAACACCACCGCTCAGCGTCCCTTCCACCTCAATCCGAACGTTGTTTGCAACACCGGCAAGAGAAAGTGTCCCCGTATTCACTGGTTGACCGTTGAGTGTAAAGGTATTGCTGCCAGCTGTAAAACCTTTGACATATCCTTCCAGTGACAAACTGCTCCCCTCTGCACCACTCGGATTTTCTGTGGCACCTTCGACCTTGGCCGCAGTAAAGGTGGGGTTGGCGCCTGGGGTGTAATTTGCGCCGTTACCGTTCAGTTCAACAAAAAGATTGTTTGCGATACCGCCGACTGGCAAGTCGGACAGCGAGGCAGTACTGTAATTTACTGTCAGGGCACCAATGGTAAAGGTCTTTGCTGTGGTATTGAGTCCCGTTATGGTGCCCTTCATTTCGATGCTGCTGCTTGCCAGAGGCGCACTCTTCAGTTCGATGTAACTTGCCTGGATGACACCATTTGCGTCAGGAAGCCCGCTCACCTCTATCACCGACCCGGACGTCAACCGGGTGAGAGATGTAAAGTTGCTGAAGACTGTCTTGCCAGCAGCGACCGTGGCTGCAGTAGTATTGACGGCAATGGTCTGGCCAAAGGCCTGAAACTGGCTGCTGCCGGCTGTTGGCGTTACATCGACCGGCCCTTCCAGATTGTCCTTATATTCGACTTCTGTTGCCGAGCCGTGTATGTCATCACTTTTCGACCCCTTAACGGTCACAACTTTGCCGACCTTTAAGTCAGATTCGAGGCCGGAGTTTTTCTCCACTTTGACGTTTGATCCTGTGACGTTGTATTCTACGCCATTGACAAAGATGCTTCCAAGAGCGGTTATGACACCTTTATTGATGCCGCTTGTTCCGGTAGAAGTGCTGACGCTGCCGCTGTCGCCGCTACTACTGCAGCCGGCAACAGTGAACGCGATAATCGTCATCAGTAACATCGCAATGCTGCAATTCGTTTTCATAATTCAGATCTCCTTTTTTTGTAATGGTTGTTGTTCTTTTGGGAAACTGCTTTCCTCACCCCATTTGTGCTTTCCTCACCTCCTTTGTGCCGTGTAGACGGTGACCTCAACCCCCTGCTGTACCAGTCTGACCGACAGTTCCTCCGCAAACGTTTCAAAACCGCCGTACTGCGCCGGTATACCACGTGATCCAAGTAGCGCGAGTTTCATACCATCCTCCCTGACCGCCGTTTGTGCAACAAACGCAGCGGTGAGCCATGGAACGATGGTAGCAAATAATTCAGTTGGGTAAGATTGGCGGATGTCCGTATTTACGGTCATAATTTCAGACGGGGATTGCTAGGATGTTCATGAGGGGGTGATGCGATGTTGTCCTATACGCTGGCAGTCAGAGATCAAAGGGTGAAATAAAAGGTCGCCCCCACCCCTTTTTCCGCTTCGGCCCAGATCCTGCCGCCGTGGCGATTGACGATCCGGTATGACGTAGCCAGGCCGATGCCGAATCCTTCTATCCCCCCGTCGCTCTGCAGACGATGAAACGGGGCAAACAGCTTTTTCGCCTCATTCTCATCGAAGCCGGCGCCATTATCGCGGACATAATACACGAAATCCTCCTGCGTGCTCATTGTGCCGAACTCGATGCGGACCTGGTCCTTCGCAGATGAGTATTTCCAGGCATTCCCGAGCAGATTTTCCATGATTATCCGGATCAGATCCGGGTCGCAGTACCCGTGTACTCCTTCTTCAATACAGAACGTCACCCGGCGCTGCGGTTCTTGGCCGGCAAGATTCCTGCTGATTTCATGAACCATGGCACTCAGATCAGTCTTGCGTTTCTCCGGATATTTTCTTGCCCGGACGGATAACCTGAGCAGTGCCTCGGCAAGACTGTTCACCCTGACGGCTTCCCGGTGGATCGTCTCAAGACACTCTGTGCCGATGCTGTCCAGTTTATCGGCATGATGGTCGAGCACTCTCCGGGAGACGTCGCGGATGATGATCATGGGGGAGCGCAGGTCATGGGCGACGGTATAATCGTACGTCTCAAGCTCTTTGTTGGCCAGTTCCAGTTCTTTTGATCGGTCGGCAAGCTCAACATTCAGCTGCCGGATCAGGTTGTTTTGCCGGATGGCTTCCCGCGCCGACCGGATCTGGGCGACGGTCTTGTCAACGACTTTAAAAAACGAATCAACGTCAATCGGTTTCAGGACATAATGGCTGATGCCGATCTCGATAGCCTGGAGGAGATACAATGTATCGCTGTACGCGGTCAGGGCGATAATTTCTACAGACGGATCCGTAGCTTTAATTTCAGTGGCCATCTCGATACCGTTGGAAACGGGCATATTGATATCGGTGATAACAATATCCGGCCGGTACCGTTTGAATGAGGAGAGCCCCTTCGTACCATTCTCTGCGACAAAAAACCTCACATCCGGATAACGGAAGCGGATAATCTCGCTCATCATCTCCCGTGCTTCCTTCTCGTCTTCGACATAGAGCAGGGAGAGTAAATGATCGTCCGGTTCAACGTTCGGCACTGTTCACCTCGATTCTGAACTCTGCACCGTTTCCGGAATTGCGAACGGTCAGGCTGCCTGACATGTTTTTTTCTATAATTGTCTTCGACATAAACAGTCCGATTCCCGATCCCTTGTCCGGCCCCCTGGTGGTAAAGTAGGGATCAAACAGTTTATCGATGATCTGCTCGTCGATTCCGCCGGCATTATCAGTGACCGTGACAACGGAACTGTTCCCTTCCTGAAATACACGGATTGAAATCAGACCATCATCAACTGCGCGCTCAACCAGTTCGTTGCGGGCATTCGACAGAATATTCACGAGTACCTGAGCGTATTCGTTTTGATAGCCGGTGACCAGTACGTCACCTTCCGCCTCGATAGTAATGGTAATGTTCAGGTTCCGGATGCCCGGTTCAACGAGTGCGGCCGCATGTTCAATCAACTTTCTGACATTGAAGGTCGTGATCTCCTTGTCGATACTGAAAAAATTCCTGAAGTCATCTATTGTTCTCGACATGTGTTGAATCAACTCCATGGCTTTACCGGTATTCTCCAGTAAAAACTCCCTGTTGAATCTCGGTGAGTCATAAAAAAGCGGTAATTGCTGGATGGCAACTGCGAGCGTGTTTAACGGCTGACGCCACTGGTGGGCAATGTTGTTGACCATTTCACCCATGGCGGCAAGCCGGTTCTGCTGTATGAGCTGTTTTTCTTTCTCACGCAGCGCATCGACAACTTTTAAACGCTCATCCACCTCTACGCGGAGAAATTCCTCTGCCGTTTCCCGCACGTCGATCTCTTCCAGCAGGGCATTGACCGTGCCGGCCAGTTCGGTCGTCCGATCCGCGACACGCAGTTCCAGATCGGCCTGGGCTTTTTTCAAATTCTGAACATTCTGCGTCCGCTCAAGAGCTATGGCGATCTGATTGGACAACGCCTTCATGAAAGATAAATTTTCGGCGGAAAAACGACTCTTGTCGCTGAGAAAGGAGAGTGAGCCGAGAACCTTTCTGTCATGTGTCATCAGCGGATAGCAGGCGCTGGCAATTATGCCGTAGGATCGTGCCAGTTCAAGCTGCGGCGGGTCGAGGGCAGCAGGATTGTTACGGATGTCATTGCGGAGTGCACACTCGGAAACGGCTGTGCAGCTGTCGAGCCATTCCATCCTGCGCTGATCTTCCTCCGGGATACCGGCGCAGGCGTTCAAGCGGAGGCGTCCGCTTTCTCCGTCGATCAGATAATTGAAGAAGGTGTGGCAGTCGAGAACGTCCATCGCTTTCATACAGAGCATGCCGATGATATCCTGAGGCGCTTCGGAAGAGAGCAGATGACTTGCCGTCTCGGTCAGCAGGTACAGTTGATTTTCGGCCCATCTGCGCTCGGTGATATCGAGCAGGTAAATGCGCGCAACCTGAAGGCGGGGACTCAGGTAGATGGTTGCATTGAAGCTCATTTCCTGGATTTCAATCGTGCAGTGAAATGTTTCTTCGCGAACCTTGTCCCACTCTTCGACAAGCTCTTTCAGATTCGCAGGTAGGAATAACCTCATATCAGACTCATCCATCCCGAGGTTCTGCAGTATGTTCAGTGAGGCCGGATTATGGTAGATGATCCGGCCGGCCAGATCGGTCTCCAGGACCGGGTTCGGGTTCAGCTGCGGAAACGAGGAGAGATGCACCGTCTGCTTCTCCAGCCGTTTGCGTTCGGAAATATCCATGAAGGCAACGCGGCATTCAGTGCCGTCACCGAACGCATCTGCTTCGACCTGTACAAAAAGCGGCATATTTCCCCGTGTCACGAGTTCAACTTCACACGTATTCTTGCCTTTGTTCTCAAGTACCTCCTCTAAAAAACCGGTAAAAAAAGAGCGGGCATCGGAAGCGACAAACAGCCCGAAGCGGCACCCGAACAGGCGGGACCGCTCGGTTCCGAGCAGGCCGGCAATCGTGAAGTTGGCGGAAATTATAATACCGCTGCGATCGAGAGTGACATAGCCGATCGGGGCAAAATCGTAGAGTCCGGTATACTTCTCCAGAGTCGCCTCCATTTCACCCCTGGACCGATGGAGTTCTTCGTTCTGCATCTCCAGTTCGATCTGATGGACCTGCAGTTCGTGAAGGAGTCGCCTGGTTTCTTCCAGGGTTTGGGGCAGCGGCGGTTCTGCCGCGGCCGCGGGCAGCCGTTCTACCGCCGCGCGGCGCAGATCCGCTGCCGCCTGTAGCCGTTTTTTGTCGTCGGTGTGTGCCATTGTCAGCCGTTACTCCCCTGCTGACCTTCAAATTGTGCGATCTTCCCGCGCAATTCCGCCTCCACTTTCTTGGCTTCGGTGATGTTCGCAAAGGTGATCACCACCCCGCCGATGACGTCATTACCGGTGCGGTAGGGCATGATGCGCACCGAAAACCATCTTCCGTCGTTGGCGACAATCTGTTTTTCCGAATAGACCAGTGTCCGCAGCACCTCGCGCGCCTCATCGGCCATTTCGGGATAGAGCAGGTCGGTTACGATATCGGACAGCGGACGCCCCACGTCACCCGGAATGACCTTGAAGAGCTTGTCGGCGCCGGTGGTGAAACGCCTGATATGGAGCTTGTTGTCGAGGAACACCGTGACTATTTCCGTGCTGTTGAGCAGGTTCCGCATGTCGTCGTTCACGCGGGCAAGATCTTCCATTTTTGACTGCTGCTCGGCGTTCACCGTCTGCAGCTCCTCATTCAGGGACTGCATCTCCTCCCGCGAGGTGGTCAGTTCCTCGTTGGTTGACTGAAGCTCTTCATTGGTGGACTGCAGCTCTTCATTGGTGGATTTAAGCTCTTCGTGTGAGGACTGCATCTCTTCGCGGGTTGTGAGAAGCTCTTCGCGGAAACTCTGGAGTTCCTCCTCCAGCTCGATAACTTTAGCGGTTTCGACCGGAACCTTCGCGGAGCGGCCCGATGCTTTCGCTGTTACCGGCGTCGCCACGTCGGTAAAGACGATCATCACCGTTCCCCGCAGCATCTCCGGCTCTTCAAGCGCCTGAACCGTGACATCAACGGTCTGTGTGCCGCCGTTCGTCCCGATTTTGATCCCTTTGAGCGTAACCGCCTCTTTCTGGCGCAACGCCTTTTGAAAGGCGTTGTTCAGATCCAGGCGGAGTCCGTCGCGGGCCATGACAAAAATGTTCATGTTGGCCTTGCCGGCCGCCGGTTCCAGATATTTACCGGTCCGGCCACTGATGTTGAGGATGTCACCAGTCGTATTGGTCAGCACGGCAGCGGGGGAAAACCGCTGAAGCAGCAGTTGCTCGGCGAGCGACTGAAGGTTGGCAGCAGGGTGCGCCATCGATACCTCCTTGAAAATTCCTGGCAGAGTGGGAACATACGGTGCTGATAACGAAAGCGGATCACCGGTCTGGAGCGAATCGCGCCGCCGGAAGAGTCGCGACTTGCTGTTGAGCGGTTCGAAAAAATCGGTGAAGGTAGTGATGCTTTCCGCACTGCCTAAAAACAGGATGCCGGCCGGATTCAGGCTGTAATGGAACAGGGGTATGAGTTTTTTCTGCATTTCTGTTGTCAGATAAATCAGCAGGTTGCGGCAGATCAGGATATCAAGCTTGGTAAAGGGGGGGTGCATGATGACATTCTGAGTGGCAAAGGTGACCATCTCCCGGATCTCCTTGCAGACCCGGTAGCCGCTCCCTTCCGGGACAAAAAAACGCTGCAGCCGCTCCGGCGACAGGTTCGCCGCAATTGTTGCCGGATAGATCCCGCGACGGGCCTTGTCGATGGCGTCCTGATCAAGATCGGTGGCGAAAATCTGCAGCGAGAAACTGCTCGTGGTCCCTGCCTGCTCCAGCGCCTCCTTGAAGGCAATGGCCAGTGAGTATGGCTCTTCCCCGGTTGAGCAGCCGGTCGACCAGGCCCGCAAACTGCCGCCGGACGGCCGGGCTGCCAGAAGTTCAGGTATCGCCTCACGCTGCAGACATTCCCATGATTCCGGATCGCGGAAAAAATTGGTCACGCCGATGAGCAGTTCCTTGAAGAGGAGTTCCACCTCCTGCTTGTTCTCCTGCAGGTAGCGGACATATGAGGCGATCCTGTCGATCTGATGGACAGACATGCGGCGCTCTATGCGGCGGTACACGGTGTTTTTCTTGTACATGGTGAAATCATGGCCGGTCGTGGCCCGCAGCAGGATGAATACTTTTTCCAGAGCGCTCTGATCCTTCTCTTCCAGGGTGACCTCACTCCTGGTGATGGCGATGGTGTGCCGGAGGTAGTCGATGATCTTTCCGGGCAGTTCTTCAACCGGGGCAACAATATCAACCACTCCGGCGGCGATGGCGCTCCGGGGCATGCTGTCGAATTTGGCGGATGCCGGCTCCTGGGCCAGCGCCACTCCCCCCTTTTCCTTGATAGCGCGCAGGCCCATCGTGCCGTCCGAGCCCATTCCGGAGAGGATGACGCCAATGCTACCCTGCAGGCAGTCTTCGGCCAGAGAGCAGAGAAAGAAATCGATCGGAAGACGCAGGCCGCGGGCGGCGGTCGGCTCGAACAGATGCAGCACGCCGTGCAGAATGGACATGTCCCTGTTGGGGGGAATGACATAGACACAGTCGGGCTTGATCCGCATCCGGTCCTTGACCTGCAGAACCTCCATACCGGTGACCCGGTGAAGCAGTTCGGCCATGATCCCGATATGGGTCGGATCGAGGTGCTGCACGATGACAAATGCCATGCCGCACTTATCCGGCACATGCCGCAGGAAGATCTCCAGCGCCTCCAGCCCGCCGGCAGAAGCGCCGATGCCGACTATCGGAAAGGGGGCGGTCTCCGGTGGCGTTGAAGAACCTTTTGAGGAAGACGGCTCTTGAGCATTTCCACTGTTCAACTTATTTATTTGCTTTTTCATCATGAGAGAATAACTGTTTTTCCATAAAATTCCATATAAAATTTTGCCAGATAAAATACCGTTCAGATGCATACAGCTTATAGTTTTACGTAAATGCATCTGAAAGCAACGAAAAAACCACAGGTTTGCTTATTGGTATGTGCCTGATTATAGCACAAATGGCGTCGTTTTGATGAATCGTAGCCAAATCGTAGCCAAAATCAAAAAAGGCACTCACGATTTAACGTAAGTGCCTGTAATGTTTGGTGAGCCGCGTTGGGGTCGAACCAACGACCACCTGATTAAAAGTCAGGTGCTCTACCGACTGAGCTAGCGGCTCAAAAAGAAGAGATTAGATACCTTATTATTGAAATAGTGTCAATGTTTATTTTATAAAATGCGCCATCTTGATACTCTTCCCTCTCAGATAACGGGCTAAAACGCGATCAGAGCGCTCGATGGCTAAGCACTTTAAATTTTTCCTGTTTGTGATATTGTGATGAAGACTTCGACCATTCCGTATTTTTTCTTACTACAATTCAATGAGGACTTTTGTGGAAATTGTTTCCATTACGACATCTGAAGGATATGAACTTACACGCCTCCGGCACTCCGTGGTTAAACTTCTTGAGCCACTTGGCGGCATTGCTGCCTTTATTAGCCCTGGGGATCGGGTATTACTCAAGCCGAATATGCTGGCGGCAAAAGATCCGGATAAAGCTGTCACAACACACCCGGCACTGGTACAGATAGTTGCCGAACTGGTAAAGGAGGCCGGTGGTATTGTATCAATTGGAGACAGCCCCGGAATCGGTGGTTTTTCGAGAGTTGCAGATAAATGCGGATTTTCCCAAGCCGCCCGTAAAAGCGGCGCGGCGCTTGTTGAATTCAAAGACGGGGTCGAACTGCAGGGGAGTGGCACGTTTCGCTCAATTCGTTTGGCCCGCCCCTATTACGAAGCCGATAAGATTATTAATCTTCCCAAGCTGAAAACGCATGAAATGATGACGATGACCTGCGCGGTTAAAAATCTGTTCGGAGCGGTCATCGGGGCTGAAAAAGCAGCCTGGCATATGAAGGCCGGAAGTTCGCGGGAACTGTTTGCCAAGCTTCTGCTTGAAATATATCAGCTAAAAAAACCGACACTGAATATTGTCGACGCAATCATTGCAATGGAAGGGAACGGACCTGGCAGCGGTGATCCGATTAAACTCGGCCTATTGATTGCCGGTGCAAATCCGGTAGCGGTAGATGTTATCGCTGGGGCGCTGAGCGGAATTCCAACTAACCTGCTGTATATCGAGCATGAGGCAGTCAGGATGGGCATTCGGGGAGCCGTTATAGAGGACATTCAACTCTGCGGCACCCCTATAGAAACGATTTCTAAGGCACGTTTTAAACTGCCTTCCGGCCTTGATGTCCAATTCGGGATGCCGGCGTTTCTCGCTAAAGCACTAAAAAGCCATCTTACCTCGTATCCAAAAGCCGATCCCGATACTTGCATAGTATGCGGCATCTGCCGCGATGCCTGTCCACCCGGCGCTATTACCATACAAAACAGCGCGCTGTCAGTTGACAATGCGCGCTGTATTCGCTGCTGGTGCTGTCGTGAGTTATGCCCGCATGATGCAATGTTGACAACAAGGAGCCTGCTGCTCAAAGTTTTGATGCTTTTATCCGGAAGAAATACTTCCTAGGATTCATCCTCTTCGGAGCCTAGCGGGATTTCACGGTAGGCGCGTTCCTCCTCCACCCGTTTTGTTTGGGCCTGAAGCTTTTCAAGATCAGACTTGCATTTTACACAGTGGCGGGTAAACGGCATGGCTTTAAGCCTTCCAAGTGGAATGTCTTCATCACATTCTTCACAAATGCCATATTCTCCTTCATCAATACGCAGCAATGACTCATCGATGCTATGAATTTTTTCCCGTTCCCGGTCACCAAGCAGCAATCCCAGTTCACGGTCACGCTCTGAAGACGCCTGATCGTAGATGTCCCCACCCGGTTCAATTGCTGCAACTGCTTCAGTACCGTTTTTGACAGATTTGCGGATCTCGCGAAGAGTATCTTCTTTCAGTTTTTCAAGAATCAGCCGTATTTCCTGCCACTTTTGATCCTGAACTGCAACGCCCAAGGCCGGAGGAATAACCGGCTCAGCAACCGTTTCTTCTTTTGGAAGCGTCTGTTTGGCCGGCGTTTCAGACGATTTTGGAACTATTTCCCCCAGCGGTTCGGTCGAAACGGCTTCAGACTTTGATTTTTGCTTGGCTTTTGAAACTACCTTATCGGGTTTAGGAGCTTCAACCGGCGGAGGGTCAAGATGAGTTGCGACATCTTTCTTTATCTTTGCGCCCTTTTTCTCTGGTGCTGTCACAGGTAAGATTTTAACAGGGTCTTTCAACACAGATTCTTTCGTTGCTTTTGTTTTTGTTGCCATAGTTGAATTATCTCCGGGCGCAGGAAAGTACGTAGCATAGTCTTAAAAAACGGCGGCAAACTATCACAAAAATCAGAGGTTTTGTCAAGCTCTCTGTGTACAGTCTGTCATCAGTTAAGCCATCGACAAATGCAGCGCAAAGCCTAATTGGTACATTATTCATCTGAATTTACCAGAAATCCAAAAATAAGACCCCACCGGAAGCCATATACTGGCACAACCGGTGGGGTCTGAATAACGGAAATATATTGTTTCTTATTTAATTATAGCAAGTTCAGCTCGTCTGTTTTTTGCCCAGGCAGCTTCATCATCGCCCTTAACAGCAGGTTTCTCTTTGCCATAACTGATAACAGAAAGCTTTTCAGCGTTGACACCAATAGTAGTTAAATACTTCTGTACTGACTTGGCACGTTTTTCACCCAATGCCATATTGTACTCAGCAGATCCACGATCATCACAGTGTCCTGCAACCTGAATATTACCAACGGACGTAGATTTAAGAATTAGGTCAGCATTTTTGGAGAGAACGTCACGAGCATCCTGACGAATATCTGATTTGTCAAAATCAAAGTAGACAGCTTCGAATTTGTTTTCAGTAGTAGCGTTTTTTGCATTTTGAAGTGCGACTTTTTTATCCGCTTCAGCCTGAGCCACTTTAGCGCTTTCAACCACTTTAGCTGTTTCAGCCGCTTTAGCTGTTTCAGCCGCTTTAGCCACTTCACTCGGGCTGGCTGGCACGACTTTTTCTGCCGTGACCGCAGGAACAACAGGCTCCTCATTTTTTACGGCTTCCTTACTTGTAAAACAACCAGAAAGCAATACGGCCATACTGATACCGGTCAAGGATGCTACGATACTCTTTCTCATACTTAGCTCCTGTTCTGCATAAATGAGGCATAATGCCTTGAAAATTCAAATGTGGGGTCATTATACATAACAGCGTTAGTTTTGCAACAGCAAATATAGAAATTCAGGTAAATCGTCCCTGAATACGGCTCAATGTGCTGACCAAACCGGCTGAAAAAACAGCCCCTTCCCTTGTGATACCTTCACCTGTCCGGTTCCGTCGGCGCGCATTACGTACACCCCGTCGTTACCGCCCCGCTTTGAGCTGAAACAGATGAAGCGACTGTCGGCAGACCAGGAGGGATTTTCGTTATTGCCGTCCGTGGTAAGTTGAGAGTCTGAAGTGCCGTCCAGAGCAATGGAAAACAAGTTGAAACTTCCATTGACCATCCTCGAATATGCTATTTTGTCCCCCTTTGGAGACCAGCGCGGATTGACGTTATAACTGCCCGACGTTGTCAGTCGCCTGACATCGCCGCCATCGGCATTCATAACAAATATCTGCGGTTTTCCCAGACGATCAGATACAAAAGCGATCTGCTTTCCATCCGGTGACCAGGCCGGGTAGAGATCGAGTGCCGGATTAATCGTCAAGCGGGTTGGATGTCTGCCATCCTTGTCCAGGGTATATATCTCGGCATCACCATCCTTGCTGAGCGCAAGAGCAATTTTATTTCCATCCGGCGACCAGGTGCCGGTGATATTAAGCCCGGTGCGATTGGAGAGAACGATTTCTGCCGTGCTGGAGAGGGATCGACGATACAGGTCCGGATTGCCTCGTTTGTATGACGTGAAAATTATCTCCCGGCCATCAGGAGAAAAATCGGGATTCAGATTAATAGAACCGTTTTTTGTCAGAGGCAGCGGATTGTGGCCATCCCAATCCATTACATAAATTTCCTTATTCCCCGTCTGAGTTGATACGTAGGCAATCCTGGTAGTGAACACACCTTTTTCGCTGGTAATAGCTCGAAGTATTTCATCGGAAAACGAGTGGGTGAAACGACGAAGATCCTTTGCTGTGCCGAGATAGCGTTTTGCAATAATCAGTTTACGGTTAATAACATCAAAGAGTCGAAACTCGATAGTCAGCCGTTCTTCGGAAATGGTGTATTCACCCCGAACCAGCAGATCGAACCCGGCATTCTGCCACAGAACAAAATCGGCATCGGAAGGTGCTGCCTTTTTAGCGTTCGGCTGCGGTGGGAGGCTTTCTGCAGTAACAACACCGGACATATTCATATCAAAGGCGATTACACCTGAGACCGGCTTGACAAATTCCAGATTTACCGGAGGGGAATCGAGGGAAAGCGGCGTCTCGACTGCCAGCTTCAGGAGACGGCTTCCGGGGGCGTTGACTTCGATATAGCCCGATTGGGCATTCAAAAGAGCCGGTGAAACAGTGAAAAACAGTAGTAACAGGAATATTTTCATTGTGAATCCAGCATGTTATCGTGAGGTCCCATTAGAGATGCCTTTTGGTTTAAATACAAAACCGTTTTCAAAAATGGATTGGTTAGGTGGTGCGGTAAACTTTTCACTTGCCAGATCAATAGCCCGCCTGACAGCGAGTTCGAATGCGGCATCACCGCTGCTGCGCTCGATCTTCATCCGTGAAAGCCGGCCATCCGCCGAAATAGTCAATATCACGGATACTTCCGGGTTTTTGGTAGTGTAACTACTCGTTATTTTCAAAGCATCTTCCAACCGTGATTTAATGTAATTTGCATAGTTACTCCCTGCTTCGACGCCGGAAGCTGCTAACTTAGCAGTTTTTTGGCTGCTAACGGCCTTCATCTTGCTCCGCAGTTTTTCAAGAACAGATTCTTCATGCCGCGCTTCACTGTTCCGCTCTAACCGGGCCATGCGTTCTTCAAAAGCGGATTCAGTCTCGGCAGCTTCTTGGCGAGATGTCTTCGCAACAACTTTTGAAGCGGCTCCAGGGGGTGACGGGACCACCATCGCGGGCATCGGATCACGTGAAATCATTGCAGTTGCTTCGGGCGGTTTAAGTGAGGAACTGCCGGAACGAGGATTAACCGTTGGCAAATTAACTACATCGACAAAATACGTTTCCTGAATTGTTATCTGTGGCGGGAGCAGTCGACCCCACCATACCAAAAATAAAAAAACCGCCAGGTGAATGACGGCTGAAGTGATAAAGCTGGCACAGGCAAAGGTACCAGTGTCTATTTTTGCAACTCGGGTGTTCATTATTTTACCGCCGGTTCCGTTACCATGCCGAGGCGCTCAATTCCGGCTCCCTTAATATCAGCCATGGTTCGTACAACCTCGCCATAAGGCACTCCGGCGTCTGCTTTCAAAAAAACCTCTTTTTTAGCTCTGGAGACAAACATGGCTGACAGGCGTTTGCGCAGGTCTGCGGCCGGGACCTCATCTTTGTCAATAAAGACTTTACCGCTTTTGTCGACGGAGACAACAACTGACTCCTCGACGGGAGTCATTGCTTTGGTATCAGCTTTCGGAAGATTGACCTGAACTCCCTGCTGCATCATTGGAGCGGTTACCATAAAAATCACAAGCAGCACAAGCATGACATCCACGAGTGGAGTAACATTTATCTCTGCCATAATGGAGCGGTTGTTGTTTTGTCCTCCCATTGCCATGATCTATTTCCCCGCAATATTACGCTGCACGATATTGAGAAACTCAGTTGAGAAGCTGTCCATTTCATTAATCAGCACGCGAATTTTATGCTGGAAGTGGTTGTAGGCCATGACAGCCGGAATAGCAGCCACCAGACCAATGGCGGTGGCTATCAGTGCTTCTGCAATGCCGGGGGCAACAACCGCCAGCGAGGCGGAACCGGTCTTTCCGATACCTTCAAAAGCGGTCATTATACCCCACACTGTTCCAAACAGACCGATGAACGGCGATGTAGAGCCGGTTGTGGCGAGAAATGTCAAGTATTTTTCCAGCCGGGTAATCTCGGAATTCGTTGCACGGCGGAGGGCACGGGAGACGTTTTCAACACCGCCAAGATCTGTACTAAGGGCACTTCCGTCACTCTTGCTGTCCGGTTCAACAACTTTTTTCAGTTCGCTGTACCCCTCATTGAATAGAACAGTCAGTGGCGAATTGGCAAATCGGTCCACCTGCGATGCAATAGCATCAAAGCGCTTGGACTTCCAGAAAAAGTCCATGAAGCGTTCTGAGTCTCTCTTTGCACGCTGCACCTGGAAAAATTTGAAGAGGATGATGGCCCAGGAAACAACCGAAAATGAAAGCAATAACAGCAGAACAAGCTTAACAATAATGCCGGCACCGAGGATTATGGCCACGGATGAATACCTCCAAAAAGTTAGAAACCAAAAAAAACTAGTACTTTCAAACCATCAAGTCAAGACAAAACAGACGGCGCGCATCGGTTCTTAATCTGTCAGGGCAGGTGAGTAATGATGTAGTCAAGAATTGTTCCGGCCAGTTGATCCTTGGACATCAACCCGCAGTCACTGCTGCTGCCGTCTCTGAAAAACAGCAACGCACGATTGGTATCTACATTGAAACCGGAATCAACCTGACTGACATCGTTGGCAACAATCATATCGAGATTCTTCTCTTTCAGCTTCTTTGACGCGTTTTCAACCAAAGCATCTGTCTCGGCGGCAAATCCGACCAGAAACGGTCGCCGCTTTATCCCGGTATTGATTGCTCCGAGTTCGGCAAGAATGTCCGGATTTTTGACTAGTTCAATCGTAGTTGAATCCGCTTTTTTCTTGATCTTTGTACTGCTCCTCATCTTCGGGCGATAGTCAGCAACCGCAGCAGCCTTAATGATTACATCACAGCCATCAAGCCTTGTCATGACCTCATTCTGCATCTCAACCGCACTGGTAACGTTAACAACCCGTACTCCATCAGGCTTGGGCAGTGCTGTCGGACCGCTGATCAAAAGCACTTCTGCACCGCGCAGCTGCGCTGCCCGCGCCAGGGCATACCCCATCTTACCGGAGGAATAGTTGCTGATAAAGCGTACCGGATCGATCTCTTCACGGGTCGGACCAGCGGTGATCATAATTTTACGACCAATCAGATCCCGGGGGCTCAGCGCTGACACGGCCGCTTCGAAGATGGCTTCCGGCGGTGCCAGCTTGCCCTTGCCTTCCCATCCACAGGCCAGACTGCCGCTGACCGGCGCAACGAACCGGCAGCCGAACCGGCGCAGTTTATCTTCATTCTCCTGATAGATCGGATTGGTATACATGTTGACATTCATTGCCGGAGCAAACAACACCGGAGCTTTCGTTGCCATAACGGTAGTGGTGAGCATATCGTCAGCTATGCCTGCTGCAATTTTTCCAATACAGTTGGCCGTGGCCGGAGCAATGATGCAGAGATCGGCACGATCAGCCAAAGAAATATGGCCAATCTCGCGTTCGGCAATGAGATTGAAAAGTTCGGTATGTACCGGATTGCCTGAGAGGGTCTGGAAGGTGAGCGGTGTGACAAACTCCTGCGCGGCTCGCGTCATAATGACATGTACGTCCGCTCCTGCCTTGGAGAGAAGCCGCAACAGTTCAATCGCCTTGTAAACCGCAATTCCGCCGCAGACTCCCAAAATTATTTTTTTATTTCTCAGCATGGCCGTACCCCTTTTAGAAATAGGGATTACATTTTTTTTCATGCCCGATGGTGGTAAGCGGGCCATGTCCAGGATAGGCGGTCACATCATCCGGAAGAGTAAACAGCTTGGTCCGAATTGAGTCCAGCAACTGTTGGTGCGACCCGCCCGGCAGGTCTGTACGTCCGATGGAATCGGCGAACAGTGTATCCCCGGTTATAACCTTATTCTCGCTTTTTATGTACAGGCAACAACCACCCTGCGTGTGTCCCGGTGTGTGCAGCACTTCAACGATATAATCACCGAAAGGTATCTCCATACCATCGTACAGAAATTCATCCGGTTCCGGTGAATTTTCTCCGACCATGCCGTACATGCCGGCAACTTCAGCTACTTTACCAAGCAAGTACGCGTCGGACTGGTGTATAAGAAGACGTGCGCCAAAGGATGCTGCCGCCCGGCGGTTACCGCCGATATGATCAAAGTGACCGTGGGTATTAATGATGGTGCGGATTTTCAGCCCCTGCTTACGGACCTCCCGTTCTATCAATTCTACATCGCCGCCCGGGTCTACAACAATCCCGTCGAGACTTCTTTCACATCCAAGTACAAAACAGTTGACCGAAAGCGGCCCAACTGCTATTTCCTCAAAAATCATAGAGATATCTCCTGTTATTGACTTCAATTCCGAAACTGCTACAATGGCCTGATAGATATTCAGGGAGGAAATACCTGTGAATAAAAAAGTGATGGTAGATCAGGATAATTGTATCAGTTGCGGTCTTTGTGTTTCAACCTGTCCCACCGTATTCCGCTTTAACAGTTCCGGAAAATCCGAAGTGTATAATCCTTCCGGTGCATCAGAAAGTGATATACAACAGGCAATTGACGGTTGTCCCGTTCAGTGCATCAGCTGGCAATAACACACCACACAGAAAAGGAGTAACACATGGAACGCTGGATCTGCACTATCTGTCAGTATGTTTACGACCCTGCCCTTGGCGATCCCGATCGAGGAATTGCGCCGGGCACATCTTTTGAGGCACTGCCGGATGACTGGTGCTGTCCGTTATGCGGAGCAGGCAAAGATGTTTTCGAGATGGAGTAATTAAACCACCACGTCACACCGCAAAAATTTGCTGATGCAGACATGAAGCCTTCCAGACAGAAGGCTTCATGCTTTTCAGGCCGGTGCGTTCAGGCTAACTCAGGCATTATGGTGATAATAGCACAGAAAAGTTCGTCAAGATCGGTTCTGGTCATGTCCCCCATATGCGCAATTCTGAAAGTTTCCCCCTTTATTTTCCCGTAGCCGTCATCAAAAGCGAACCCGGCTTCACCAAGTTTCTTCTTGAGAACCGCCAGATCAATACTACGGCTGTTTTGGCTGCAAGTAAGGGTCTGCGAGCAGTAACGCAGTTCCGGAAAAAGTTCGAAGCCACGACCGGTGACCCATCCTCGAACGTAATCGGCAAGATCGGCGTGACGGGCCCAGCGTTTTTCCAATCCCTCGGCAAAGATTCTCTCCAACTGTGTATCCATGGCATAGATTAATGATATGCAGGGTGTTGAAGGGGTGTTGTCCTTGTCGTCATTAGCGGCAAACTCCATAAAATCAAAGTAATATCCACGTCCTTCCATACCGGCGGCCCGATGTAACGCTTTTTCGCTGGCGGTAAAAACCGTCAGTCCGGGAGGGAGGGCAAAGGCCTTCTGCACTCCGAAAATACAGCTGTCAATACCAAGATCATCGACGGGAATCTTAAGTGCGCTCATCGATGAGACGGTATCTACAATAAACATTACTTCAGGGAATTTTCGCATTACTTCAGCTATCTCTTTTAAAGGTGACATGACTCCGGTTGAGGTTTCGTTATGAATCATCGTCATGCTGTCGTATTTTCCGGTAGAAAGCGCCTGTTCTACCGCTTGGGGGGTAACCGGTTTACCCCAGTCAAAGCGGATTGCATCGGCCTGCTTACCGCAACGCAGAGTAACTTCATGCCACTTGTCAGAAAATGCACCGTTACAGAAATTGGCGCATCGCTTTCCGACGAGGTTGCGAATTGCTCCTTCCATGACGCCAAAAGCGCTGGACGTTGCCAAAAACACCCGATCGTTCGTGAACATCAGTTTTTTCAGACCTGTGGTAACGCGACCATGCAATTCGGCATATTCCTTCATGCGATGGCCGATCATTGGTGCACTCATCGCCGTTAAAACGGATTGGTGAACTTCAACAGGTCCGGGAATGAACAGCTTTTTATGCATGTGAGACAACTCCGCTAGTAGTGTGTATGACTTTACATGAATGAGTGGTTAAGCTATCAAATGAAATTTACAAAGTCAAGATTGCGTAAAAGCGTAGAAAAAAACAGGGCGACAGAGATGCCTGTCGCCCTGAGTGCAAAAAGCTGGAAGTTGCGGTCAGTGAGTAGATTCCTCTTTAAGAAAGGCAGGAATGAACATGTTGATGAAATAGAATAGCACGAACGGGGTTGCAATGACGGTGAGAGCACCGAAGAGCCCTTCTTTGAAGGTCTCAAGGTCATGCGGAATAATCGGCAGATGATAGTCCATGAAGCCTGAGAAGCTCAGAGAGAACGCCTGGCCGCCGATAACAACATTATAACGCATCATAAATACACCAAACAGAACAAGCACGCAGGCGACGGTGGTACGCCGAACCGTACGCCCCGGCAGTGACATCATGATAAAGGGGAGTACATTACCGATGCCATACTGCAGAATGAATATTTTGGTAAAGTCCCGCTCCATAATTACTTCACGGAGGATGTCCCATGATTTAACCTGGGTGTAGCCGCGGAAGATCAGGTCAAGTATTTCCAGTGTCATTGCGGCAATCATGAAATAGAGCAGGTAGTTGGAGGAGATCATCACCTCTGTATGTTTGGTTGCCTCCAGCTCTTCAGCATTCGGGGCGTCTGTGTCCGTCGCCCAGCGAGCCATTTTGCTTCTGGCCATATACTTACGGATTTCCTGAACGATTACATAGGTCAGGATACAGAGAGCAACTCCGGAAACTACTGCCGAACAGATGAAGATTACCGGCATAAGCGGAGTCATCCAGAGCGCATTGGCCTTGACTGACCCAAAAATGAACCCCGCATATCCGTGCAGGAAGCAGGCGACGGGGATTCCTATTCCGGCCATGATTGTGCAGGCCTTGTGATCCTTTTCTACCGCCTCGGGGCTGATATCCCACGCGCCAAGAGTCATTGCCTGAAAGATCATCATGCGTCCGTTGTCAATCATGCTGCGATTCTCCATCGCCATCAAACCCTGTGCCGTCTCGACGAAATATTTGCGGTACACCAGCCATATTTCGGTCGCAACAATCGCAGCGTACGTCAGAAAGACAATGCCGAAAGCCGAAATCGCGGAGGTAAAATGCGGCGTCATCAGGACATGGATACCTCGAAAAGGTTGCTGCAGATGCAGCATCAGGGGCATCATGGCTACCGGGAGCAGGGCGAACGAGAACACCAGGGAAAATCGGGCGATCTCCTTCAACTTTTCAATGCCAAAAACGTGGTAGAGAGATGAGAGTACAAAGGCACCGGCCACAAGACCGGTCATGAATGGATACATGACGATCTGGATCGACCAGTAGATGTACTCATTCGGCAATGTGAATAATTCCTTGATCGTCCATGCTTCGCCGTGAACTATCATAGCTTGTTGTGCGATTTGCTCTACCATGACTAACGCACCTCCTGGGCAAGCCCGATATAAAAGGCCTGGGGCTTGGTTCCGAATTCATCCTTCAATACACCGACCCGCTCATTCATGATGATCTTGGTGATTGGATCTTCCGGATCATGAATATTTCCCATTTTCCGGGCACCGAACGGGCAGGCATTGACACAGGCCGAATCCAGCCCCTTGCTGAGGCGGTGATAGCAGAAGGTACATTTGTCTACAACTTTGGCAATCGGGTGAAAAAAACGGGCTCCATATGGACATGCCATGATGCAATAGCCACAACCGATGCACCAGCTCCGGTCGACCAGAACAACCCCGTCGTCTGTTTTATAGGTAGCACCAACGGGGCAGACCTGCGTACAGGCCGGGGATGAACATTGATTGCACAGCTTGGGAACAAAAAATGCTTTCCCGACGTTTTTCGGATCAATCTCCTTGAATTCACCACGTCCGAGATCGATGCGGGAATCTATGTATCCATAAAGCGCCGCTTTTGGACTGTCCACATACCGTTTGTCATCTTTCGTGTACACATATCGTTCTACCCAGGTACGCGAAACGTTGGCCTCGAACGGGATATCGTTTTCCGTCTTGCAAGCCTTGACGCAGAAGCCGCAGCCTACACACTTGTTGGTATCAACCAGAAATGCCCACTGGATGTCCGGATTGGCGGCCAGCACCTTTTTCGGGTCGATCAGCGTCAAAGCTGAAACAGGCACAGAAGCACCGGCTACAACCAGAATACATTTTTTCAGAAATTCTCGCCTCTCCATTATTTCATTCCCTCCATACTGGGATTATGCGGATTGTGGCATTTAACGCATTCCACACCGGTATTGTGTGTTTTAGGATTGATGCCCGGGATACGATGCCGCTCGCTTGTTGTATAGGGGAGGTTCGTGTGACAGCGCAGGCAAAGCTCACGACTGCGGTCAATGGTCAGTTTCTCCGGATTTTCGGGATGGTTCATCACCGGGCCATGACAATCTTCACACGGTATTATTCCGTGAAGCTTTTCAGTACGAACCTTGACAACGGCACCATGGCATGCGCTGCAGTATTCATGCATTCTCTCACGGCCTGAAGTTCCGTATTTTGCCGGTTGATTCTTCCATTCCATTTCGTTTGACTTTCGGTGGTACGAGTACATGAAACCCCTTTTCCCCGAACCAAAGTCGTTAGGAACATAGAAGAAGCGAAACAACAGTAACGCTGCTACACAAGCAATGACCACGTACAGTGGTCGCCAGACATGACTTTTCACTCTCTCTCCCTCTTGCCATCATATTCAGTGGCTGCTGAAATTGCCTAAAATGAACCCTGATAAAAACTGCGGTGAAAAATAGAACGAGATTTGTATTTTTGTCAACAACTAATCCACATGCAGTCTCAAATTACTTCGCCGGTTCGGATTCAGAGTTGATTGTATCGGGTTGCTGAACCAGGAACAGCTGGTCGCCAATATAGGAAGTAACACCGTCATCGGCAACATGGAAATCTCCATTCATGATCGGTATGGCAACCCGTAGCAGCATGGTGAACACAAACAGTCCGGTGGCCCAGATGCCCATCGAGAGGAGCAGTTCGATACCAGATGGCGCGTATTCGTAAATCTCGTGCAGGACATCAGGAATGAAGCCGGGAATTACCAGCCCCATTCCCTTCTCGATATACACTCCGATGAAAACCAGGATGCACCCCATTACCAGAGTAACATTGTTCCTGCGTGTAGCAGGATTCAGGAAGAGAACAAAAGCGATGACATTGAAGATCATTGCCGTCCAGATCCAGGGGACCAGTGCTGAATGGCCATGCAGGCCCTGGAAAAGATACTGCACAGGAGCAAGATGAACCGACCCGGTGTAATATTCCTTGAACAGTTCTGCGCCGAGCAGGAGCAGGTTGATGAAAATAGCGTACGCGATTATTTCAGCTACCTTCTGAATAGCCTCATCCTCGATTTTGAATTTTGTGTATTTGCGCACCAGAAAGAAGATCAGGATCATGAAGGCCGGCCCGGAACAAAATGCTGAAGCCAGAAAACGCGGTACCAGGATTGAAGAGTTCCAAAACGGGCGGGCTCCAAGTCCGTTGTAGAGAAAGGCCGTAATCGTGTGGATCGATATCGCCGAAGGAATCGAAAGCAGCAGCAGCGGTGTGGTGAATTTTTTGTTCGGTTCGCGCTTGTAGTATTTGTTGTAGAGAATAAACACCGCAACCGTGAGGTTTATCATCAAATAGGTATTAAGCACCACCACATCCCATGCCAGCAGCGACTGAGGAAAGTTGAGCAGACCTATTTTTGGAATCAGGTGCCAGAAACGCTCCGGCCTGCCGATGTCCACCGTAACAAACATGAGGCACATGACGATTGCCGACACTGCCAGCAACTCCCCAAGTACCGCTATCTCCTTGATCGGCTTCCAGTGGTAGACGTAGGCCGGTATTACCAGCAGAACTGCCGCCGCAGCGACCCCGACCAGGAATGTGAAGTTGGAGATGTAAAAGCCCCATGAGACCTGATCCCGCATAGAAGTGACGATAAGGCCTTCATTCAACTGCTGCACATACGCATATGCACCTATAGCCATCAAACTAAGCAGGAAAAGAACCCAGCAGTAGTAGGCCTTGCTCCCCTTGGAAATCAGAACCAGCGTGCCCATATAAAAGTGCCAGATGTTTTTCATGGTTGCTCCCTGAATGCGAATTAGTAAGTTAGAAATTATTTTCTGTGGTTCTCTGGCAGAGAATAATTTAGTTAACGCACTTATCCAGTTTATCTGGGCTAGGTTGCGTAAAAATAGTAAAATTTAGGTTGCGTGTTAAGGTCTTCCTTGAAGATAAAAACCCGTTTGTTCTCGATCAGGTAGCGGATCTCGCTTTCCGGATCGAGCAGATTGCCGAACTTGCGGGCGCCGACCGGGCAGACCTCTGCACAGGCGGGATAACGGCCCGGTTGTTCACGGGTTCGCTGAATGCAGAAGGTACATTTCTCCACAACCCCTTTCGGGCGGGGACGATTGCCGAGATAATGGGTGTTTGGATTAACCTCTTTGGCGGCAATCACCGGTTTGGCCCAGTTAAAGTGCCGTGCACCGTACGGACAGGCCGCCATGCAGTATCGGCAGCCGATACACCAGTTGTAATCGACAACGACAATTCCGTCGTTTTCTTTCCAGGTGGCCTGAACCGGACAGACTTTGGTGCAGGGAGGTTTCTCGCACTGCTGGCACTGAACGGGCATATAAAAATGCCCTTTTTCCGGAACGGTTGCCGGATTGTAGTAATGCTCCGCATGTGACAGGTCAATACCCTTTTCCTTATCAAGCTGCATGACGCGAATCCATTGAACTTGCGGAGTACGTGACTGGTTATTCTCCGTAACACAGGCATACACGCAACGACGACACCCGATACATCGCGACAGGTCAAGACCGTAGCCGTAGCGGACTCCTTCAATCGGCGGGGTTGTCTTGACGGTAATCTTTTTGTCGTACCGTGTGCTGTATTCCTTTTCCAGACGGGCGATGACACCTTTGAGTTCATCCTTTGAAAGTTCACGAAAATGCTTCTGGAAAAACTCCTCCCAGACGGAAGCTGATGCGTCTCTGCCAGGCATCGCAATGAGGCCAATGCCAGCCGCCAGGCCTTTCAACATCTTACGACGAGACTTATGCAGAACGTGATCATCACATTTTTTTATATCTGACATGAATCGTGCTCCCTGTGTACGAAATAGTTATCTGGTTCAGTGGCCGGCTTTCCCCGGTCTGTCCGGCGGCGGCATCGGCTTCAGCGCCTTAAACTTCGGATCGTGCGGATTATGGCAATGTACGCAGAGCAGATACTGCTTGTCTCCGTTCCAGTCACCGGTTCGCCTGCCGTGAACACCTACCTTCCAGTCACGGAACTTGTCGCCGTGGCACTGGCCGCAGAGCCGGAACGATTCGGTAAAATCAACAAGTTCACCGGAGACCAGCCGCAATTTGTCGCGATTCACCAGGTTATGGCAATCAGTACACCAGCGCTGACCTTCAGCATGATGAAGCACTATCTCGGTGTGGTATTCGGTTAGTGCCCGGGGCTTCGAATTGGGCTTCATGTATTTGTGGCACTGACTACAGGGAAAGGCTCCCTCTGTAAAGGGGGGTCGAGGAACCGCAAAGGTTTTTTCCTTTTGCCGATTTTTGATATCGTACGCAGGCTGCGGCTGCAGTTCCGCTGCAGATTTCTCGGTGGTTATCAATTGCCCGGAGCGGTCAAATTCCTTAACCTTGGCGGCAAACACCGGTCCCACAGATAAAAACACTACTGACGCCATGGTGAGTAACACTATCTCGGGACGAGCAAAATACAGAATTTTCATCTCAACCTCAATGTCGTGAAATAGGGTATTGTTTATCCGTTATATCGCCTTTGCATAAACTTAGTGATATGAAAGTACAGACAATTTGTCAATACAAAAACGCTTTATAAATAACATGGTTTTGACAGCAGATCTACCGATGGTAACTGCCGGCGGGCCAAGGTGTTTTGAACGCGTAATGTCAAACGACTAATTATCATTTGCATCAGTTGATTACCATTGCAAATAACCTTATATGGAGTATATGAATGATGTCATATTGACTGTTGTGGTTTAGCAGGTAAATGGATATATACTGAGGTTGGAAATATAGCTCAAAAGGAGAACGCGTATGATCAGGTTTGCAGCAGGCGTCGTTGCGGTATCAATGTTTGTTTTCCATGCAGTCCCTGTCCAGGCGATCCAACCGGGGAAAACTGTCACATGGGAAACACCCATGGGCAAAGTAGTCTTCGACGGTAAAAACCATGCAGACGCAAAGGTCGGATGCCTGGATTGTCATTCAAAAATATTCAAAATGAAGAAGGGTTCGACAAAGTTTACAATGGCGGACATAAATGCAGGGAAATTCTGCGGAAAATGCCACAACGGCACACGGGCATTTGCCACAAATGATAAGGACAATTGCGAAATCTGTCACAAAAAGAAGTAAAACAGTGCTCTGGTTGTATACACTTGATACAGTCATATATGCCTGCCTGACTCGCATACAAGATCAAAAGATTTACCCTCCAGGGCAGCTCTCGTCGAGGCTGCCTTTTTTGCGTGAGACTGCAGCATCAATTTACAATTGACGATTCCAATCCCGATATGTATAGTTTCCCGCTTGTATACGTTATTTTTTTAATCGAGGAGTCGGGGCAATGCGAAAAATACTGGTACTTTCATCCCTCGTGCTTTTACTTCTGTCTGCTGTTGTTTGTGGGGCGGCCGAGTATAAGGATGTCACGTTTAGCTTTAAAAATGCCGGGCCGGTCGTATTCAACCATGAATTCCATCTTAAAAAATACAATAACAACTGTAAAGTCTGTCATGACGCGATCTACAGCCTGAAAAGCAAAAAACGCTTCACCATGGCCGAGATGGAAAAGACCAAATCATGCGGCGCGTGTCATAGCGGCGTAAAAGCATTCAGCGTTGCCACGGAAAAAGATTGTTCCCGTTGTCACAGCGGCAAACCACGCGATATTACCTACCAGATTAAAGGTCTCGGCATCTCGGTATTCAGCCACGCAACACACATAGCCAAAACCGGCGGCGCCTGTAGAGGATGTCACAACGGCATCGTCGTATCTGGCAAGGAAAAATCGGTGACTATGGCAGAAATGGAAAAAGGTCGCACCTGTGGGGCGTGCCATAACGGAAAACGGGCTTTTGCGGTAACGGCCAACTGTGATCGCTGCCACAAGGGACTGAAACCAAAAGATATCACCTTCAACCTGAAAGGAGTTGCAGCGGCGACGTTCAGTCATGAATTCCATACTCAGGCCTACAGCTGTAAAGATTGCCATACAAAAACATTCCCCTACAAAGTCGTTGTCGGCAAAGCCACCATGGATGACATGGTCAAAGGTAAGTCCTGCGGCATCTGTCACAACGGAAAAGACGCCTTCGCATCTTCAGGAGATTGCGCGAAATGCCATAAAGGACTGAAACCTGCAATTGTCACGTTCAAGACCGATGGCGGTGAAGCGGCATTCAGCCACGAATTCCATCTGCAGAGCTACAAATGTGTCGATTGCCACACCGGAATCTTCCCGTACAAGGCCGGGGCACTGAAAGCCTCGATGAGTGACATGGAATCAGGGAAATCCTGCGGTGCCTGTCATAACAAAGGCAAGGATGCCTTCCCGGTACAGGGTGATTGCGGCAAGTGTCACAAGATGTAGATCCAGAGGTGCGATTTTGTCATACTAACCCGGCAATCCGGGATGCATGTCAAGGGCGTCCGTCCCGGATTGCCGATGACCGTGCAATAATTGCTCACCGTATTTTCGCTGAAGCCTGACATATTGACTCTGCAATTACCCTCAACCATACGCCACTTGTTTCCGCGAACATTCCGCCCGAGCAGTATCAAAAACTGCCTCCGGTCGTCATACCGATCTTTATCCCGCCGCAAAACCTATCCTGAATCAGTCTCCGACTCTTTACCTGTTACAATCCTGAAAACGCAGTTTTCAACGCGTACCCGCGTGCCTTGATCGGCCCGCTGCCGCCTGCTGTCTGCACTTAGTGTATATGGCACAGTAATTCTCCGGGCAGCATGTACCAATGATGATACCTCCGGGAGTTTTTTTCGGGAGCTTCGTAGACAACTGTTTTTCCCGTGATATACTTTATTTACTGCACTGAATGTGCAGAAAACCACCGCAAAGGAGAGCTACACATGAAGAGAATTATCATCGCAGTATTGTCAGTAACAGTTTTTGCCGGGTCAGCACTTGCCGCTGACGTGATGGAGATGAAAAAAGGTGTGACCTTTAAACACAAAGCGCATGCCGAAGCGCTTAAGGACTGCACAAAGTGCCATGAGAAAGCCGAGGGGGGTAAAATTGAAGGTTTCGGCAAAGATCTGGCCCACAAAAAATGCAAGGATTGCCACAGTGAAATGAAAAAGGGGCCAACAAACTGTAAAGGATGCCATTCCAAGTAGCCTGGAAATCAGCTTCAAAGTTAGTATGTTCTATGGGAAACGCAAGTTAATCTAAGGGAATCAAAAAAAGGCGGCAGACTTTGCCTGCCGCCTTTTTTTCATCCGGCCGGTTGTGCTTTTCCGTTTTACTGGTAGCATTGATAAAGTTAACATCACTTCAGCTGTGTATAGAATGTTGCCGGAATAAATATGCAGGGAGGATTAATAATGTACTTTCGCATCATAGTACTGTTGTTTCTGTTATCACTGTCTTCAACGCCGGTAACCGCCGAACAGGGGATGGCCATAGACCCGGCCACCTGCCTGGGATGCCACAGCAATAAATTTTCCATTCACAACTTCGCCGCATCCGTCCACGGAAAAAACGCCTGCACCAGCTGCCATGTGGACATTATCGATCTCCCGAAGCATATGAAAAAGGAGATCAAGGTTCAGAAGGTACAGTGCGAGCGCTGCCATAAAAAGCAAAACTCCGAGCACTATGCCAGTGTACATGCCGAAAAAGGTGTGACCTGCGCTCAATGCCACACCGATATCCATACTCATAATTACTGGAAAAACGACAAGCGCATCGCTGTTGCCAAATGCGTCCAATGTCATGACCAGGAAGCGGTCTACCAGAAATCCATCCACGGCAAGGCGGTTGCGGCCGGCAATAAGGATTCCGCCGCCTGCCATGACTGTCATAATCTCCACGCCATTGAAAAACTGGCTGGCGCAAATGATCATAAAGGTCGCGAATTTCACACTAAAGTCTGCATGAAGTGCCACAGCGACAGTGCGATGATGGCCAGGAACAAGGTCACAAATGTCGCGGTTAAATCATACATGGAGAGTTATCACGGCAAGAACTACCGCCTTAACAGTCCTGAAAAAGTTGCCGGTTGTGCCGATTGCCACACGGCACATTCGGTATTACCGAAATCTGATCCGCAATCCAGTATCAATCCGGCAAATATGGTCAAACAATGTGCTTCATGCCATCCTAATGCAACTCCACTCTTTGCAAAGTTTTATGCACACGGCGAGATGACAGACCGGCATAAATATCCGGTCCTGTACTACACGTTTATCGCAATGACCGGACTGCTCCTTTCCACGTTTGCGGTGTTCTGGATTCACACGCTGCTATGGATGTTCCGCGGTTTTGCCGAGAATCGGGAGAAAGCTGACAAACTGGCCGCTGGAACGCATCATCATGTGCACGTTACTGATGCAGGCACACATATGCATGTCATTCCCGACGGTCACAAGCAGTATCGACGCTTCAACCGGCTACATATCTTCCTGCATATTCTGGTCATCACCAGCTTCCTGCTGCTTTCGCTGACCGGCCTGCCGCTCAAATT
Organism: Geobacter sp.; assembly: GCA_009885845.1. Classification (GTDB taxonomy): domain Bacteria; phylum Desulfobacterota; class Desulfuromonadia; order Geobacterales; family Pseudopelobacteraceae; genus JACRCG01. Next base: position 32,345 of record VFJW01000037.1, read on the forward strand.
CAGCGGGCAGCAGTGGGCTAACTTCATGATGCAGTTCTACGGCGGGGCTGCAAATGCCGCACTGCTGCATCGCATCGGTGCCGTAATCACCTTTATTTATTTCGGGTCTGCCATTGCAATGAGTATCCACTTTCTGTTTATTAGAAAGGATATCAAAGGCAATCCGCTGCAGCGACTGTTCGGCCCGGATTCTCTCTGTTTCAATCTGCGCGATATCAAAGATGTATTTTTTATGGTCAGATGGTTCTTCTTCAAGGGCCCAAAACCAACCTTTGAACGCTGGACCTACTGGGAAAAATTCGATTTCGTCGCGGTCTTCTGGGGTATGTTCGCCATCGGCGGATCCGGCCTGATGCTCTGGTTCCCGGAATTCTTCGGTATGTTCCTGCCCGGATGGGCGTTCAATGTCGCAACCATTGTCCATTCTGACGAAGCGCTCCTTGCTACCGGCTTCATCTTCACCGTTCATTTCTTCAACACCCACGGACGACCGGAGAAGTTTCCGATGGATTTTGTTATCTTCAACGGGCAAATCTCCAAGGAAGAGATGATTGATGAGCGCGGCGATCAGTGGAAACGCTACCAGGAGGAGGGAATAACCGAGCAGTTTGCCTGCAAAAAGACCAGCGGCATACTGTATGACTTCCTGTTCAAGGGTTTTGGATTTACCGCGCTTTTAATCGGACTTGGACTGATGGTGCTGATGATTCTTGCCTTTCTGAGCGGCGGACACTGAAGAGATATCATTTCATAAACAGGGGGGCTGATCAGCCCCCCCATTATAAAAACAATGTGTCAGCCGGGGAGACTATTCTTTAACGCCGGTTATCGGGCCAGCAGAGATAACTTTGCTCTGTTCGGCAGGCTGTTTCTGCCATTTACTAAGTGCAATTGACTCTGCGGCAGCTGCCAGTCCGAATGAGAAGACACTGGAAACCAGCGGCAGGCCATGTGTCGCCATGAGATCGAACATGAAAACCTTTATTCCGCCGACAATCATGACAAGTATGGCAACATTGCGAATTTCTTTGTTCTTCCTCAGAAAGGCAAACAGGATCAAGGCAATAGCAGCGCTGTTTATAAGAACCGACTGCGCACAAACGAATGCATCGCGATGCATTGCCGCGGGAAGCAGCGTAACGACCTGAAACAGTGCGATTCGCATCATATAGAACCCGCTGATGAGACCGGTAAGGAGAAGAAGGACTGCACTCCGGTCATGCACATCAAAACGACCGAAGAACAAATACTTTTCCGATGGTGGCCACGAGCGACTCCACTGGTACTGATAAAGAATAATACCTGCCAGTAGGCCGGTTGGAAGTATGTTTACGGCATCCATCGCTGTCGGACCGGCACCCCTGAATGAAATCACCATAGCCACACAGCAGTATAGCTGGAACAGGTAGGATATTATCCTGATAGAACCACTGCCCCATGTACGGGACATAACGGCCAGAGTGATGGCTACCAGGGAAATGACCGGCAGGGAGATTACGAACATTCCGGTTGCCACCGGAAGCGCCAGCGCCAGCAGAACTCCACAGGCAAAGGCAAACGAGCCGGCGCCGGGCGCACCCTCGACGGCTTGTTTTTCCAGCCAGAAGGTCACTATAAGGTAGTATATGGCTATCAATAGCCCAATAACTGCAAGCGTCTGCTCACTTCCTCCCTGGGCACTAAACACATACATAGCTATGGAGAATGCCCAGATAATGTTGAGAGTGGGAAGAGCTAAATCAAATTTGGATATTTTTTCAGCGCCGCTTCGAAAGATGCCGAGCAGTCCGAGGATGATATATGTTGTAGCAAATGCAGCTATAACCGGAAGGAACCATGAAATTGCCAATTCCGAAGAAATTGTTCCCCCCTTGCGCAACTCAGTAACGATCTGAACTCCCCACATCTGCAGCATGACCATAGTGACGACAAGAACTACCCAGCGAAGCCACGAGCATCGTTTTATCTTTGCGGCAAAATATCCGAGCAGATTGGCGGTCAGGAGTAACAGAGCAAGATACGGGAAGAACGGGCGTGGATAATCCATTGCAGACCCTGCGAAGCACATGCTCAGGATGCCGACTGATATAGGGGTAAGGGCGTTAAACTGGCGACTGATCAGAGCCATACCGATGCCGGTTGCCATCAAGGTCAAATATGCAGGTACAAGTGGAAGAGAATTGAAGTGTGAGTGCGTCTCTACCACGATGGTCGACATCAGCAGTGCCCCGCTGGCGGCGAAAATTGGTGCAAGCGGACTCTGCTTATTGTATCTGTACCAGCCGACAATCATCAGGATGGCGGCATAACTCATACCGATAACCGAACCGACAAGCTTATTGATTACTCCGCTGTCGGTTATGGTACGAAGGATCAGAGCAACTACCAGCAGAAAGCAGAGTGTTGCCAGACGGGGCAGCAATGAAGTGCGGGTAGCCCAGTTAAGTACCTCTTCCGAAACATCAGTGATTTCATCAGGAGGAATGTCCTTTTCGTATGCCGGAGCTGAAGAACCGGAACCGGGCCCGGAGCCTGCGGCTTCTCCCTCACCAAGACGGGCAGCCAGCCGCTCCATCTGCTGTTCCATCGCTTGCAGGCGGGCTGTAAGCTCTTTTTCCCGCTCTCCTGCATTTGTTTCCGGCTCTGTCATCTCCTGCCTCCTGTTAATACAAGATCGCTGCAAATATAACGCTGTTTAAAATAAATGCGTCCGGCCGTTTTGTCAATATGTAGATTGGCCGAATGGCGGTAATCAACCGATATGACGAAAGTGGCTGCAATCGAATAGCGTCCAAGATTTGAATCAGAAAATCATTTTATGTTGCTTTATTATTACCTTCATGCTAGGAAAAACTCTTTATTTATCAATGATGATTTTCGTATACATTAATTCATAAGCTGTTTGTTATCAAGTAAACCATGCTCAGTATCCGAGGAGGAATTGAATGGAACCCGTAAAAAAAATAAGTGCTGAAAAATACTACATGAACATCATCAGCTTACTGGGAATGCTCCTCTCTGCAATCTCAGGAATTGTCATAGTTCTGTTCCTCGCTTTGCAGGCGTTTAGAGGGTTTGAAAACCCGTACCTGGAAATAGTGACGTTTTTTGTTTTGCCTATGGGAGTATTATCCGGCGGCGTGCTAACCTACTTTGGTGCATGGCGCACCCGGAGCAAGCATCGCAGAAACCCCAATGTTGATCTTCCTCCGCTCCCTCGTCTCGACTTCAATGATCCGGACAAACTGCGCCTTGCTGGCTTTTTTGCCCTGGTAACCGTTGTGTTTTTCGCTATTATCGGAGTTGCAACAATCAAGGGGTTCGAATTTTCCGAATCAACCGCGTTCTGCGGTGAAGTCTGTCATGTGCCTATGGAGCCGGAACACACCGCCTGGGAACAATCACCTCACGCACGCGTACGCTGCGTCGAGTGTCATGTCGGTTCAGGACTTGATTACTACGTCAAAGCCAAAATCAACGGAACCAGGCAGCTCTATTCCGTCCTGACTGGCACGTTCCCGACACCGATTCCAACCCCGGTTCACAACCTCCGCCCGGCACGAGGTACCTGCGAGCGCTGCCACTGGCCGGAAAAATTCATCTCGGCACGCCATAAATACATTTCTCATAACGCCCCCAACGAGACAAACACTCGTCGCGATATGCAGCTGCTGATCAAAATAGGCGGGACTCCGGGGGCTCCAAACAGTTCCGGTATCCACTGGCACATCGGCAAGGAAGTTGCCTATATCGCCACGGACGAAAAACGGATGGAAATCCCCTATATTTCGGTCAAGAGAAATGACGGCAGTATCGATGAATTCGTCAACGTAGAAAAACCGGTATCAAAAGAGGAATTGGCGAAACATGAAAAACGTGTCATGGACTGTATCGATTGTCACAACCGGCCGGCTCACTCATATAACCCCCCAAGCGATGAGCTGGATCACGCCTTTACTGCAGGTAAGCTTGACCCATCCCTGCCGTTTGTGAAGAAACTTGCCGTTGAACTGCTGGAGCAGCCGTACAAGAGCAAGGAGGAAGCAACTGCGGCGATTAACAAAGGAATTAACGAATATTATGCCAAAAACTACCCCGCCCTGGTCAAAACCAAGGACGCATCGATCAAACAGGCGGTTGAAGAGATTCAGCGCATCTACGGCAGAAACTTTTTCCCCAAGATGAAAGTCGTCTGGAGCGCCTATCCGTCACATATGGGACACTTCTACTTCCCCGGATGTTTCCGCTGTCACGACGGAAAGCATAAGAATGCCGCCGGCAAGCTTATTTCCAAGGATTGCAACCTGTGCCACATTGTTCTCAGCCAGACACAGGAGAATATCCCCAAAGGCACCCAGGTAAAAGATTTCGTACACCCGGTTGATATTGGCAACGAACTGACGAAAATGAACTGCAGTGATTGCCACGCCCCTGGCGGCCATGATGTTACCGGCGGAGAAGACGCGAAAAAGAAACACTAATCTGCAGACACTGCTTCAATCCAGTAACAGAAGGGCCCGATCAACTCTGATCGGGCCCTTCTGTTACTGGGATACAAACCATTAAATATCTATAACTCCTCATAACCATCATCCGGAGTAAGGTCGTCTTCAGGTTCCTCTGCCGTTCCATCGGATTCAACTGCCTCTTCCTTCAGATGGCGAATGAACTCGACATTCTCACGGATGGTGTGCCGTACATCTGCAAGAAGTTTTTCCAATTCATCAGACTCTTTTTCGCCAACAGTCATGGTCAGTGCCCTTCTGTATCCAGATAACGCTCAGCATCTTTGGCGGCCATGCAGCCGCTGCCGGCCGAAGTGATTGCCTGACGATAGGTAAAATCCTGAACATCGCCTGCGGCGAATACTCCCTTGATATTGGTGGCGGTCAGATTCCCTTCAAAGCCGCCGCATTTGGTCCTTATATACCCGTCCAGCATCTCCAGTTGACCCTCAAATACTGTCGTATTCGGTGAGTGGCCGATGGCGATGAATATTCCATGCAGCGCAAGCTCCTTGGTAGAGCCGCTCCGGTGGCGGATACGCATTCCGGTGACCCCTCCTGAGTCACCCAGAACCTCATCGAGCTGGTGATTCCACTCAATGGTGATATTACCCCCCTTGGTCTTCTCGATCAGGCGGTCAGCCAGCACCTTTTCGGCACGAAACTCCTCACGACGATGTATGACGGTTACGTGCCGGGCAATATTAGAAAGATAGAGCGCCTCCTCAACCGCCGTACTCCCCCCCCCGACCACCGCAACATCCTTGCCGCGGTAGAAAAATCCGTCACAGGTGGCACAGGCTGAAACGCCTTTACCTTTGAAAGCGGTTTCCGAGGGAAGGCCGAGATATTTGGCTGATGCGCCGGTGGCTATAATCAAGGCGTCACAGCTGTAGCTGGCTGAATCACCCTGCAGCAGGAACGGGCGCTGCTTCAGATCTGCACGGGTGATATGATCGTAGATCATCTGCGTATTGAAGCGCTCGGCATGCAGGCGCATCCGTTCCATCAATTCCGGTCCCTCAACTCCTGCGTGGTCGCCGGGCCAGTTATCAACTTCAGTTGTCGTAGTCAATTGCCCACCCGGTTGCAGGCCGGTAATCAGTGCCGGAGCAAGATTGGCTCGTGCCGCATACACAGCTGCGGTATAACCGGCCGGGCCGGCGCCAAGAATAATAAGTCGGTGATGGATCGGATCCATAGTTCCTCCTGAAAAAGTGTTGCCGAACTGTATCAGCAAACCGGGCGGTTGCCAAGTATGTTTGACCGGTGCCGCACCATCTGCTAGTATCACACACCTTTCATGAGGAGTAGTCACACATGCAGCTTACCGACCTTATCTCAGATGCGTATGACCGCCTCAAAAAGCGCGTCAGGCACAGCGAGCTGATCTATTCGCATTTTTATAGCGAGCAGATGCGATTTCCGCTCTACTTCAAGTGCGAAAACCTGCAGAGAACCGGCTCCTTCAAGATCAGGGGAGCGCTCAACTTCATGACCTCCCAACCGCGTGAGAAGTTAAGCTATGGCGTCATCACCGCTTCCGCAGGTAATCATGCCCAAGGCGTTGCCTTTTCTGCCGATCTGTTGAGTGTTCCCGCAACAGTGTATATGCCGGAAATAACCCCGCCGCAGAAAGTACAGGCCACTCGGGATTATGGCGCCGAGGTTGTGCTAACCGGCCGGAATTTTGATGAAGCCTGCTCAGCGGCGATAACGGCCCAACGGGAGAGTGGGGCTTTGTTTGTGCACCCGTTTGACGATGAACTGGTCATGGCCGGACAGGGTACCATCGCTCTGGAAATACTTGAAGATCTGCCTGATCTGCGCAACGTCATTATTCCCGTCGGCGGTGGTGGCCTGATGGCCGGCATGGCGACAGCGCTGCGTGAACGGGCACCTCACGTCCGGATCATCGGGGTCGAGTCTACGGCAGCCCCTTCCATGTCAGCCTCTTTTACCGCCGGAGTACCGACTGAGCAGCCGGTGAGGGTCACATTGGCGGACGGCATCGCCGTGAAACGGCCCGGGGCTAAAACTGTTCCGGTAATTTGCAACCTCGTCGATGAAATTATCCAGGTGGAAGAGGAGGATATCGCTCTGGCTATCGTCTCGCTGCTGGAGAAAACCAAAATGCTGGTTGAAGGTGCCGGAGCGGTCACCTTGGCTGCAATATTAAATCGCAGAATTGCGAATCTCGAGGGGAAAACTGTCTGCCTGCTCTCCGGCGGGAATATAGATGTCAAGACCATTTCACTGGTCGTTGAGAGGGGCCTTATTGCCGGGGGACGGTACCTCAAGCTGGTTGTCGAACTTGATGATCATCCGGGCGCATTGGCAACCCTGGCGGAGAATATCGCAGCCACCCGTGCCAATATTTTTCACATTACCCATGACCGCCGCTCGAAATCATTGGCCATCGGCAGAACGGATGTTTCTCTGGAACTGGAAACACGAGGCTACGAGCACATCAAGGAAATTGTCGGTTATCTGGAGAAGAAGGGCTACAATCTGACGGTTGTGTAATCTTCTCAAGGAGCAGGAATGCAGAAGCACAATGTTGTCATCGGAATAGATATCGGCGGTACGACCACTTCGTTCGGATTTGTTGATCGCAGCGGTGCGCTGTTGTGCGAAGAAACCCTGGCCACACAGGGAACCCAGCCGGCATACACTCTGGTTTCCCGCCTGCATGACTCCATCGGGAAGCTCCGTTTGACTCTCCCGCCGGCAGCGAGTATTGCGGGAATCGGCATTGGAGCTCCCAATGCCAACTACCTTCGGGGAACGGTCGAACATCCAGTCAACCTCAACTGGGGAGCATCGGTCAATCTGGCAGAACTGTTTCGGCAACAGTTTAATCTGCCGGTCGCTGTCACCAATGACGCCAATGCAGCGGCAATTGGAGAAATGCTGTTCGGCGGCGCACGAGGAATGAAACATGTCATCGTCATCACTCTGGGAACCGGTCTGGGGAGCGGAATCATTGCCAATGGCGAGTTGCTGTACGGTGCCGATGGTTTCGCCGGAGAGCTCGGCCATACGACTGTTGATCCTGAAGGGCGGCGCTGTGCCTGCGGAAAACGGGGATGCCTGGAAACCTATGTGTCTGCCACCGGCCTCTGCCGGACACTGACCGAACTTCTGGAACTGAGCCCCGACCCCAGTCTTCTGCGAGAATCTGCTATCAGTCGTCTGACTTCAAAACAGATCTATGAAGCAGCCTGTCTTGGTGATACCTATGCCCTTGCTGCGTTTGATGCAACGGCCCGGACACTCGGCATGAAGCTGGCCGATGCCGTAGCGCATACGAACCCTGAAGCTATTTTTCTTTCCGGAGGAGTTGCCGCGGCGGGGGATCTGCTGATAATACCGACCAGGCGATATATGGAGGAGTTTTTGTTTACCCCGTACAAAGGGAAGGTCCAGTTGCTCCGGTCAGAGCTTCCTGAGGGGAGCGGTGCGATTCTCGGGGCGGCAGCGCTGGCCTGGAACGAAGTTGATACGAAAACAAATGCTACACACCCCTGACTTCAACCGTTACATCATATAAGGTACTTCCCCGTCCGCCATCGGTAAGTCGTTGTGATGTCAGGGCATTGACCCCTCGATCTCCAGGGATGAATTCTCGCCACCAGACCCCTTCAGTAACGACAGTTCCGGGAGGAATCCGCTCCGAAATCAGCAGTGTAAAACGAACTTCTCCCCGGTCATTACCTGCAATCACGGTCTGCCCGTCGGTCAGGCCGCGTTTCCCGGCATCAACCCGATTCATCAGCAGTTCCATGCAGTGCTGCTTCAGACGCAAATCATCCTGCTCGTAAAAACTTGAATTGAGGGCGAACGGCGTGACCGCCGGTTGCAGACGTAATGGATATCCGTCCCGCTCTGAATGAGTCGGGAGCGGGCATGGCAGCGGCTCAACCTCCCGCACATTCAGAATTTCAATTTTCCCCGAAACCGTCGACCATTCTTTTTTCAGTTCTGTTGGCGGAGTCAGCAGTACTGGATCCCCCTGCCGCAGACGCTCCGTGCCGGCGGCGCTCCGCCAGGGGTTTTCCGCAACCAGCAGCAACTCTATCAATTCATCTGCAGACAAACGGAAAAAAGATTCCTCCCATCCCATTCCCGCCGCCAGCAGGCTGAAAACCTCCCAGTTGCTTTTGGCTCCACCAACCGGAGCGATGGCAGCACCGCAGCGCTGGGCATGGTAGCTGCCGTAACAGCGGTACAGATCCGGATGTTCCAGCGAAGAGGTGGCAGGCAGTACGATATCTGCATATCGGGCGGTATCGGTCAGGAAGCGTTCATGGACTACCGTGAACAGTTCCGTCCGCTCCAACCCCCGGATGACGGCATTCTGATCCGGAGCGATAACCGCCGGGTTGGAGTGGTACACATACAGCGACATAACCGGTGGATCGGCCAGTTCGGTCAGTGCAGCTCCCAGCTGATTCATACTGACCAGTCGCGGCACACGCTCCATGAAATCCTCCCGGGTTACACTCTGAAGAGGGAACGCTCCTCCGGTCGATGTGCCGAGGAAAATGCCGCCGCCCGGTTTTGACCAGGCGCCGACAGTGGCGGGGAGACAGCTGATTGTCCGTACCGTCATGGCGCCGTTGCCGTAGCGGGTCAGGCCGCTCCCTAAACGGATGAAAGGAGCTTTTGCCCCGGCATACTCCCGCGCCATCCGCTCGATGACTTCGGAGGGTAGACCGCAGAGGACAGACATCTGCGCAGGAGAACAGTCCGGCAGAATCCGCGCGGTCAACTCCTCAAAGCCAAGAACATTGGCGGAGATGAACTCCCGGTCCAGCAGCCCCTCACGTGCAATAACATGCAGCAGGGCCAACGCCAGAGCGCCATCTCCGCCGGGGCGAACCAGAAACGTTTCATCGGCAGCCTCGCAGGTCGGGGTACGGTACGTGTCTATTGCCCATACCCGTGCCCCGTTTCGCCGGGCCGACTGGGCATCCCGCATGGCATGGATACTGGTGGCAGCGGCATTGATCCCCCAGAGTATGACCAGGTCGCTCACTTCAACTTCGGCAGGTTCCATGGCGGGCGTATCCCCCATAAGCGCCTTCCAGCCGGCATCCTTGGCCGGCGAACAGATTGTCCGCTCCAGACGCGATGCGCCCAGTTTGTTGAAAAAGGCGTGGCCGGCATTGCGCTGCACCAGCCCCATAGTTCCGGCGTATGAATAAGGGAGTATGGCTTCTGCTCCGTGGCTGGCGATGGTCTCCTGCCAGCGGGTGCAGATAGCTGAAATCGCTTTATCCCAGGAGATCGGTTCAAATTCTCCCGCCCCCTTCTTCCCGACCCGCCTGAGTGGTGTTGTCAACCGCCGGGGAGAGTGAACGGTCTGCTCATAATGATTCATCTTGGGACAGAGCAGGCCACGAGTGATCGGATGATCCGGATCGCCGCAGACATGAACGGCACGGCCGTTTTCGACGGTAACCAGCAGGCCGCAGGCATCGGGGCAGTCGTAGGGGCAGACGGAACGGACGGTGGTTTTAGTCATATTTCATCCTCTCGGGGCCTCATGTAGTGTAATTGACGCACCGGTGCACCAGGTCCAGCACCGCCAGCAGCAGGAGCGGCTTGTGCGGCGTTTTTTTTGGTGACCTCGGCCCAGGTCGCGCCGGGGGCGTGGTTGAGGGAGGCAAAGTGTTTGATGGCGGTAGTTAGAGAGATCATGGCCTTGACATTATTGTGACTCAGTATGGAGTTGAGACACGACCCCTATGTGCCCATCCCTATGTTGCTCCCCTTATCGCGGCAGAAATTGAGGGAAACTGTCCGGCTTGAGATCCAGCAGGAACTCCTCACACGGGAGGCACAAAATATCATCTATCAATAAACGCTCATTACCGCGATACAACAACCAGCGACAGCTCTCCGGAAAGTCCTCAGCGAATTTTTTCAAACCGCGCAGGTCCTCCGGTCTCACCCTGACGGAGTTCTTGACTTCCAGCGCATGAAAACCGTTTTCGCCGTACACCACGAAATCAATTTCCACCTTCGACCGCGTCTGCCAGTAATGCAGACGATGATTGCCTCCGGAATAATCGCACCATGCCCGGAGATGCTGGGCGACAAGACCTTCCAGGGCAGCACCTTCGATCTCTGCGGGCGCATCCAGTAGTCCTGCAGGGCGATTGGCACGAAAGACTCCGGCATCAAAAAAGTAGAATTTGGGATGCACCGCCAGTTCGCGCTGTGCCCGCCTGGTGAATACCGGCACGCGGAATGCCAGCAGCAGATCCTCCAGAATCTCCAGAAAACCTTCCACGGTTTTGCGGTTTACATGGCACTCACGGGCCACGTTCGCCAGATTGAGCACGGCGCCATGGGAAAAGCTGATGGCTTCAAGGAAGCGGGAAAAGCTGCCGACAGAGCGCACCATCCCTTCCATCTGCACCTCCTCACGCAAATAGAGGCCATTATAGGCGCGCAGGATTTCCTTCGGGTCCTTTGCCGCCAGCACAACCGGCAGCATCCCGAGGCGCAGGGCTTTGTCAAGCTGAAAACCGGACCCGAGTTCGGCTGCCATAAACGGATGAAGCGATTTCTGTGCGGCGCGCCCTCCAAGAAGATTCACCCCGGCTCGCCGCAATTTACGGGCGCTTGAACCGGTAAAAATGAACTGCACGTTTCGCTTCTCTTCGATCAGAAGATGGGCAACTTCCAGCAGGTCGGGAAGTTTCTGGACTTCGTCAACAACAACCTGTCTGGTATCGGGTCTGGCGGCAAGCAGTTCACGCAGCCGTTCAGGGCGTGCAGACATCGACCGCACGGTCTCGGGATCCAGCAGGTCAATCCGGAGGGCATCAGGAAAGAGCCTTTGCGTCAGCCAGGTTTTGCCAGTGCCGCGAGGACCGAGGAGAAAAAAGTGATCAGCTGGAGGCGTGAAATATCGTGGCGTTGATTCCATAATGTGTCGCATTATGGAATCAGTGAGAGTATTTTGCAAGAATTAAATGTCTGCTGAGCTGTAGTTTATGATTGCCGGGGTGATCGATGCAAGTGCGAATGTCAAAAAGTCAAGCCTGACCCCAAAGCCCTTCCAAAAGTCAAGCCCTTCCCAAAGCCCTTCCTGCCATTATCTTTAATAATTACCCTACAGCAGGGAGTGATGTTCAAGAATCCTCTTTGTCTCGACCGGACTCACTCCGGCCTGCTCTGCAAAATCAGGCCAGGCGGCAACCGCCTCCCGAACGTGCTGTATGACTTTCTGGGCTGTGCCGATACCGAACCGGTTTGCAACCGCCAGCAGATCGTCCTGCGTAATTCCTGAAAACTTTCCATTCACAGACATCAAATGTTGCCAGGTCCATTCTCCATCTGGATTATAGGCATAGGTCACATCATAGGCCGGTGCCAGCTCCCAGCGCCCACCCTCTTGCAGAATGAAAGAAATATTCTTGGTGTGGTCATCACAATTGGCCGCCATGACGTTGAAAGCCATGCGCCGGAACGCCTCCTCAAGTGCGGAATAATCCAGCCCCAGACGGATAACGGTCTGCAGAAGCTGGCTATAATCATGGCTGGCCTTCTGCTTATAGTCCAGGTGGGCCATGGCGCAGAGCGACTGCAGGTGGTGCTTGCGGTTTTCCTGCCGATCAAAGCGCAACGTCATGAAGTGTGCCCGACCATTCTCTTCCAGCAGGCGGCAGGGTGACATGGCAATGCCTGCGGCGCAGGCCATCAGGTAGTAGGCATACTCGATGCGGCCATAATCCTGCGTGCCGCCCAACTCCAGATCAGCGCCCATGCCGTCGAACTTGAGCAGCCAGTGCTCGAATCCGGGCTCAACACCGAATTGCCCCGGCCGGATTTCGTCAGTGGCTGGATTCCAGGCAATGGCCGCCTTGGCCCGTGCCCCCCCCGCCGAGGTGCCAACCTGGATGATCTGCGCAAGTGCTGCCTTGGCAAGGTGGTCCGAACCCAGTTCGCCATGAACAGCCTGACGGGCACTCTCGACCAGGCGGGAAAGCTTGATGGCCGTTCTGCTGGCAATGGCAGGCGTCCGGGCCGGCTTGAATTCCAGCGCTCCCATGCCGCGCTTCCCCATATAGGCCAGACGATCAAGCGGCGTCACCTGTTTCTTGTCGATACCCTTCCCCGCCATCCAGGCATCAATCAGGGCATTGCCGAAATCGTCCGGCAGGGCGTCCGCCAGCATTGCCGGCAAACGTTTGAAACTCAACTCAGGAAGATCGACAAAGACGAACGGTTCGCGGGCTTCGCCCAGCGGCATGGTAAGCGGGGCCAGCTCGATGCCCGACTTGACAAATTTGCTGTCATACTCGAAGGCGTAGTACCCCAGGTTCGGCGCCAGCGCCACCGCGCCGACGGTCTTGCCCCAGATGCGCACCTCGATGGCCTGAACCGGTTTATACATGGGGAGTCTCTTTGCTTTTGGAAGCACGTTGTCGCGGCTGTTTGGCTTTCAGCATCTGCATCGGGCTGATGCCTACTATCGGTGCCAGGGTCTTAAGCCAGCCTGCCCGCCCCAGGGAGCGCAGAACCTTCACCAGAGAAGTCAATGTTGCCCCTCTGCCGTTTTCAAGATTTTTCACGGCATTGAGCGCAACACCGGCCTGCTCGGCAAGCTGGCGCTGGTCGATGTTCCGGCGCAGACGCAGATCGCGCAGTTGCTGGCCGAACTCAATTTCCATCTCTTCCGGCGTTTTTGAACTTTGCATAAAAATCCTTTTTAGGCCTCTTGATGCAATTACTGTAACTAATAGACTTAAAATAGTCCATTATTTGTTTATATCCACAGGCCGATGGCCTGGGCTATCCACGGATGCAGACGCTTGATCTCATCCCGTACCAGAATTCCGGTGACAGCTTACTTAATTCCTGGCCTCTCACTTCATCTTCTTTCGTCCCGGCGGCAGGAAATTCTCCCCCGTTACAAACTCCTGCCGGGTTTATCCTCAAGATCCCGGCGGGCCTTGCGGGCGATGCCGCCGCCCTTCTTCCCCGCTGCCTTATATCCTCACTCCCCATCCGTCCCAATCAACCCTTTTGCATCGCTTCCATCAAGCTCAAGAAACGATAGCGAGCAATTAATGTCGTTAATCGTTGTGAATTGCAACTAATTTTGTCGCTAACCGTCGCGAGCAGCGTAGTGAGAGCAGTCGCGATGTATCGCATGGTGAGCACAACTGATAATCAGCTTTTCCCGCTGTTACTATCGTGATATATAGGAACTTCTCAAATTGATTGAATATAACGCGACCCGAGAGGTTTATCATGACACAACAGCCTGAAATTCTGCATTACGCCGTCACCGTGGTCGGCAAGGACCGCCCCGGTATCGTGGCCGCCATCACCGAAGGGCTGTTCAACCTCGGCTGCAATATCGCCGATTCCAGCTGCACCATGCTGGCGGGTGAATTTGCAATGATTCTGATTGTGTCTCTGAAAAGACCGTTCAGTAAATCACGGCTGATTGAAGAACTGAAACCGGTCTGCGACCGGATCGGGATGACACTCGGCGTGCGCACTCTTCATGCCGATGAGATCGCGCGTCAGGAAACCGACGGGGAGATCTGCATGATCTCCGTGTATGGTGCCGACCAGCCGGGTATCGTCTATCGAGTCACCCGCGAACTGGCTGCTCGCAGCATAAACATCACCGACCTCAACACCAAGCTGATCGGTACTGCCGAGGAACCGGTCTACGTATTGATGTTGGAGGTGGCTCTGCCGGAGGGCGAAACTCCTGAAGGAGTTGAACACACGCTGGCTGCACTGAAAAAAGAGCTGAACATCGAAATCGGCGTGCGGATTATCACTCCGGTGGCTTTCTAACGATGCCGGTTCAACCGATTTTACGATATCCACACCCGGTCCTGAAAAAACTCTGCCATCGGGTCGAAAAAATCGACCGGAGCATCCGTGATCTGATTCAGGATCTGGTCGACACAATGCACGAAGGACCCGGGTCGGTTGGCGTCGCCGCCTCGCAAATCGGCGTCACACTCAGGGTCTGTGTGGTGGATGTTTCCAAAAACCGTCACGGTAAAGAGAATAATCACGGCCTGCTGCTCATGATCAATCCGGAGATCACCGCGCGCAGCGGCTCTGCGACCATGCGCGAGGGGTGCATGAGTGTGCCCGACTACACCGGCGATGTCGACCGATCGACCACGATTACGCTGCAGTTCACCCTGCCGGATGGAACTTTACAAGAGATTACGTCGAGCGGCTTTGAAGCGGTTGCTATCCAGCACGAAATGGATCATCTGGATGGGATCCTGTTTCTTGACCGGGTGACCAGTATCAAGACCGGACTTTTCCGGCGGAAAAACTATTGACAGATGCGGAGTAGAAACCATGTCGGATCTTTTAACCAAAAAGGAACAGAAAGAACTGCTGAAGATCGCCCGGGAAACGATTGCTGCGTATGTCACCAACCGGAAGGTCCCGGCTGCGGCACCGACATCACCGGGACTGAACTTTCACTCCGGCTGTTTTGTCACTGTCAAGCAGAAGGGAGAATTGCGGGGGTGCATCGGCAATTTCGTTTCCGGCCAGCCACTGTATCAGCTGGTACAGGAGATGGCGGTCTCAGCTGCCACCCGTGATCCCCGTTTTTACCCGATGAAGGCCGAGGATCTGGCCGATTTTGCGCTGGATATTTCAGTACTCTCGCCGCTGCGAAAAGCTGCTTCGGTTGATGAGATTACGGTCGGCACTCATGGTATCTACATCGTAAAAGGAAGTTATCGGGGGGTTCTGCTTCCACAGGTTGCGACTGAATACGGCTGGAATCGCGACCAGTTCCTGCAGCATACCTGCATCAAAGCCGGCCTGCCGCAGGATGCCTGGCAAGGGGAATGTGACCTCTACATCTTCAGCGCTCAGGTGTTCGGGGAGTAAGCAATCCCGCGCGCCAGCTCTTCAAACTCACCATCAAGCGGTGCAGTGACCGTAACCTCTCCACATCTGGAACTCTGAAACGTCATCGCCGAGCAGTGCAGCATCATCCGCCCGGCTGTCTGGCCGCCATAGGTCGTGTCGCCGAGAATCGGCAGACCAACTGAGGCGAGATGCACCCGGATCTGGTGGGTACGCCCGGTCAGCGGACGTGCTTCTATCAGGGAGATGTCACCTGATGATGCAACCGTCCGGAATTCGGTTTGTGACGATTTGCCCCCTTCAACAATGCCGTAACACGCCGATGTAACCTTTCCAATCGGCGCATCTACTATCCAGCGCTCCTGCTCCGGACGGCCTGAAACCAGCGCGAGATAAAGTTTATCGACCAGACCATTCTGGAATTGCTTCGAGAGCCGGGCGGCGCCCTGCCTGCTTTTCGGAAAAATCATCGCTCCGGACGTACCACGATCAAGGCGATGAACAACCCGGGCCGGCTCGCTGTTCCCCTGCGCCTTGAAATATTCGGCGACCCAGTATTCGAGCGTCCCCTTCAGCTGATACGGGGTGCGTTGGCTGTTGATCCCGGCCGGTTTGGTGACCGCAATCAGCTCCGCGTCCTCGTACAGTAGCGCCTCCGGCGGAAGCAGCAGTTCCTGGAACCGACCCGTTTCCATGACACCGATCTCGATGATATCTCCCGCTTTGACACTCCGTGACGCCACCCGCACCAGCGCGACGTTGACCGTGCAGCCGCCTCGGTCAATAATACGGCGTGCCTCCGATTTACTAACCCCCGCGCAGAGTGTCGCCACGGCATCATCCAGACGGAGGTTGTGCTGCTCTTTTCCAACAGTTTTTCTCAGTATCATGCAGTTCGTAGTACCCTTTTTAGCAACCGATTACAAACAAATCCTTTGTGGCAAAAGCCACCCGATTCTGCTAACCTCCGCATTATGACAAACACCTCCTCCCCCACCATACCGGCACTGCGCGGGCCGGTGACGCTATCGCACCTGTTCTTGTGCAGTTTTATCCGTGACGGAGATCGGGCGATTGATGCGACCTGCGGAAACGGGCATGACACCCTGCTGCTAGCCAGTCTGGTGGGCAATTATGGTCGTGTCTGGGGATTTGATATTCAGCAGCAGGCGATTACCGAAACCGTCCGCAGGGTGACTGAAGCAAATCTTTCCGGGCGGGTGACACTCCTGCATACCGGACACGAAGAGATGGCACGGCATGTCCTCTCCCCGGTTCAGGTCGTGCTGTTTAATCTTGGATACCGCCCCGGCGGGGACCGCACTATTATCACCCGTCCCGATACAACTGTCGTCGCTCTGACACTTTCGCTCTGCCTCCTGTCAACGGGTGGTATTATTATAGTTACTGTGTACCCCGGCCATGAAGGTGGTTTGGCGGAACAGTCTGCCGTCGAGAACTGGGCAGCGGGGCTTGATCCACATTCTTTTCACTGCTGGCGCATGGGACAAACCAACGTCGCCCGGAATGCCCCTTATCTGCTGTTCATCCAGAAATCGCTCTGACTTCCATCCTCTCAGCTACTTATCCTACCAAAAAACGAGAAATTTTTATTGACTTCCTACATACAAATCGCTAAACGGAATGAACGTTCATTCCTATTTGCAGGAGAAGATATAAACATGTCAAAACTGGACAAGCGTGATGAGATTGCTCGTGCCGCTCTGGAGCTAATTGCCGGGCATGGCTTTCACGGCGCACCGATGGCGATGATTGCCGACCGTGCCGGAGTCGGAGCCGGGACGATCTATCGCTACTTCGAGAACAAGGACGTGCTGATTAACGAGTTGTACCGCGACCTTGAAGAAAGAATCTACCCGACTATTCTTGATGGGTACGTTCCGGAGAAACCGATCCGCGAGCGGTTTCTCCACCTGGGTGCGGCACTGTTGCGCTACTTTATTGGAAACCCGCTCGACTTCCGTTATCTGGAGCAGTTTCACAACTCTCCCTATGGTGTGGAGTATCGTCGAGATAAGATTCTGGGGGAAAATGAAGGGTGCGACGTTTTTCGTGAACTCTTTGAAGAAGGAATAACGCAGCAGGTCATGAAAGAGTTCCCACTGGTCATTCTATTTGCCCTCTCCTTCGGACCGCTTCTGGCTGTAGCACGGGATCACATTCTCGGCTTCATCACGCTTGAAGAGATGCTGATCGCTCAAACCGTTGAGGCGTGCTGGGACGCGATACATAAATAACACACAGGTTCACGATACTATTTTTTACTGACATAACCAATTACTCCAACGTATCGAGGTATTACATGCATCAGTCACACAAAAAATTATTTTTTTTCATCATGGCAACCCTGGTCGCCGGCCTGTCACTCACCGGCTGCGACAGCACGAAACCCGCTGCCCCTCCGCCAGGCGGTCCTCCGGAAGTAGGTATTATCGTGGTCAAAACGGAGACGGTTTCCCTTACTACTGAACTTTCAGGTCGAACAGTTCCCCAGATGATTGCCGAAGTGCGACCTCAAGTGAGTGGTATTATCCTGAATAGACGGTACACGGAAGGGAGTGATGTGAAAGCGGGACAGGCTCTCTACCAGATCGACTCCGCAGTCTTTGAGGCGGCTTACGCCAGTGCGCGGGCGGCCCAGGCACGGGTTGAGGCCTCACTGGTATCACTCCGGCTCACTGAGGAGCGCTATCGCGATCTCGTAAAGATCAAGGCGGTCAGCCAGCAGGATTACGATATCGCCTTTGCAGGTCTGAAACAGGCCGAAGCAGAACTTGCTGCCGCAAAAGCTGCGGTGGCAGCCGCACAAATAAATCTGGTCTACACCAGTGTCAAGGCTCCAATTTCAGGTCGAATCGGTCGATCAAGCGTGACTACCGGGGCGCTGGTGACCGCCAGCCAACCGACGGCACTGGCTACCATCCAGCAGCTTGACACCATGTATGTGGACGTGACCCAGTCAACAGCCGAAATGCTCAAGCTGAAACAGAACCTTGCCAACGGCGTGTTGAAAAAGAGCTCCTCGGCACAGGTTAAACTGCTCCTGGAAGATGGCTCCCGGTATCCATTGACGGGACCTCTGAAATTTTCAGAGGTCTCCGTGGATCAAAGTACTGGATCTGTTACTCTTCGTGCTGTATTTCCCAATCCCAGGAAAGAGCTTCTCCCTGGTATGTTTGTGCGTGCCATACTGGTGGAAGGGATATATGAAAACGCCATTCTCATCCCGCAACGTGGTGTGACCCGTAATCCGAAAGGCGATGCCATGGTCATGATCGTAGGAGCCGAGGAGAAGGTGGAGCCGCGTCCGATCAAGGTGGTCAGGACAGTGGGAGACAGCTGGCTGGTCAGTGACGGGCTGAAAACGGGGGATCGTGTCATTCTGGAGGGATTGCAGAAAGCGAGACCGGGAACACCGGTCAAAGCGATGCCGTTTGGCAGTGCACCGGCAGGGCCACCAAAAAAATAGCATTAAGTTCCTTCTCCCTGAGGACCCACGGGGCCTAAAGGAGAAGGTGGCCGAAGGCCGGATGAAGGGAGAACTGCACCATTTCCCCCTCACCCTAACCCTCTCCCTCATGGAGAGGGGATTTTTACATGTAATAAAGGAGCCGCTTCATGCCTAAATTTTTCATTAATCGCCCGATTTTTGCCTGGGTGATCGCCATTATGGTCATGCTGGTCGGGCTGCTGTCGATCAAGAAACTGCCGGTCTCTCAGTATCCTGCAATTGCGCCGCCGCAAATTGCCATCAACGCCATGTATCCGGGTGCCTCGGCCCAGACCGTGCAGGATACGGTTACCCAGATCATCGAGCAAAAGCTCAACGGCATCGACAACCTGATCTACATGTCCTCCACCAGCGACTCGGCCGGAGCAGTCACCATTACTATGACCTTCAAGGCAGGGACCGATCCCAATATTGCCCAGGTCCAGGTGCAGAACAAGTTGCAGCTGGCCGTGCCACTTCTCCCCCAGATAGTCCAGCGCTCGGGGATTCAGGTGGTCAAATCCACCAGAAACTTCCTGCTGATAGTAGGTCTTGTCTCGGAAGACGGCTCCATGGATCGCAATACTCTGACAGACTACATGGTTTCCAACCTGCAGGACATAGTCAGTCGCCTTGAAGGAGTTGGCGAACTACAGCTGTTCGGCACCCAGAATGCCATGCGCATCTGGCTGAATCCCGCCAAACTGAACAGCTACCGCCTGACCACCAATGATGTCATTTCGGCGCTGCAGTCCCAGAATGCCCAGGTATCAGCAGGACAGTTCGGCGGCACCCCCGCCAATCAGGGGCAGCAGCTCAACGCCACCATCAACGCCCGGGCCCTCCTGCAGACTACGGAGCAGTTTGATGCCGTCGTCCTGCGCACCAATCCAGACGGCTCCACGGTCAGGCTCAAGGATGTGGCCGAAAGCAAAATCGGCACAGAGAACTACGAGATCCAATCCTACTACAACGGCAAACCATTAGGCGGCATGGCAGTTCGACTGGCAGCCGGCGCCAATGCGCTGGAAACCGGAAACCGGGTCAAAGCCAAGATGGCGGAACTCTCAAAATACTTCCCCGCCGGCATGAAGGTCGTCTACCCCTACGACTCCACTCCCTTCGTCAAGATTTCCATCGAAGAGGTGGTGCACACCCTGATAGTGGCGGTCTTCCTGGTCTTTATCATCATGTTTCTCTTCCTGCAGAATATCCGCGCCACCCTGATCCCCACTATCGCTGTGCCGGTGGTGCTCCTCGGCACCATGGGGGTACTGGCGGCCAGCGGCTATTCCATCAACACCCTGACCATGTTCGCCCTGGTAATTGTCATCGGCCTGTTGGTTGACGACGCTATCGTGGTGGTTGAGAACGTAGAACGCATCATGAGCGAGGAAGGCCTGTCCCCCAGGGAGGCCACCATCAAGTCCATGGGGCAGATAACCAGTGCCCTCTGGGGCATTGCAACCGTACTGACGGCGGTCTTCCTCCCTATGGCCTTCTTTCCCGGCTCCACCGGCGTCATTTACCGGCAGTTTTCCGTCACCATCATCTCCGCCATGATTCTTTCGGTGCTGGTGGCCATGATTCTGACCCCGGCCCTTTGTGCCACTATCCTCAAGCCGGTTGCAAAGGGGCATCATGCGGGTGAATACGGCTGGTTCAGCTGGTTCTTCCGCTACTTCAACCGGACATTTGAATTCTGCCGACACAACTACGAAGGCATCGTTGGCCGCTCCTTCGGCAAGCCGGTGCGCTACCTGGTTGTCTACGGGTGTATTGTGGCTGCCATGGCGTATGTTTTCCTGCATCTTCCCACATCATTTCTGCCGGATGAGGATCAGGGATTTATTATCTGCCAGGTACAGCTGCCGGCCGGTGCCACTCAGGAGCGGACCATCCAGGTCATACGGCAGTTGGAACAACATTTTCTTGAAAAAGAATCAAAGACTGTGGAAGGGGTCATTACCGTTGCCGGGTTCAGTTTTGCCGGTCGGGGTCAGAACATGGGTCTCGCCTTTGTCCGGCTCAAACACTGGGATCTTCGTCAGAGCAAGGATCAAAAGGCGGCGGCTATTGCCGGCCGGGCCATGGGGGCCTTTTCCAGGTTCAGGGACGGCCTTGCCTTCGCCTTCTCACCGCCGGCAGTACTTGAACTGGGTGTGGCCAACGGCTTCGATTTCCAGTTGCAGGATCGTGGCGGTTTGGGTCATGAAAAACTGATGGAAGCGCGCAACATGCTGCTCGGCATGGCTATGAAAAACCCCAAGCTGATCGCGGTACGACCCAACGGCCAGGATGACTCACCCCAGTTCAAGCTCGACATCGATGATGTACGGGCGGGCGCCCATGGGGTTTCACTGTCACAGATCAACGAGGTCCTTGCCACCGCCTGGGGAAGCTCCTACGTCAACGACTTCATCCAGAATGGCCGGGTCAAGAAGGTCTATCTCCAGTCAGACGCCCGCTACCGTATGGTGCCGGAGGATATCAACAGTTGGTATGTCAGCAACAAGAACGGCCAGATGGTACCGTTTTCAGCCTTTTCCAATGCCCGCTGGCAATACGGCTCGCCCCGCCTGGAGCGCTACAACGGCATCCCGTCCGTAGAGGTTCTTGGGCAGGCCGCACCGGGGGTAAGTACCGGGGAGGCAATGGCCGAGATGGAAAAGATGGCAGCTCAGCTACCGCCGGGGTTTGGGTATGAATGGACCGGCCTCTCCTACGAAGAAAAGAATGCCGGGGCGCAGGCGCCGGCACTCTACGCCATCTCGTTGCTGGTAGTCTTTCTCTCCGTAGCGGCTCTTTACGAGAGCTGGACTATTCCCTTCGTCAACCTGCTGATGCTTCCGCTTGGTTTGGTAGGAGCGGTGGTGGCGGTAAAACTTCGCATGTTCCCCAATGATATCTATCTCCAGATCGGTCTTCTTACCACAATAGGGCTTTCCACCAAGAACGCCATTCTGATCATCCAGTTCATCAAGGAGCAGATGCATCAGGGACATGAACTGGTAGAGGCAACTCTTTCGGCGGTGAAGATTCGGCTCCGCCCGGTTATCATGACGTCGCTCGCCTTCTTTTTCGGTACCCTGCCTCTGGCCCTTACCAAAGGAGCCGGGGCCGCCGCACAAAACGCTATAGGTACTGCAGTTACCGGCGGTCTGCTCTCGGCGACATTCATCGACCTGATCTTCATCCCGTTCTTTTTTGTTCTGGTGTCGCGGCGGTTTGGAAAGAAATCGAAGAAACCGGATGCGCAACCCGTGGCTGCCGAGAATGTTTCGGAGGTACATTGATATGACCAATAAAAATGTATGTGTTGTTTTAATGACTACTTTTGTTTTAGCCGGCTGTTCGACTATGGCTCCGAATTACTCCCAGCCTGCCGCACCAATACCGGCAGATTGGCCAGGTTCCGCGGCATCCCGGACTGAGGCGGCACAACTACAGCAAAAAACTGCTGCAGCCATTCCGTGGCAAGAATTTTTTGTTGATACAAAATTACGTACGTTGATGGAGTTGGCACTCAAGAACAACCGTGACCTGCGAGTTGCTGCCTTGAACATAGAGCGACTTCAGGCACTGTATCAGATCAGACGCTCCGATCTGATACCGAAGTTTGAAGCCTCCGCTTCCGCCAATTTTCAGCGTATCCCGGGAGACTTATCCGCCTCGGGAAGCACCATGACTACACATCAGTATAACGTCGGACTCGGCATTATTTCATACGAACTTGACCTGTTCGGCAGGGTGAGGAGTCTAAAGGACCAGGCTCTCGAACAGTACCTCGCCTCCGAACAGGCCCAGCGGACTGTGCAAATCAGTCTTGTTTCCCAGGTCGCCGGGGCCTGGCTGGCTCTTGCCGCCGACCGCGAGCGACTGCAACGTGCCAAAGATACGTTAACCAGCCAGCAGGAATCGTACAAGCTGACCAGGAGCCGTTTTGAGGCCGGAGTTTCCAGTTCGCTTGCCCTGAATCAGGCACAAACCACTGTTGATGCAGCGCGAGTGGATATTGCCCGCTATACCACTATGGTGGCACAGGACGAGAATGCGCTCAATCTTGTGGTTGGCTCTCAGGTTTCAGCCGAGCTGTTGCCACAAGCGCTTTCCGAAACAATTACTGCCATGAAGGACATAGACCCGGGGCTGCCTTCAGAAGTGTTGTTACACCGACCCGACATTCTCCAGGCAGAAAATCAGCTCAAAAGCCTGAACGCCAATATCGGTGCGGCACGGGCTGCATTTTTCCCCAGAATCACACTGGTTTCATCAGTCGGCTTCGGCAGTACCGAGCTTTCCGGTCTTTTTAAAGGCGATGCCTTTGCCTGGAGCATTTTGCCACGAGTATCTCTGCCGATATTCGACGGTGGCGCCAATAAAGCCAACCTGAAGGTTGCGGAGGTGGATCGAGACATTGCCGTTGCCCAGTACGAAAAATCTATTCAGAACGCCTTTCGGGAAGTGGCCGATGCGCTGGCTCAGAAGGGAACTATTGATGAGTTGGTAGCCGCCCAAAAGTCGCTCACTGACGCGATTTCCGAAAGCTGCAAACTCTCCCAGGCACGTTTTGATAAAGGTGTCGACAGTTATCTGGCCGTGCTCGACTCCCAGCGTTCACTATACGGAGCCCAGCAAAACCTTATCACTGCTCGCCTGACCAGTTTGGCCAATCAGGTAACACTCTACAAAGTACTTGGTGGCGGAGGAGCAAACTGACGGAAACGTCACCAAGTACTTGTTTGCTTTTTCAACACGTTGATGTATAGTTTTAACTTAATCTCCTGAGTATTAAAGGATTTGCGTGGTACAGGCACTTGGACATACAACAATCGGAATTGTGCGCGACCTGGGACGAGCGGGCTGGTTTCTGCTCTATTCGTTCTACATGATTGTCCGCCGACCACCCAGCCTGGTGTACATTTTAAAACAGCTCCGTTTTATCGGCACAAAATCACTATTTGTAATTGTTCTGACCGCTGGCTTTACCGGAATGGTTCTTGGACTGCAGGGATATTACACGCTGACCAAATTTGGTTCCGAGGGGATGTTGGGAACAGCGGTGGCACTCTCACTGATTCGTGAACTTGGTCCGGTACTTGCCGCGTTAATGGTGACCGGTCGGGCCGGAAGTGCCATTACAGCTGAGATCGGTATCATGCGGATTACCGAACAGATTGACGCCCTGGAAACTATGGCGCTTGATCCCTTCAAATATCTGGTCACCCCGAAGTTCATCGCCGCCATGATTTCTCTTCCGCTGCTATGCGCCATCTTTGATGTCATCGGCATCTATGGCGGCTGGCTGGTCGGAGTCAAGCTACTGGGGGTAAATCCCGGTGCATATTTTTATGAAATGGAAAAATCAGTTGTCTGGCGAGACGTCTACTCCGGCTTTTTGAAATCCTTTTCCTTCGGGGTTATCATCGCGTGGATTGGCTGCTACAAAGGTTACTACGCCGGCCATGGAGCAGAAGGAGTTTCCAAAGCCACGACCGAATCAGTCGTATTGACCTCTGTAATTATACTCATATGGGATTATTTCCTCACTTCGGTGCTGCTCTGATATGATCACGCTAAGAAATGTGCATAAATCGTTCGGTGCCCAAAAAGTGCTTGACGGACTTGATCTTGATATTCCTGATGGTAAAATTACGGCCATAATCGGCCCGAGCGGCGAAGGGAAAAGTGTCCTTCTGAAGCACCTGATAGGCCTTTTGCAGCCTGACAGTGGCACTGTCGAGGTTGATGGCGAAAGCATTCTGAATCTGCGCCGCTCCGATCTGAACGGTATCCGTGAAAAATTCGGCATGCTGTTCCAGAACGTTGCACTGTTTGATTCAATGAACGTATTTGAAAATGTTGCTTTTCCGCTAGAGGAAAAGACCTCCCTTTCGAAAGAAGAAATCCGGGAACGTGTTCTCTCGGCACTCGAAGATGTCGGACTGAAAAACATTGAAAACAAGTTTCCGGATGAGCTCTCCGGAGGCATGAAAAAACGGGTCGGCCTGGCTCGTGCAGTGGTGCTTAACCCAAAAATCATCCTGTTCGACGAGCCGACCACCGGACTCGACCCGATCATTAAAAGGGCGATACACCAGCTTATTAAGGACACCCACGACAAGTTCGGCTTTACGGCTGTGATTGTGTCACACGAAATACCGGAAATTTTTGATGTGGCCCAGAACGTCGCTATGTTGTTTCGGGGCAAAATTTTGCAGCATGGCACATCGGATGAAATCAGGAACTCAGACCATCCGGCAATCCGGCAGTTCATCAGTGGCAGCCTGGATGGTCCGATACAGATGGCGTAGATTCATTACGAGGTATACGGATATGAACATGGTAAAACTGGAGATGATGGTAGGCACTTTTATGCTGATCGGAATCCTCTGTCTGGGATATGTTTCAGTTAAACTGGGCAAAATGGAATTTGGCAGCGGTGATTTTTATTCTGTTACGGCGGGTTTTGATTCGGTATCCGGGCTGAAGCCGGGGGCACGGGTCGAAGTAGCCGGAGTTGAGGTCGGCAAGGTTGACCGGATCGCGCTTGATGCAAAAAGTGGCGATCGGGCACTGGCTTATCTTAAAATCAAGTCAGGAGTAAAAATAACCGATGATGTTATTGCATCTGTGCGGACGAGCGGGATCATCGGCGATAAATTCATCAAACTCCGACCGGGGGGATCCGAGACGATGCTAAAGAACAACGATAAGATCCGCGAAACCGAGTCGGCCATTGATATTGAGGAACTGGTCAGCAAATTCATCCACGGCAAAGTTGAGTAAATTTACTAAGGAGCTGTAAATGAATAACCTAGTCAAAATTGCGCTCAGTTTTAGGCCAGATTTGGCTGTGATGATTGAAGCAAACCGCAGACGTAACCAAAGTTACGTTGAGGATTTGCTGATTGAAGTGCAGACAAAGATGGCCTGAAGATGAGATGCAAGATGGCCATATTATTTGTTTACATCTCCTAAAGGAATATGGCAATGAAATCACTGTTATATACCTGCATGGCTACCTTGGCGCTTGTTGCTTTCGCCGGTGCCAGTCTCGCTGACGAGAGTCCGACTTCTAAACTTGTTCTAAGTCTGGATGATTGCGTCATTATGGCATTGAAGGCAGCACCTGAACTGGGTGAAGCGCAGAGCGATATTGCTCTGGCAACCAGCAAACTGGAAGAAGCAAAGTCATACCGTTATCCTCAGTTTGAATTAAAAGCTCTGGGCGGGCCGGCGCCGACTGCCTATAAGTCTTCTGTATCACCGGCAATAAAGACTGACGAGTCACTGTTCAGTTTCAATGCCCTTACCTGGTTCACCAGCGCTGATGCTACCTTGATCCAACCGCTGTATACTTTTGGCAAGATTTCAGAGAGCATGAAAGCCGCAACCCATGGGATCGAAGTCGATCGATCGCGCAAGCAGCAACGGGCCAACGAAGTCGTCCTTAAAGTTCACGAATACTATAACGGCCTGCTTTTGGCCCGTGAGATGAAAGAACTGGTACTTGAGGTAGAAGAAATCCTTATCAGAGCACGGTCAAAAGCCCAGAATCTCCTCGATCAGGGATCGGATACTGTTGATCAGATGGATCTCTATAAGCTTGACGCCTTTTCAGGAGTTGCTTCAAAATTTCTTGAAGAAGCCAAGAAGGGAGAAGCACTCGCTCTGGCTGCCCTGAAAGCTAGAATGGGCCTGCCGGTAGATGCGCAGTTGGAGACCGGAACCGAGCGGCTTGTAATTGTTGATGTCGAAATACTTCCTCTCAAAACATATATAGAAAATGCCCGGAGCAGGCGCCCCGAATTTCTGCAAATTGCAGAAGGTCTTAAAGCGCGTTCTGCATTGGTTGAAGCTGCCAAGGCTAACTATTACCCCGACATTTTTCTGGGGGGCCTGGTTTCCTGGGCTTATTCAGAAGGTCGTGAACGTATTTCGAATCCGTATATAACCGACCAGTTCAACCATCTGTACGGCGGCATTGCTCTCGGCGCCCGCTGGAAAATTGATTTCGGCATCACCGGCGCCAAAGTTGCTGGCGAGCGGGCCCAGTATAACCGTTTACTCAGCACTCGTGATTTTGCTGATGCCAACGTGCCGCTGCAGGTCGAAAAGCATTATCTTGATCTTATAGAAGCGAAAAACAGTGCCACGGCGACACGCGGTGCTTATTTAAACGCAAAAAAATGGGCGGTCACCGCAATAGCCAATTTTGACTTCGGTATGGGTCCTGCCAAAGATATATTCGAAGCCCTTCAGGCCTATTCAAGTATGCGTGCGGATTTTTTCAAATCAATCTACAATTATCGTATCGCCGCTGCCAATCTGGACTATGCTACAAACGAACCTTTGCGAATCCCTTAAAAATCTGGAGGTAGAACATGTTGAAACGAATTTTACTCGTACTGACAACATCAGTTTTCATGATTTCTGCTGCATGGGCAAGCCCGACCGAAGATGTTAAAAAGACAGTCGATGAAGTTGTGCGGATAGTCAGTGACAAAGATCTCAAAAAAAACGAGACGAAACGTCGGCAATCGCTTAAAAAGGCAATAAGCACCATCTTTGATTACTCTGAAATGGCAAAACGGTCGCTCGGAAAACATTGGAACGTTCGCTCGGCCGCTGAGAAAAAACAGTTTTCCGAACTTTTTGCAACGCTGCTTGAAAATTCGTACGCACAAAAGATTGAGTCATATAACAACGAGAAAATTGTCTACATAAAAGAATATCAGGAAGACAATGAGCATGCCGTGGTAAAATCAAAAGTTGTCACCGCTGCCCGTGACGAGTTTACGCTCGATTACCACTTGTTTAAAGATAACAACAGGTGGATGGTGTACGATGTTGTTATTGAAGGCGTGAGCCTCGTTTCCAACTATCGCAGCCAGTTCAACAAAACTATCACCTCCAGCAGTTATGAAAAGCTAGTGAAAAAACTGCAGAGCAAAAATGATGAATTGAAGGCACCTTGATTAGTGTGAATTGTCTTGACACCCGCTTTACCGCTGTGATAAACGACTCGGGCACGCAGTTTCGGAAGTTTTTGCAGAACGTTGCAAGTAGCACGTTTGACCAGGCTTTGCGCTTTTCCTGCATCAGACTCCAGAAACTTAAGCGGTAACCAAATGTTCCGGCGCAAGACCGGACAAAAAAAGGAGGCAGGAAATGGCACAGGGCAAAGTAAAATGGTTTAACGACACAAAAGGTTTCGGGTTCATTGAGCAGGAAGGTGGCGAAGACGTTTTTGTTCACTTCTCCGCAATTGGCGGCGATGGTTTCAAATCACTTGCAGAAGGCGATGCGGTAACTTTTGAAATCACTCAGGGTCCTAAAGGCCTTCAGGCTGCTAATGTAGTTAAGAAGTAATTCTGACCTGACATCACGTGATCAGCTAAAGCCCGCTTACTTAGCGGGCTTTTTTCGTTTTTTTATGCTCCGGTGTAACCGCTCGAATCATTCCGGGGCCGTCACCCCACAGCAGCTTAGCATCACCCTCGCGCCCCAGTTCCCTCAAAGCCTCCATCACCTTTGCACGTTCAGCCGGCTGGTGCCACAGCAGCAGCGACTTTTGCAATCCCTTGTCCCGGTCGCTGGTCGCAGTATAGACCCGCTTTCCACTCATCGGATCATATCCGCTGTAGAACATGCAGGTGGCAATAGTCCCCGGCGTCGGGGTAAAATCCTGAACCTGCTCCACCTGGATGCCCATTTTTTTAAGAATCAGCGCAAGATCCAGCATATCTGTCAGGGTACAGCCAGGATGTCCCGAGATAAGATACGGCACGATATACTGACGTTTTCCAAGGCGGGTGCATTCGGAACGAAACCGGGCAAGGAACGTTTCAAAAGATTTTCTGCCCGGTTTACGCATGATGTTTGTAACGTGATCAAGCAGATGTTCCGGGGCAATTTTGAGCAGGCCACTGACCTGATGGCCGGTCAACTCGCTGAAATAGGCAGGCTGCCGCTCTAGCAGATCATAACGCACTCCGGATGAGACCGCCGTATGCTGAACACCTTTTATGGAACGGGCGGCCTGCAGCAGTTCTGTCGCCGGTTTGTCACCGGTGCGAAGGTTTGAACAGATCGCGGGGAAAATGCAGCTTTCGCGTACACATGCTCTCATGGCATCAGGGTTGGTGCAGCCGAGTCCGAACATGTTGGCAGTCGGTCCACCGATATCGCTGACCGTTCCCCGGAACCACGATTTGCCGGTCAAGGCAGTGATTTCCGAGATGATTGAGGCGGTACTCCGTGACTGGATTGTTTTGCCCTGATGCATGGTAATAGCACAGAACGCGCACCCTCCGAAGCAGCCGCGATGGCTGGTTACAGAAGTTTTAATCTGCTCCCAGGCCGGAATTGTTTCACGGTAGGAGAGATGGGGACTCTTTTCGAACGGCAGCGCATAGATGGAGTCCATCTCAGCCTCAGTCAGGGGAAGTGCCGGTGGTCGACAGATCAGGACCCGACTGCCATGCCTCTGCACGACCGGCCTGGCAGACCAGGGATTCTGCTGCTGGTAGGCCAGGCGGAACGCTTCGGCGAATTTCTCCTTTGAGGCGGATATTTCCTCATAGGAAGGTATTTCGACGTTCACAGCAGAATCCGCAGCGCTGTTGACATACGCCGTACCCCGCACATCCCGGATCTCATCCAGTCGTTCGCCGTTCCGCATCCGGACAGATACTTCAAGAATCGCCCGCTCGGCCATGCCGTAAATCAGCAAATCTGCTTTAGCGTCAAACAGAATCGAGCGACGTACCTTGTTTTCCCAAAAGTCATACTGGGCAAAGCGGCGCAGCGACGCTTCAATGCCGCCGATTACAACCGGTACGTCCTTGAATGCTTCCTTCAGTCGGGAGGTGTAGACAGTTGTCGCGCGGTTGGGTCTGGCTCCGTGGCGGTTACCGGGTGTGTAGGCATCATCATGACGCAGCTTGCGGGCAGGAGTGTAGTGCGCCACCATCGAGTCCATGGCACCGGCCGAAACGGCAAAAAACAGCCGGGGACGACCGAGAGTCATAAATGGCTCCTTACTGCGCCAGTCCGGCTGGGAAATGATGCCGACCCGCAATCCGTGCGACTCGAGCCAGCGCGCCAGCAACGGAACACCGAATGCGGGGTGATCAATATAGGCATCACCGCTGACGAAGATGACATCAAGTTCTTGCCACCCCCGCATCCGTGCTTCTGCCATTGTCGTCGGGATAAATGACATAGTTCAGGGAAAGAGAGCTAAACCTTCCAGCCCCATCGTTTCGGGGTATCCGCACACCAGATTCATGTTCTGAACCGCCTGGCCGGAAGCGCCTTTTACCAGGTTATCTATAGCCGAAATGACAATAATTCGCCCGGTACGCGCATCAACCAGAGGAGCTATGTCACAGAAGTTGGAACCGCGGACGAAAGCGGTGGAGGGGAGACTGCCATTCTCCAGAACCCGCACGAACGGTTCACCGGCGTAGAATTCCCGATACAACTGATTGAGTGTTTCGTTGGTAACTGATGTTTTAGGCGTCGCATAGATTGTAGAAAGGATGCCCCTGTCCATCGGCACCAGATGCGGAGTAAAGGTAATTTTCAGCTGTTCGCCCGCCAGCAGTGAGAGCTCCTGCTCGATTTCCGGGATATGTCGATGAACACCACCAGCTCCGTATGCCTTAAAACCCTCATTCACCTCGCTGTAGAGACTGTCAACCTTTGCAGAACGGCCGGCTCCGGTT
This sequence comes from Geobacter sp., assembly GCA_009885845.1. Taxonomy (GTDB): domain Bacteria; phylum Desulfobacterota; class Desulfuromonadia; order Geobacterales; family Pseudopelobacteraceae; genus JACRCG01. Next base: position 62,980 of record VFJW01000037.1, read on the forward strand.
ACACCGGAAGCGGAATCTGCAATGATGCAAGACAGGTCGATCAACCCCTTTTTCAGCAGCGGAGCCAAGCCGAGGATAATGCTGGTAGGGTAACAGCCGGGGTTTGCGACAAGTTTTGCCCCTTTAATCTTTACCCGCCTGATTTCAGGCAAACCGTACACAGCCTTCTTAAGGTTGGCGGGATTAAGATGCGGCTCGTACCACTCCCCATATACCACCGGATCGGAAAGACGGTAGTCGGCGGAAAGATCGATGACCTTTTTACCCAATTTAAGAAAAGTCGGCACAACCTCCATTGCCGCTTTATGAGGCAGTGCAGTAAAGATTATGTCCGCCTTTTCTGAAACCCGTACCGGCTCCAGATTTTCCAGCACAATGTCACACCGCCCGCGTAGTGTTGGGAACACATCGGAAATACGCTTGCCGGCACTCTGTTCGGATGTCAGACAGGTCACTGCCACCTCAGGATGGCAATGCAGGATGCGGATTAATTCCAGCCCGGTATAGCCGCTGGCCCCGACAATAGCAACATTCAACATAGATACTTGCTCCTTTCAAAGAAAAAGGGGAAACCCTTGCGGATTTCCCCTTGTATCACACCAGTGAGTTGCAATCCAGCGATTAACGCTTGGAGAACTGGAAGCGGGCACGGGCAGCTTTTCTGCCGTACTTTTTACGCTCTTTTATGCGGGAGTCGCGGGTAATGAAACCGGCTTTTTTGAGTACGCCGCGCAGTTCCGGATCGTGCAACAGCAGAGCCTTGGTGATGCCGTGTTTGATAGCGCCGGCCTGACCGGTATCGCCGCCGCCGGATACCGTTACATACACATCAAAAATGCCTACTTTTTCCACTAGCTCAAACGGCTGACGAACAACCATCTTGGAGGTCTCACGACCAAAATATTTTTCAAGTGTCTTGTGGTTTACTGTAAACTTGCCATCACCAGGCTTAAGCCATACACGAGCAATTGAGCTCTTGCGCTTGCCTGTTCCATAATAACTGACTGCTGCCATATCGTTTTCTCCTTGGAGTATTAAAGTGCCAGGTTCTTAGGTTGCTGAGATGAATGTGGATGGTTCGGCCCCGCATAGATCTTAAGCTTGCTGAGCATAGCCCGTGCAAGTTTATTCTTGGGGAGCATCCCTTTAACCGCTTTCTTAATGAGCTCTTCCGGCTTTTTTTCGAGCAGCTTGCCAGCAGAGATTTCCTTCAGTCCACCAACGTAACCGGAGTGGCTGTAATAAATCTTGTCGGCTAACTTACGACCGGTCAGGGCGATTTTTTCAGCGTTTACGACGATAACAAAATCACCGGTATCAACACTGGGCGTGAAGAGTGCCTTGTTTTTGCCGCGCAGTACGCCTGCAATCTGAGTAGAAAGGCGGCCAAGGACGGCATCCTGAGCATCAACTACATACCAGTCACGCACTACATTCTCTGCTTTTGCAACTTCTGTTTTCATAAATTCCTCACCCGCAGTACAACCTGTAATCTTACATACAGGCCAAGATTTTTTTTGAAGAGGTGTAATTTACTGAAAGAGAGCAATCGTGTCAAGGGAAAAATTTTCAGAGATTTTGTATTGATCTGATCAATGTTGTAACGGAGTCGATTTCATGTTACAACCACGCGGCAATTATCAGATATTTTCGGAGTTGGCACTATGATGATGACGGTAGCAGATGTCGAATATGTTGCCAGACTGGCCCGACTTGAACTCACCGCTGGAGAAAAAGAGCTGTTTGCCGGTCAGATGGATGCAATCCTCGGCTACGTGGAAAAACTGAGAGGAGTGGATACGGATGGAATCGTGCCGACCTCACACGCAGTACCGATGGAAAATGCATTCCGCGAGGACGAGGTTCGACCTTCAATCGGCCTGGAAAAGGCTTTGGCCAATGCCCCCCATGTTTCAGGCTCATTTTTCGCGGTGCCGAAAGTTATTGAATAGCGCAAGGGATACATTACCATGAATATTTTCGACATGACCATCCATGAACTTCACGCCGCACTGAAGGGGAAACAAATCTCTTCCCGGGAAGCCACTGTCGCGATGCTTGATCGCATCGAAACTATTGAGCCACAGGTTGGCTCTTTCATCACAGTCACTTCGGAGCAGGCACTGACCGCTGCTAAAAGTGCGGACGAACGGATCGCGCGTGGCGAATGTCATCTGCTGACCGGCATTCCGATGGCGATTAAGGATATTTTTCTGACCGAAGGGATCCGCACAACCTGTGGCTCCCGTATTCTGAATAATTTTATCCCCCCCTACAGCGCCTCCTCATGGGAAAAACTGCGGGATCGGGGAGCAGTACTGCTGGGCAAGCTGAACCAGGATGAGTTCGCCATGGGTTCCTCAAATGAATCAAGCGCCTTCGGAATCACCCGTAATCCATGGGATACGACCTGTATCCCCGGAGGATCGTCGGGCGGTTCTGCGGCTGCCGTTGCCGCCCGGCAGGCGATCGCGACACTCGGCACTGACACCGGCGGTTCCATCCGCCAACCAGCCTCCCACTGCGGCTGTGTTGGCCTGAAACCAACCTATGGCCGGGTTTCCCGCTACGGAGTTATTGCCTACGCATCTTCACTGGATCAGGTCGGCCCGCTGACTCGCGATGTTGCCGACTGCGCAGCCATGCTGGAAGCGATAGCCGGCCACGACCCCAGGGACTCCACCAGTGTCAACACAGCTGTGCCTGACTATACCGCAACCCTGAAGGGGGGCGTAAAGGGGTTGAAGATCGGACTTCCAAAAGAATACTACATCGAAGGCCTTGACCCGGATGTGCAGCGTGCAATGGATGCCGCCATCGAAACCTACCGGCGCCTCGGAGCAGAATTTGTTGATATTTCTCTGCCTCATACCGACTACGCAGTGGCAACCTATTATTTGATCGCGACGGCTGAGGCCAGTTCCAACCTGGCCCGCTACGACGGTGTTCGTTTCGGGCACCGTGCTGAAGCGGACGGATTACTGGACATGTATGCAAAAAGTCGCAGCGAAGGATTCGGTACCGAAGTCAAGCGGCGCATCATGCTCGGCACCTATGCCCTGTCATCCGGTTACTATGACGCCTATTACGTCAAGGCCCAGAAAGTGCGGACACTGATCATGAATGATTTCATCGCAGCATTTGCCGACGTCGATGTCCTGCTGACACCGGTAGCACCAACACCGGCGTTCAAAATCGGTGAAAAAATCAACGATCCGCTGCAGATGTATCTCTCCGATATTTTTACCATCCCGGTCAACCTTGCAGGCACTTGTGCCATGTCGCTCCCGGCCGGCTTTTCAGCATCCGGTCTCCCGATCGGACTGCAACTGATCGGCAAGCCGTTCGGTGAGGAAACAGTCCTGCGGGCGGGCTATGCTTTTGAACAAGCCACTGAGTGGCATTTGAGGAAAGCAGCGATTTAAACTTCCGGAGCATATTTATGAAATACCAACCAGTTATCGGTCTTGAAGTTCACGTCCAACTCAAGACTGACACCAAAATATTCTGCGGCTGTTCCACCCAATTCGGGGCTGAGCCAAACTCCCAGACATGTCCAGTCTGCCTGGGTCTGCCGGGCGCTCTGCCGGTGCTCAACAAAAAGGTGGTGGAATTTGCCATCAAGGCCGGCCTCTCCACCAACTGCTCCATTACGCCGCGCAGTATTTTCGCCCGCAAGAACTACTTCTATCCCGATCTTCCCAAAGGTTATCAGATCAGCCAGTTTGAAGATCCAATCTGCCAACGCGGCTGGCTGGATATTCCGGTAGAGGGACAGGAGAATAAAAGAATCGGAATAACCCGAATCCATATGGAAGAAGACGCCGGCAAGCTGGTACATGGCGAACTTTCCGGCCCTGGTGATGGTTCGGGTGTTGACCTGAACCGCGCCTGTACGCCGTTACTGGAAGTTGTCTCCGAGCCGGATTTGCGATCATCTGACGAAGCGGTGATCTACCTGAAACAGCTGCACCAGATCGTAACCTGGCTCGGTATCTGTGACGGGAACATGGAAGAAGGGAGTTTCCGCTGTGACGCCAACGTATCGGTTATGCCGGTTGGTTCCGACACTTTGGGCACACGGGCTGAGATCAAAAATGTAAACTCCTTCAAATTTGTCAAACAGGCCATCGAATATGAGATCCAGCGCCAGATCGACCTGATAGAAGATGGCGGTACGATCGTTCAGGAAACGCGCCTTTTCGATCCGAACAGCGGTACAACCCGTTCGATGCGCAGCAAGGAGGAAGCCCACGATTACCGTTATTTCCCCGATCCCGATCTCGTGCCGCTGGTTATAAGCAACGAGTGGGTGGAACGCTCACGTCAAAAACTGCCGGAACTGCCGGGACAGCGCCAGCAGCGTTTTATAGACGATCTGGGACTGCCTCGGTACGACGCCGAAGTGTTGACCGCAAGCCGGGCTTTGGCTGATTATTTTGAAGCCGGCGTGGCCGCAGGCGGCAATGCAAAGGCGGTCGGCAACTGGATCATGGGTGAAATCACCCGAGCCCTGAATGACCGTGGAACGTCCATTGAGACATGCCCTGTTACGCCGGTTCAACTGGCGCAGCTTCTTAAGTTGATTGACACGGGGACTATATCTGGCAAGATTGCCAAAACCGTTTTTGATGAAATGTGGCAGAGCGGCAAAGCACCACAGACGATTGTCGAAGAGCAGGGTCTACTGCAGGTCTCCGACATCAGCGCTATCGAGAGTATCATCAACGATATCATGGCCGCCAATGCCGGACAGGTGGAAGAGTATCGCGGCGGCAAGGAAAAGGTTTTCGGTTTTTTCGTCGGCCAGGTCATGAAAGCCAGTAAAGGAAAGGCCAACCCGACAGTGGTCAACGAGCTGCTGCTGAACAAATTAAAGGGATAGGAGGCTAACAATGGGCCGTACGGTGATGATTGTCGATGACTCGCTCTTCATGCGCAAGATTCTGCGCGGGATTCTTGCCGAAAAGGGATTCATCGTCACTGCCGACGCTGCAAGCGGCATAGAGGCAATGAGAAATCTGCATTCCAGTCACCCGGATATTATACTGCTTGACATAATTCTGCCTGACTCAAACGGCCTTGAACTACTGGAGTCTATCATTAGTGCCTGCCCGAATTCCAAAGTTGTGGTGTGCTCTTCGATCGGGCAGCAACCGGTCATTCAGAAAGCGCTCGATCTGGGCGCCAAAGCCTTTATTCAGAAACCGTTTACCCCCGAAAAGGTAGCCGAAGTTCTGGAAAGCCTGGAGGCATAACAAATGGATATGTCCCTCTATCGGGATCTGTTCGTTTCTGAAGCCCGCAACCATCTCTCCGCGTTCAGTGAGTTGATTGTTCGCCTCGAAGATTCCCCCGACGATAGTGCCGCAATTGATGATCTTTTCCGCCATGCCCACTCTCTGAAAGGGATGGCGGCCACCATGGGATTTGAACAGGTTGTGGCGATCGCCCACCTCATGGAGAGCCAGCTGAGCCGGATCCGCAGCGGAGAATTCATGCTGTTGCCGGTTCTCGCAGACCTGTTGCTGGAGGGGGGTGATACTCTCACCCGCCTGGTATCAGCGATTGAAGTGGCTAGTGACACATTTGAAGACACCTCCAGACTGACTGAACTACTGGCGGCATATGACCCGTCCGGCGAAGCGGGCGGTAATCTTCACGCTGAAGAGTCACAGGAAGTGGCGATCACTCCCCCCCAGACTGCTGTTTCAGCTCCGCATCAATTCAGGCAGGCCGATTCCTTCAAAAGTATCCGCATCAGAACCGAAACACTCGATCATCTGGTCAATATTACTGGTGAGTTGATCACCAACCGTTACCGGCTGGCTGAATCAATCCGTTTGGCTGATGCTGTCGAATGCCGGGAACCACTCAACCAGCTTTCAGCACTGCTTCGAAATCTGCGAGATGAAGTTTTCAAGGCACGCATGCTACCTTTTGCCTTCATAGCCGAGCGGTTCCCCCGACTGGTTCGCGATCTTGCCCGTAAGCAGGGGAAAGAGATTCAATTTCAGCTGACGGGGAAAGAGATCGAACTTGATCGCGGTATTTTGGAAGAAATCACTGAGCCGATTGTTCATATCCTGCGCAACGCTGTCGATCACGGCCTCGAGTCGGCCGATGAGAGAGTAATGGCGGGGAAACCTTATGGTGGCGTGATAACTCTGACGGTTCGTCGCGATAAAGACCATGTTGAAATTAGTATAACCGACGATGGCCGAGGCATGGACCCCGAGCAGTTGAAACTGAAAGCGATCGAGAAAGGGCTCATCTCTACCGAACATGCCGCTCAAATGACTTCACAAGAAGCGTACCAGCTGATCTGCACACCCGGATTCTCAACCGCCGCGACTATTACTGATATTTCCGGACGAGGAGTCGGCATGGATGCCGTTCGCGAGGCGGTACATGCTCTTTCAGGCGTTCTGACCATTCAGTCGCAGTGCGGTCAGGGGAGTGGTTTTGTCATGCGACTCCCGATAACCGTTTCAATTATTCATGCTCTGATTGTCGAATGTGGCCCGTTTGAGATTGCATTTCCTCTGAATGTGGTCACGCGGACAGCGGAATTGAACCGCTCCGACATCCTTGAAGAATCAGGCAGGACAACAGTTATTCTGGAAGACATCCATGTACCGATACGGAGCCTGCTGCAGGCACTGAACCTGCCGGTGACGCCTCGAGCGGAAGGAGCACTGCTGCCGATTATCGTCTGTAATGTTGGCGGCACACAAGTCGCTTTCAGCGTAGATCGAATCACCGGTCAGCAGGAAATTTTTGTCCGCCCCCTGCTCTCACCTCTTTCATACTTGCGGGGAATGAGCGGAGCTACTGTCACCGGCGACGGCCGAGTGCTGTTTGTCGCCGATGTGAATACATTGGCCTGATGCCGCAATTGTCTGCAGTCGCGATTAACGCATTGTAAACGGTTGCGACAGTCAACCATATATGGCAGAATCGTTTGTCAGTGCAGCGGCAATGCCATGACAGATTCATGAGAGGAGTCCTCAATGAAACACCGGATTGCACCGATTATCAGCCTGTTATTTTTATCTCTGCCTGCTGCGGCGTTTGCTGCGCAGCAGATAAGTGTGGGGCTTAACGACGTCATCGCTACCGTTGAAAAATCGTTCAAGGCGGGTAGCAACGGACGGGCACCGATCAGCGACTTTACGGCAGACTTCTTCCAGCGGACTCTGTTGAAAAAAGATGGTCGTGAAATGCGCGCCGACGGCGTGGCATCGGTCAAGCTGGCCACGGCAACTTCACCGCTGATGTACCTCTTTCAGTATTTTCGCCCCAATAGACAGGAAATCGTCACTGACGGTAAATCTCTCTGGATCTATCACCCCGAAAATCGGGAAGTTATCATGAGTGACGTCAGCTCTGCCTACAGTCACCCCGGTTTCAACCCCGACCGTGATCGAGCGGTGAATTTCCTGCAAGGCCTCGGACGCATATCAAAGGACTTTCAAATCAATTTTGCCAGCGGCAGAAATGACGCCGCCGGGAATTACCTGCTGGAGTTATATCCGCGCCGAGCAATGCTAAGTATTCAGCGCATTCTGCTGGTTGTCAGTCATGACAGCGTCCTCTCTTATGTCACCGGAGCGACTCCTCTCGCCAGCGGACCGGCGCCGGTTTCACCCGGTTCACGCACTATCCCGTCTACAAACCGTACGCCCTTCGGCACCCCGGCGCCATTCGCAGGTATGCCGGCCTTTGGTGGAACTTCGGACCCGTTCCCGCTCCTTTCAACACACGTTGAAGACCATGAGGGAAACAGCACGACAATGGAGTTTGCCAACGTAAAAACAAATACTCATCTTGCAGATGCAGCTTTCTTTTTTCAAATTCCTCTCGGGGTTCAGGCAGTTAAATCCTCCGGGCACAATCAGCCCCGCTGAGAAAGGCAGTACCAATGTTGAAAATCTGTACCGTATGCCTGCTGTTGTCTCTTGTGACCCTGCCACCGCCCGCTGCTGCAACTCCCGCGTCTCTCAAGGAAGTTATCTCAGCTCTTGAAAAAGGATATGTCGGACTGCAGGATGTACAGGCCGATTTTTCCCAGAAAACCACCATAGCCGGCATCAATCGGGATCAGAAAGGGAGCGGGGAAGTGTTGCTGAAGCGACCTGCATCGGCAACTGCAATGTTTCGCTTTAACTATTCAAAACCGAAGCAGCAGATTATCTCCAACGGCAAGCAGGTTTGGTTTTACACTCCGGAAAATAAGCAGGTTCTGGTTAACAGTGTCGCCACCATGTTTGCAGGGGGCAACTCAATCGCACTGACATATCTGACCGGACTTGGACATGTGTCTCGAGACTTTGACGTCAGCTTTGCCGCAGAGTCTCAGGATAAAAACGGCAACTATCAGCTTGAATTGGTGCCAAAAAATGTGAGCCCGGTTCTGGCAAAACTCCAGTTGACAGTGTCCGCCGAAGCTGTTGAACAACTAAAGGCGACCGGAGAGGTAAAAAACGTTTTCCCGATCGTATCCTCAGTAGTTCATGATGCCGGGGGAAATAAAACCAGAATCGACTATAGCCGAACACGTGTAAACAAAGGGCTTGCTGATGGAAAATTTAATTTCAAGATCCCGGAAGGGGTAGAGGTTATAAAGCCATAGGAACAGGTTGAGATTAAGGTTGAGTTTAAGATACAAATTCTTCCTCAACCTCAACCTCAACCTTAATCTGTTTTTTTGGAGGTTTCATCATGCCGTCGTTCGACATCGTATCAAAAGTTGACATGCAGGAGGTTGATAATGCTGTGAATCAGGCGATCAAGGAGATCGGACAGCGCTATGACTTCAAGGGTTCCAAATGTCAGATCACCCCGGAGAAGGATTCCGTCAAGATCCTGGCTGACGATGACTACAAACTGAAGGCGGTGGTTGATGTACTTCAGTCCAAGTTTCTGAAACGGAATATCTCGATCAAAGCATTGCAGTACGGTAAAGTCGAGCAGGCTTCAGGAGGCATGGTACGTCAGATCATCACCGTCCAGCAGGGAATCTCCAAAGAGAAAGCCAAAGACATCACCACTGCAATTAAAGAGAGCAAGCTCAAAGTTCAGGCACAGATTCAGGATGACCAGGTGCGGGTGATCGGAAAGAATCGCGATGACCTGCAGGATGCCATTCAGCTCTTGAAGGGCAAGGATCTGGATGTCGAAATGCAGTTTACGAATTTCAGGGAGTGATTGTTTTTATTTCTTGCTTTCAATAAAAGGCCGTTCATAATTGGACGGCCTTTTATTGAATAGAGGTGTTATACTCCGTCTCGAATAAACAGAATCAGATGCCATTCAACACTGAGAATTTCGACTATATAAGCATCTATTTATTGGAAAGTAAAATGACCCATTTGCTTAATAAACAAATCGCTGAATCATATTCAACAAATCTTGGTTCGATGTGGCACGGGACAATAGAGTCTGCACTTATGCAAGAGCCGCTGAACGGCCTTAAAGGAAAAGTAGATCTTGTCTTTACTTCGCCACCCTATCCATTAAAGAAAAAAAAGAAATACGGCAACAAGACCGGCGACGACTATCTCCAATGGCTTACAGGACTCGCTCCCAAAATTGCTGATTTGTTATCACCCACGGGCTCTGTTGTTATCGAATTAGGCAATGCATGGGAATCTGGTGTCCCCGAGATGTCTACGCTCCCACTAAAAACTTTGCTCGGTTTTCAAGAAGCAGCCAATCTCAAGCTTTGTCAGCATATTGTCTGGCACAATCCAGCAAGACTCCCAAGTCCAGGTCAATGGGTAACTATCGAAAGAATACGACTTAAAGACTCTTTCACTCATGTTTGGTGGATGTCAAAAAGTTCAAAACCAAAGGCTGACAATCGTAGAGTTCTTATTCCATACAGCAAGGACATGAAGGACCTTCTAAAAAAACAGGATTACAATCGAGGAAAACGACCATCTGGTCATGTCATAAGCGAAAATGGTTTTCTGAAGGACCATGGTGGTTCTATATCAGCAAGTGTCGTGGACTCTGTCGATCAAAAGAGATTCCCAGAAAGTCTTCTCCAATTTTCTAATACTAAGTGGGATGCCAATTACTCCGACTTTTGCCGAAAACATGATTTGCCTGCGCACCCCGCACGGATGCCTATCGACTTGGCAGCATTCATGATCCAATTTCTGACAGAGCCAGGCGATCTAGTTCTCGATCCATTTGCCGGTTCGAATACTACGGGTGCGGCAGCGGAGATGCTGGATAGAAGGTGGATTTCGATAGAAGCACAAGAGACATATATCAATGGATCACAGTCACGTTTTGAAAACTCCATTATTGAAAGCTCTAAGGCTGTCTTTTTATTCAATGAACTAAAATGCGTAACAATCTGTGAATAGCGGAAAAGCTATAGATTCAGGAGCAAGCCTGAAATTGTTCGATTTTACGGGGGCCTACCGTACAAGCCAGCACGACCCCGTCGAAGGATTTTATAAACCCTGCCTTAGTTGCGCAAATAAGTATGACAGGGCGGTTGGATATTTCAGGTCAACGATTTATCTCATCATCGGCGATGCGATTGTTAACTTTGCCAAGCGGGGTGGGAAAATCAGGCTCATCTGCTCACCTGCACTCTATGATGATGATGTTGCAAGCATAGAATCTGCCTATGAGCAGAGACAAGCGAGGATTGTAAACGCGATTCAGGATGAAATTGACCAGATGATCGAGGTGCCGGATGGTGCGTACCCGACAAAGGTCCTAGCCACACTTGTCTTTGTTGGCGCCCTCGAAATAAAGATTGCTGTCCGTCCAGGAGACCATGGAATATACCACGAGAAGATCGGTGTGTTTCGTGACGAGACGAACTCTGTCAGTTTCATCGGATCGGCGAATGAAACATGGGGCGGATGGCATGCCAGAGGTAATTTCGAATCTGTTGAGGTTTTCTGTACATGGAAGGATGATAATGAAAGAGAGCGGGTCCTCCGTCACGAGGAGTATTTCAATCAACTTTGGAACGGCGATATTTCGGGCTTGGAAGTCATTTCATTTCCCGAGGCGGCGAGGTTGCATCTAATCCAAGGCGCGTATCCAACTCTGGACGATATTGACATTGAACAACTGCAAAAACTACAGCGAAAAGGCCGCACCCCACTCAAGCATCAAGTCGAAGCAATAACTAACTGGGAGGCGTGCGGCAAGAGAGGCATTCTCGAACACGCGACCGGCAGCGGGAAGACGATTACTGCCATCACAGCCATCAAGAAACATCTTGACGATGATATGCCTGCAATCGTCCTCGTTCCCAGTCGTCTGCTTTTGGAACAGTGGGACAGAGAGGTCAGGGAGGAAATCCCGCTAGCTGTTACTCTCCTCGCCGGTGGAGGTAACAACGGATGGAGAAAGGGCGGTAGGCTCAGAGGAATGACCTCAAGGGGTACTGGGTTCGGGCCTAGGATTGTCATAGCAACGATGCAGACGGCGGCAACTCCATTTTTTCGTTCAAGGGTTACACAAGGTGACCACCTCTTGATGATCACCGACGAGGTGCACCAATCTGGCAGTACCTTTAATTCCAATGTATTTTTGATTGATTCCGGTCCTCGTCTTGGCATGTCTGCGACCCCCTATCGATACGGTGATCCGGAAGGAACGGCAAGAATATTCAATTATTTTGGACAGGTTGTGCTACCAAAGTTCACTCTTGAGGACGCGATAAGCGCTGGCAGACTTGTTGCGTATGAATATCATCCGCACCCCGTCTATCTTACGGCTGATGAGGCTGATAAATGGAAAAGTGAGTCGGCGCGCATTCGATTAGAGATCGCGCGAGGCAAGACAGATGATGGCGGAAAGAAGATAATCAGCGACAGGGCAAGAATGATGATTATCCAGCGCTCAAGGATTGCCAAGAAGGCTAAGAATAAACTCCATCTTGCGGTCGAGACCTTGAGGGATTCCTATGAAGATGGGCAGAGGTGGCTGATATATTGCGAGGACACCGGTCAGCTTCAGGAGGTAATGGAACAACTGACTGCTGTAGATCTGCGCCCCATCGAATACCATAGTTCCATGGATGGCGACCGTAAAGCTGCACTTGAATGGTTCACGAAGATTGGTGGAATCCTGGTTTCAATCAAATGTCTTGATGAAGGCATTGATTTGCCCGCAGTTGATCATGCGTTGATTCTCGCGTCAAGCCAGAACCCACGTCAGTTTATACAGCGAAGGGGCCGTGTCCTCAGAAAAGCGGACGGTAAGTCAATCGCCATTATTCATGACGCAATCGTTGTTCCAATGTCACTAGAAGACGAGCCCGAACAATTTGCTCTGCTTAAAAGCGAGCTTCTGCGCGCGATTGAATTTGCAAAATCGGCTCTTAACTTGGCGGCAGGAATTGAACTAAGAGGAATAGCCGTTCGGCTTGGTCTCGATCCGGATACACTCACAGAAGACGGCATTGAGGAGGATGAATCATGAAGGCACCTGACATGGTATTGGATGCGCTGCTTGCCGCTGGCAAACATCATGCACCTGATCTGCCCGAAAATCTTTTACGTAGTGCTTATGAAATTCAGATCAATAACCAGTTCGAGCGGGATCGCGAGATACCGCTTAAAGAAATGGCGCGCCTCGTGGAAGATTATGTCAATAACAACTCGTCTGAATAGGAAGGGTATCTTATGAAGCTCGTTAGTCTGACAATGCGTAACTTCATGCCATATCGCGGCGAGCAACAGGTGGCGTTCCCTAGCGATCCTGGGCGGAATGTGATGATTGTACTTGGCGACAACATGCGCGGTAAAACATCGCTTTTGAATGCCCTTCGTTGGGGTTTCTACGGCATTGCAAGGGGGCGACATCTCAGAGAAATACCGCTCCATCTGCTGCTCAACACAGATGCGCGGCTTGCTGGCGATTTCGAAATGGAAATTGCGATACGTTTTGATGCCGATGGCCACTCCTATGATCTTCGACGTCGTGCCACGAAGAAGAGGCTCGTCGCAACTCCAGATAAGGCTGATGATTTCGATGTTGCAGTACTTCTGCAGCGTGACGGAATGGCCATGAATGGTTATCAGATCGAACATGAGATCAACAGGTTCGTGCCGGAACAGGTCTCCCGTTTTTTTCTGTTTGATGGCGAGTTGTTGCAAGAGTACGAAACACTGCTTATTGAGGGAAGTGACCAGGGTAAGCGGATCAAGGAGGCGATTGAACAGGTGCTTGGCGTTCCATCTCTCATAAACGGCCGAACTGAGTCAGCAACGCTACTAAGAAAGGCTCAAAAACAGCAAAACACAGAACTTGCACATTTACAAGGTGCCCAGAGTCATGTTGCAAAACAAAGGGATTTTCAAGTAAAGGCTGATTCGCATGAAAAGGATATTGAAAAATTAAAGGTCGAACTTAGCAAGACAAAAGAAGAGCGAACATCCCTCGATGATGAACTTGAAAGCAGTGAATCAGTCCATGCAGCAAAGCAGACTATTGTGGATCGTGAAAAGAACAGAGACGTGATAATCAAGGACATAGAGCGTCTAAACTCAGAGAGGCTTGAACTTGTTTCAAGTGCATGGAGAGACCTGTTGAGGCCAAAGATTTTGCTTCGCAGGGACAATCTGGCTGCTGAACAAAATCGCCTTACTGACCAGATAGGTCGTCGTAGCTCCATCGATACAGAAATAAAACAACTTCGTAAAATCCTGGATTACTCAACATGTCCAACATGCGGACAGGATGTAGGCTCTTCAAGGCGTGATGAGGTCGGATCACGTCTAGGTGTACTCGAATTTGAGATCAAATCCATAGTCGATGAGCAAGAGGTGCTTCATTCTACTACTGCAGAGATTGATAGACTCAACAAATTGCTGACTCAAGGGGTTGGTGAGCGGATTAGAGATAGGGACAATCAAATCAACCGAAATGAAGTTGCGCATACAAGGATAGAAAACGAAATACAGAAACTAAAGTTAGAGATTGAGGGATACGACACTGCGGAGATTGCAAGAAAGCGATCAATACGAGACAGTTTGGTCAGGGAGGAGGGCCGAATAGGTCCTGCGATTACTGAGGCGCAACGTCAACTTGATAATGTAAAAAAAGAACTGGCCATAATCGACCGTGTGCTTGCTAGTCTTCCGCAGGCCCGTGCTGCACGTAGTAGTGGATTAGTGCGAATATACTCTGGCCTAGAAAGGGCCTTCACCGAAAGCATTGAGAACCTTAGAAACAACTTGCGCAAACATGTTGAGTTCAAGGCGAGCGAAGCTTTTGCGGCGATGATAACGCAACAATCATACAGCGGACTTAAAATCAATAGTAACTACGGCCTTTCAATTCTTGATGAACATGGCAGGGAAATTGTGGGGCGCAGTGCAGGTGCCGAGCAGATTGTCGCATTGTCTCTCATCGATGGCTTAAGCCGTACTGGTCGCTCGGGTGGGCCTGTCGTCATGGATACACCCTTCGGCAGGCTTGACCTCAAGCACAGAGATAATATTCTCAAATATCTTCCCACTACTACAAGTCAGCTCATCCTTCTTGTCCATGACGGAGAAATTCGTTTGCAAACAGATCTTGCGCCTATCGCTGAACGTATAGGGATGGTGTATACGATAAACGAAGTTGGCCCGCGCCATTCCATTATCGAAAGGAAATCCTAATGATAGAGCCTACCAACATTGGCATCGGCGATGCGGCACACGCAAAACTCAAGGCGCTCTGCCAGGATGATTACTTTGCGCAGATGGCCGATGTTTACCGCTTTGCGATAGCTCTTGCTCTAGCCTATGGTATCACACCGATGGAGATAACTGGTGCTCGCCAAAACGTCTTTGGTGTCGCCACTGTTGACCCCGATAAAAGCCTCTATACCGCCATCAAGACATTAATAGATACTGGCGATACGCCCGTTTATCGGTGGGCGGAGAGATTGGCTGATTGGGGAGTAATTGAACTCAGCAGACGCGCCGACGAAGGTACACTTGACATCGGTCAGATCCTAGAAGAAGCCGAAAAACTCAGCGCAAATTAGTCATGCTACCACTTCGAGCATATCTCATTGTAAAGGGTTCGAATAACGACTGGAATGTCACGGTTCATAGGGATCTGGATTCCATAGTCACGGCATGGGATTCTGCATACAAAAATGATAAACTGACAGGAATTGTCCATATTGGTTTCACAAGATCAGATACCTCTGCATTCGAAGACCTTATCAACCTCTTTCCTGGCAAAATGCTGCTAACGGCACCCGCACTATACGCTTTTGCACGCATTGGAACCTGCGCGCCTGGGATTGCTGGCACCGTCGATGGTGTCCCTGTTTATGTTGCTCTCTCCGGTTGGGGATATGAAACTACTTCTGAGGAGATTGGCCTCACGTCGGACCAATGTCCTACTCCCGAATGCGACAGTTGCCATTTTAAGCTAGGAATCACTGAAAATTTATCCTGCCAGTGGCTTTCCAGCTTTGCAGAGAGGTTTCCGCATGACGCTGAGTTGATGAAGGCTGCCGGAATAACTGATGAGGAATCATATCTCAATTTTGAGTTTGGACTTAATGAAGACCTGCGCATCAAGTTAGGAAGGTATCGCTTTCAGAGTCTTTCAGTGGATATAAACATGAACTGCCCCAATGAGATCGTCAATATTGCACCTCCTTGGGTTTGTAATTTACCGATAGGGCAAGTAGGCTTTAGGGTTCGTGCATGCAACGTCTTTAGTCGTGAAGGTATAAAGTTTATCAAAGATTTAGCTGAGTATACAAGTAATCAACTCTTGAAGATGGAGCATATGGGTCGGAAAAGTGTTCCTGAGATAGCTCGGACTCTTCTTGATGCAATTGGTGTTTTGCCACAGTCAGTAATTTCCACCAGTAATGAAAATGTTGAAGTCGGGACTCCATTCGAAACATGTATACCAAACTCTCGACAAAAGGTTGTTGAGTCAGACTCATTCGAAGGATCATTGCTAGAGTTGTTAAGGTCCATGGAGAAGAATGTTGCGATTGTCATGCGACGTAGGATGGGATTTGGCACCAAACAACAAACGTTGGAAGAAATAGCAGGGTTGTTAGGCGTAACCAGAGAGCGTGTGCGCCAAATTGAGAAAAAAGTTTGTATCAGCGAAAAAAACAAGCAATTCTGGAAGAAGCGAATCGAAGTACCTATTAAAAGAGCTATGGACACCAGAGAGTCCCCATTACCAGTGGTTGCGCTAGACATTATTGATCAGTGGTTCACAAACATAGGTAATATTGAGGAGCCATTCAGATTTGTTATTGAAAAATTTTGTTCCAGCGCTCTGCATGTAATTCAGATTAACGGTATTTCTTACATTTCAATGATTACACAGGATGAGTGGGATTCTGTTGTTAAAAACGCTGTCAGTGTTCTTGAAGGTGGCGCTACTCTCTGTAGATGGACCGAGGCCGAAGCAAAGCAAGCGGTTAGTGAAATTCTTTCGGTTGATTGCCGTGAGTTTGCTGACTATTTATTCTATTCAGCATCTAAAAATGCAGTTTTTACTACTATAGATAACACTGATGTGCCGGTTTTGACGAGTATTGGCAGGATTGGCGCAGAAGCTTATGTTGAGTCAGTATTGTCAGAATCTGATCGACCTCTTCATTACTCAGAGATCGCAGAGAAGTTGTCTGCCAAAGGTCGCTCAATCGAAATTAGAAGGGCTCATAATGCGGCTGCCGAAATTGGGATTCTCTACGGACGTGGCATCTATGGGCTAATGCAACACTACCCACTTGATGAAGAAGAGACCATAGAGATCGTGGCTGAGGCTGAAGATATCATTGGGTCAGGGTTGAGTGAACGACAGTGGCATTGCTCCGAGATTCTCAAAATATTGGGTGAACGCGGTCTCGATATGGACGGAAGACTGGATCATTATATTGTAAATATTGCACTCATGCGATCCAAGTTACTGGCGAACCTCGGTAGGCTTGTGTGGGCCTCTGGAACGGCATCAAGGCTGACATCAGCAGATCGAATAGAGATCATACAAGCAATTGAGTCTTTGCTTCTCATGGAAGGTAGGCCACTTTCCGGTTCAGAAATTCGTGAACGGCTTTTGATGGAAGGGCGAGGACTAAGCCGTTTTTTGCAGATACAGAATGTAGGAAACATTGTAAGACTTGGCCCCAATTACTGGGGACTTGCTGATCGCGACATACCATTTTCTCTGGAGCAGCAGGAATTGATTAAGGGAATACTTGAGAACCGTCTACTCATATCGCAAAAAGGGTTGCACAAAACTGAGCTGCTTGAAGCGCTAAAGGATTTTCCAGGAATCGAAATTTTTGCTGATTCAGATCCTGCTTTATTTGTGTCAATTGCACTTCGTTCAGATATGATGCGTTATGCGAATGGTAACTACTTGTATCTAGGCGACTGGGGTGATGCCCGCAGAATGACGGTAGAAGAGGCCGTCAGAATAGCGCTTGAACAGGCGGGTTCTGAAGGACTTCGCGCACAAGAATTGAGGGAAGTGACAAACGGTATAATTGGCTATCAGATATCCATTCACGCAATATATGGACCGTTATCTGCAATTGGCGCGCGATATAATCCTAACACTGGTTATTGGCAGTTTATCGAAGAGGATCCGTCTTAAGAATAATCAGAGGCGTAAATAGCACATCCTCCTATTTAGAGGGTGAAATTATAAAGGGCCTTATTTACTCATTTAGATGCATAAAAACTAGATGGGGTAAGCCACAGATGTGGCTTACCCCATCGTTTTTCTTAACCACGTCCGGAATTGTTTTTCGTGCGATCAGCTATTACGTACCCTTGACCAGCCCGTGGTGTTGGCGGTAGTGGTTCCCCTCTGGCCACCGTCCGCTCTTGTCCTGTGTGACCGCCTCTTGGGCCTACGATTTCATACTGTGCCGATGCCGGTGCTGTATTGCCCGGTTTAAGATTCTTTACCATGATATTTCTCCTGTCTTGTTTGTATGAGTAAATTGAAGCGTGAGGGGCGTTGCCACCCCTCACGGTGAACTGCTTAAACCCATAAAGGCCAAGCCTTTAGCCCGTACTCTGATGCATGTACAGGTTTGCCGTTGATTGTCCGCCATACGCGGAAAATCAGTCGTTTGCCGTTGCGCGGCGGTGATGTCTGTTTCATAACCAGTGCCTCCTTTTAGGGGGAGCGTTATCCTGGCTTGCCTTATGCCCTCAACTATGGTATTGAGTTTCGCCATAGAGAGCCTCCAAGCACTCTGCAAGCAGCCCGATCCCCATCGGGCTTGCGGATGACCACACGATACCCAATATCTTGTGGTTTTTTTATTTTGCTACACAACATATATAATGTAACATTTTATTGTTGTCAACTGAATATATTTATGTAAATAATGTTACATAAATAACACATCCATTCAATACATTTTTTGTATCGACAATAGAGGGAAGGGAGGTATCCCATGATTTTGCGCGAAGTTAGAGAGCTTGCCGGAGTGGGGCAGGAGTCCTTGGGTGAGCAGGCCGGTGTAACGCGCCAAACCATCGCAGCCTGGGAACGCGGAGACCGTGAGCCTTCCATGCAGCAGGTCATTAAACTGTGTCGAATTTTGAATGTGCCGATCGACGTTATGCTCGGAACAGACAACGAAGCTGAACCGGTTCTGCTGTTCCGGGCGGACGCTGCAGAGATGCTATCTCCAGGCCTGAAAAAAGTATTGACCCGTAAGGCGTGCGATTACGCTGACATAGAAAAGCTAGCCGGTGCCCTTCCTAATCTGCCGGTATCCCGCCCACTCACAACATTTGATGCTCATATTGTCGAACAAGTGGCGCATGAAGTGCGAGACTGGCTGGGAGTTGAGGATGCCCCCCTGGGTGATGTCCTGTCGCTGCTGGAAGGTAAGGGGCTTAAGGTCTTTCTGCAAAAGTTGCCTAACTCTGTTTCCGGGTTTTCGGCCTACACGGATGAGGTCGGCGGTGCAATCTTTGTCAACGCGGATCATCGCACGGAGAGGCAATATTTCACCGCGCTCCATGAACTTTCCCATCTCATCTTTCATCGCAAGGAGTATCAGGCTCCCGCAACAATATCTGCGAAAGTGGGCAGGTCAGACCCACGGGAACAGGCAGCAAATTTTCTGGCCGGTGCGGTTCTTTTGCCGCGAAACATGATAGAAGGTGAACTGCACCCCTACCGTAACCGCTGGTTGCCGTTTTCTCTGTTGGGGGACATCAAGCGCCGCTACTCCGTGAGCATGAGAACCGTCCTTGTTCGAGCTGGGCAACTAGGCATTATTTCTTCACGTCAGTCGTTCCAGCAGATCGCCAAGATCAATGAGAAATACGGCAAGGAAGACGAGCCGATAACTCTTACCCCACCCGATTCTCTTCGTCGCCTTGACCGGTTGGTATACCAGGCACTGATCGAAGAAAAAATCACCACCTCAAAAGCTGCCGAGGTTCTTGGGGAGCCGGTTCACACGGTCAGGACCGAACTCAATAAATGGCTTTCGGAGGAGTTGCCTTGATCCTCCTCGCCGACACCAGTATTCTGATTGACCTTGAGTACGTTGGCGGAATAGCAGTATTGCCGCGAATTGCTCCGTGCGAGATATTGGATGTCGTGCTGGATGAATGCGAACACGCCAGTCAGCCCAACCTGGTACTGAACATAATTCAATCAGGCATTACAGTAGTAGAAAGCACTCTAGATTTGGTCAACAAGGCAACGGCTATGCGCCGAGGCAGAGTTAGCACAATAGATATGATGACGCTTTGCCACGCCAGGGAACACGGTCATACTGTCCTTGCCGGTGATCGCCCCTTGCGTGAAAGGTGCACTGAAGAGGGGATTCTGTTCCGGGGTAGTTTCTGGATCGTTGAGGAAGCTCACCGCCAGCACTTACTTGAGGCATCAGAACTTATGCGGTGGCTGACGGTCTGGCCGACTGTCGGCAGAAGACTCCCGACAGAGGGACTTGAAAGATTGCGCCAGTTACTCTCGACAGAACATTAACATTCTTATCAATCCGGCCGACGCCCAACCAGAGCTAGGGCTTTTGAAAATAGTGAAGAAATGGTTGTCATCAAGTGCCCTATTCCCGTATAAATAGAAACTCCAATAAACATGACTTGAAGAGGAACTCGTGAGCGAAATTGTAAAACAGAAAGTCAGCATGGTCAGCCTCGGCTGCCCTAAAAACCTGGTTGATGCTGAAGTCATGCTGGGGGTGCTCTCGAAGCAGGACTACGAGATCACCATGGATGAGAAGGCTGCCGATGTCATTATCGTCAACACCTGTTCCTTCATCAAGGAAGCCAAACAGGAGAGTATCGACGCCATCCTCGACCTGGCCGAACGGAAGCACGACGGGCGCTGCCATACTCTGATCGTTTCCGGCTGTCTGCCGCAGCGGTATCAGGAAGAGTTGGCTGCCGAGCTGCCTGAGGTCGATATCTTTATCGGCACCGGTGACTATCCCCGCATTGCCGAAATTCTTGCCGAAAAAAGCGGCACAGAAGGCCAATTACGCTACATCGGCGATCCCGATTTCATTTATGACGAAACCCTGCCGCGCCTGAATTCCTCACCCGCCTGGTTTTCATACCTCAAGATCGGCGAGGGGTGTTCCAACTGCTGTTCATACTGTATCATCCCGAAACTGCGCGGAGCCTACCGCTCACGTCCGATCGACGCGCTGGTGGCCGAGGCGGAGCGCCTGGTTGCCCGGGGAGTCAAGGAGATTAACGTCATCTCCCAGGACATCACACGATACGGCAGCGACATGAGTGACGGCACCACACTGGAATTGCTTGTCCAACGATTGGCTGCAATTGACGGCCTGCGCTGGATCCGGCTGCTCTACGCCTATCCTGACGGGATCACCGACAGCCTGATCGCCCTGATCCGCGATGAACCGAAAGTCTGCAAGTATCTGGATATTCCTATCCAGCACATTTCCGATCCAGTGCTGAAAGCTATGAAGCGCCGGAGTACTGAGCAGCAGATTCGTGAGCTGATCGCCAAACTGCGGAGCGAAATCCCCGGTATTGCCCTACGAACCTCACTAATCGTCGGTTTTCCTGGTGAAACGCTCGAAGACTTTACGACCCTGACCCATTTTGTTGAGCAAACCCGCTTCGACCGTCTGGGAGTATTCTGCTACTCACGGGAGGAGGGAACACCTGCGGCAGAGATGCCGGATCAGGTATCAGAACGCGTCAAGCGGGAGCGCTACCGCAAACTGATGCGGGCCCAGGCGCGGCTTTCCTTCCGGCACAACCGCACTCTTATCGGGACAACTGAACAGGTCATTGTTGAAGGGTACAGCGAAGAGACCGAACTGCTGCTTAAAGGGCGTTCATCCCGTCAGGCCCCCGACATCGACGGCCAGGTCTATATCACCTCAGGAACAGCTGATATCGGCGATATTATCACACTTAAGATCACTGACTCATCCGATTATGATCTGATCGGAGAAATGGTAGAAGTGTCCTAGGTAACCATGAAACTTAATGCCAAGCTGATCATCATCATGCTCTCGCTGCTGGTTCTGGCGATGCTGACCCTGTTCATCCTCAACCAGTTTGCCCAGACCGCCCTGGTGAACGAAATTCAGGATAGTTCCCAGGAGATCTCCAAAGCTATCCAGATGAGTATTGAGGACCTCACCTCCAATGAAGAGACCTCCCGCCTTACCGATTATTTGTTAACCGCTCGGGAAAAAGGGATCAACGAGATCAACATCATCAATACTGAGGGTGAGATTATCGACTCCTCCGATCCTGACAAGATCGGTAAAAAGCGCGAGCTCAAAAAACTGGAGAAGGGAATTCATGCGGTACAGCGCCCGATTGGCGGTGCAGTACTCTCCCAGAAACCGTACGAAGTGGTGGTGCCGGTTATTGTCGGAGACGAGCAGTTGGGGTATGTTCAGATCAACATGCTGCTTGACAATATTCGCGATATACAGCGAGCCAATTTTATCCGCCGTCTGTTCGCAACCGGCATGGTATTCACCGTCGGTATCGCCCTGATCATCTTTCTCGCCCGCCGCTATACAACTCCGATCCATAATTTAGTGGATGACTTCAAGCGGGTCTCAGCCGGGGACCTGTCAGTGACCATCCCGGTGGAAAGCGACGACGAGATTGGAGAAATG
Source organism: Geobacter sp. (assembly GCA_009885845.1). Taxonomy (GTDB): domain Bacteria; phylum Desulfobacterota; class Desulfuromonadia; order Geobacterales; family Pseudopelobacteraceae; genus JACRCG01. Next base: position 85,112 of record VFJW01000037.1, read on the forward strand.
GCGGAAGGCTTCAACAACATGGTTGAAAAACTTCGTGAGCGGGAAGCGCTGGAAAAACGTCTCTATGAGGCAGAACATCTCTCGCGGGTTGGACAGCTCGCATCCGGTATCGCCCATGAGATCCGGAATCCCTTGAATTATATCAGCCTGGCAATTGATCATCTTAAAACCGAAATGCTCCCCTGCTGCGAAGATAAGCGCGAAGAACTGGAGGAGTTGACTGATAAAATCAAGGAAGAGGTGCGGCGCGCAAATTACATGGTGGTCAACTTCATGAATTACGGACGGCCCCTCAAGCTGCGACGAAACCTTGTTATCTATCGTGAGCTGCTTGCCAAGGTGCTGCCGGTGCTGCAAAATCGATTAACGGAACAACGGGTCGTTGTCGATCAGCAGATCCCTTTCGATCTGCCGCCGCTCTGGATCGATGCCGAACTGTTTCGCAACTGTATCCTCAACTTTATCACGAACGCCTCACAGGCGATGCCGGACGGAGGCACCATAACAGTGGGTGCGAAGCTGCTGGAAACCGGTCAGATGCAACTGAACTTCAGCGATCAGGGGAGCGGCATTTCCCCTGAAGATATCAGTAAAATATTCCAGCCCTATTTCACCACCAAAGATGTCGGTATCGGTCTGGGGTTGGCCATTACCGAACGAATCATCAAAGAGCATGGCGGAACAATAGCGGTTGAAAGTACGGTAGGCAGTGGAACGACCATTACCGTATTGCTGCCGCAACAGCCAGCGTAAATCTGAGGAACTATGAAAAATATCGGCAGTATACTGATAGTTGATGATGAAAAGGGACAGCGGGATATTCTCAGCCTGATACTGAAAAAAGAGAACTACGACGTCGTTGACGTGCCTGGCGTGCGAGAAGCGTTGACGCAACTGGAAAAACGTGAGTTTGATCTGATCATGACCGACCTCCAGATGCAGGGACAGAGCGGGCTTGACCTGCTGGAAAAAGTACTGGCCGATGATCCGCAGCAGTGCATCATCATGATGACAGCTCACGGCTCGGTTGACTCGGCTGTGGAAGCGATGCGCAAGGGAGCCTTCGATTATCTGGAAAAACCGCTGGAGCGTGACAACCTGGTACTGACCCTGCTGCGGGCCTTCGAGCGTATCGGCCTGGTGCGCGAAAACCGGGTACTGCAGAAGCGGATAGAATCAATCGCAACAATCCCCAATATGCAGGGTGAACATCCAAAAATGAAGGAGGTGTTCCGGGTCGTTGCCAAAATTTCCCATTCTAATTCAACCGTCCTGATCGTCGGTGAATCAGGAACCGGTAAAGAGTTGATCGCCCGGGCGATTCACGAAGGAAGTCCGCGACACGACAAGCCGTTTATTGCCATCAACTGTGCCGCAATTCCTGACACACTGATCGAAAGCGAATTGTTCGGCCATGAAAAAGGGAGTTTTACCGGTGCCAATGCCCGGGAGATAGGCATCTTCGAAGCAGCTAACGGCGGCACGGTGTTCCTGGATGAAATCGGTGAGATGAACGTTTCTATGCAGGCCAAGCTGCTGCGGGCCATCCAGGAAAAGGAGGTCCGCCGGGTAGGGGGAAAGGTTAATATTTCACTTGATGTACGTCTGGTTTCGGCCACCAACAAAGAACTCGAGCAGGAGATAAAAAAAGGGACGTTCCGTGAGGATCTGTTTTACCGGCTGAACGTTATCCGCGTCAACCTGCCACCTCTCCGGGAGCGGGGGAGCGACATTAAAACCCTGGCAGAATTTTTCCTGGAAAAGTACAGCACAGCTGCCGGCATTTCGATAAATGGCATCTCGAAACAGGCACTGAAGCTTTTGATGAACTACAGTTGGCCCGGAAATGTCCGTCAACTGGAGTCCGTAATTGAACGCTCGGTCCTGATGGCCGAAAGCAACTATATTGAACCGGACGACCTTCCAGTCGAGATAACTGCCGGAGGCTCACTTACCGGCGGCATAAATTTTGACCTGCCGCCTGAAGGGATCGATTTTGAGGCGCTCGAAAAAGGGCTTATCGTTAAGGCAATGGAACGGTCAGAATGGGTGATCGGTAAAGCGGCAACGCTCCTGCGGATGAGTTACAAGACTCTGCAGTATCGTCTTGACAAGTTTGAAATTGAGCGGCCGGATAAGCGCTCAAGATAATTTATAACACCTGACAAGACAACCGACACCAGGGAGCAGACATGATAAGCATTTCAGAAAAAGTCATAAAAATCGCACAGGATGCCCGTCAGGCATCGCTGGCCATGGCACGCTTGTCAACTACGACAAAAGACACCATGTTACGGAAAATGGCGGATGCCCTTGAGTGTGCGACGACAAAACTTATCGGAGAAAACAGAAAGGACCTCACTACCGGGCAGCAGAAAGGGCTTTCATCGGCCATGCTGGATCGCCTCATGCTTGATGAAGACCGCATCAAAGGAATCGCCGGCGCGCTGCGTGAGATTGCTTCGCTGCCTGATCCGGTTGGCGAAGTCACCAGAATGTGGAAACGCCCCAACGAACTGATGGTCGGCAAGATGCGTATCCCGCTCGGCACTATTGGAATCATCTATGAGTCGCGGCCCAACGTGACCGCCGATGCCGCAGCCCTCTGCCTCAAAGCCGGCAACGCCGTGATCCTGCGGGGGGGATCAGAAGCGATCAATTCCAATCTGGCCATTGCCGGAGTTCTGCAGGGTGTGCTGAAGGAGATGAATATCCCTGAAGCGGCACTATCACTGATTCCCTTTACCGAACGTGAAGGGGTGCTGGAGATGCTGAAGCAGGAAGAATCTATCGACCTGATTATACCACGCGGCGGGGAAAGCCTGATCCGCTTTGTCGTTGAGAATTCTCGCATCCCGGTCATCAAGCATTACAAAGGGGTCTGCCATATTTTTGTTGATCAGTCGGCTGATTTCGACAAGGCCGAACAGATTATTGTCAACAGCAAGACCCAGCGCCCCGGCGTCTGCAATTCAGTGGAAACGCTCCTCATTCACCGGGACGTTGCCGCTGAATTCATCCCTCGAATTGCCGCCACACTATCCGCATTGGGTGTAGAGCTGCGCGGTGATGCCGTTTTCTGCACCTATGCACCGACCGCTACACCGGCAACAGAAGAAGACTGGCATGCCGAATACCTGGAACTGATCCTGGCATGCCGGGTTGTTGACGATCTTGATGCCGCCATTGACCACATCAACCGCTACTGCTCGCTGCATACCGAATCAATTATCACCAGCGACTACAGCCGTGCCCAGCGCTTTATCCGCGAGGTCAACTCATCGTGCGTAATGGTCAATGCTTCGACCCGTTTTGCCGACGGCGGCCAGCTCGGCCTGGGGGCTGAAATAGGGATCTCCACCACCAAGCTGCACTCCTTTGGTCCGATGGGGCTGGAGGATCTGACCACGACAAAGTTTATTGTGTATGGGGATGGGCAGGTGCGGGAATAAACAGCTTCAAAGAAGGAGCAGATCATGTCTATCCAGGATCAGATTCAGCAGTTCCTCTCATCGCCGGCATTCGGCGTGGTCGGCGCCTCTAGTAACCGCGAAAAATACGGCAATAAGGTGCTGCGCTGTTACCTTCAGAACGGCAGGAAAGTCACGCCGGTAAATCCCACTGAAACAGCAATCGAAGGGATGCCCTGCGTAGCCACAATCAGCGAACTGCCTGCGGACGTCGTGAGCATATCAATGATCACTCCACCGGCAATAACTGCCAAGCTCGTACCGCTTGCTATTGAAAAGGGAATACTGAATATCTGGATGCAGCCTGGTGCCGAACATCCCGAGGCGGTTGCACTTTGTCGTGAGCGGAGAATCAACGTTATCGCTGATGGAAGTTGCTTTCTGGTTGTGATGGGGTATCACGATCATTGACACGTTCAATCAGAAACCACTCTGCCCAGACAAACTAAGGGCATTAATAGAACAACTGTTTATAAGAATATTCTCCTCGCTACATAAACACTATTTAAATAATAACATTATGATATTTACATAACAATATCGTGCTATTGGAAAAAATATTAAGTGAAAAAAATGTTTTGCTATATTGCAGCCAATGCGATATCCTACGATTCTGAAGTGAATTCGTTCGTAATATATGAAGGAACAGGCAACATATGGGATCACCGGCATTTGATACAGAACAAACCGGCTTTGTCGGTGCGGTCAGCGGCTTGTCACTGGCTGACATCATTCAGGTCAAGGGGGGCAACCGTTATTCGGGTTGCCTGATTGTAGAAAACAAGAACAGAAGCGGCGTTGTCTATTTTCGAGAAGGAGAGATCGTTCACGCAGAGCAGGCCGAATTGAAAGGAGAAGAGGCCTTCTACACCATCATGGGATGGATTGGAGGGACATTCAAAAGTGAACCGAAAGTGACAACAACCATCCGGTCGATCGATCAATCGGTAGGATTTCTGATCCTGGAAGCGCTCCGTCGCATGGATGAAGCAAAAATAAGTTCAAAACAGGAAGGACGGGTAGAAACCGAACCTGCCAAGGAGGGTGTAGTTATGAGTGATATCGGTGTAAAGCTTTCGGTTGTTCCGGAAATCGAGAAGGCGCTTATTATGACAAAAGACGGAGTTGTCGTTGATGACAATTCGTATCAGGCTGAGCTTCTTGGAGCAAACGGACTTTTTCTGGCTCTTTTTTCGGAGCAGCTCGGGTCACAGTTTGGTATTGGGGAATTCAAAGCTGCGACAGTACATGGTACAGATCATCATCTGTTTCTTTTCGATTCCAAACGTCACCATCTCTGTGTTTCAGCCAATGGTAGCGCCAACGTTAATTCGCTTGATTCTGAAATCCGCCGAGTTATTGGACAGAAATAAGGGGCTTACGTGCAAACCATCATGCTTGGTCTGACTACGGTTCCCGGTGTAATGGGGGGACTGCTCTCTGATGAAAAGGGCAATGTTCTGGCGCACTCTTTCCGGCTTACTTTGATGCGTCGACTCTCAAGGATGCTGCAGGACTGTTGCAGGACAATACGGCCGGCCTCCAGGATGTGACCGGCGGCGTGAAGCTCTATGATATCCGTTTTGAATTGGGCCGCCTGATCATCAAGACTCTTCCCCACCTGTTCGTTGTAGTGCTTTGTCAACCAACTGTAAACCTTCAGCTCCTGTTCATTTCCCTCAATGTAGCCATAAAAAAAAATTGAACGATTGGCGCCCGAGTCGTTTCCGGCTCAAACAGCGAAGCAGGAGGA